>NZ_JBNMIZ010000021.1:0-20139 GCF_050873525.1 Brachyspira sp. | reverse complement strand
TATTGAAAATTTAGCAAGCGGAAGATTTCCAGAAAATGAAGCGTATATTAAAGGCGTCATGTCGTATATATTATTATCTATAATAGCCTTAAATGTATCATTAATATTATTAGTGGTTATTACATATTCATAACTATCAATTTTTAGTTTAAATGAATTCTGCATAAAACAGGATATTATTCCAAAACTTAAAATTAAAATAATTATAAAACTTAATTTTTTATACATTGTTTTTCTCCTTGTTTAATCTAATTATAAAAAAATTTTAATTTTAATTTTTTCCAACTGTCATTGCGAGCCGTTGCCGTAGGCACACAGCGTGAGGCGTGGCAATCTATTTAGCGCCCGCTTCCAATAATATTTTTCTTATCTCCTCAGCTGAAGCATATGTTAAAGAAGTCCAGCCGATATTATCTTTAGCATTAACATCTGCTCCGTTCTCCACTAAATATTTAACTACTTCAAAATCTCCATCATATGAAGCTTCCATTAAAGCGGTACAGCCTTCTTTATTTTTAGAATTAACATCTGCTCCATTTTCTACTAAATATTTAACTATTTCTATATTTTCATAGCCTGAAACTACCACATTTAATTTTGAAGCTCCCATAATTAAAGCCGTATCGCCTTCTTTATTTTTAGCATTAACATCCGCTCCGTTTTCTACTAAATATTTAGCTATATCTATATTTCCATATTCTGAAGCTCTCATTAAAACGGTATCGCCGTCTTTATTTTTAGCATTAACATCCGCTCCATTTTCTACTAAATATTTAACTATTTCTATATTATTTTCTAAAGCTCTCATTAAAACAGTTCTGCCGTCATATTCCATTATATCATTAATATTAGCTCCATTTTCTATTAAATACTGAACTACTTCCAAATGTCCATTGTATGAAGCATACATTAAAGCTGTCAAATTATATTTATTTCTGTTATTAATATTGGCTTTGTTTTCTATTAAATATTTAACCACTTCCGAATGTCCTCTATATGAAGCTAACATTAAAGCGGTATCGCCGTCTTTATCTTTATTGTTAATATCCGCTCCGTTGTCTACTAAATATTTTACCAATTCCAAATCTCCATTATATGAAGCCGAGATTAAAGAGGTATCACCATCTTCGCCTTTATAATTAATACTGCTTAAATGTTCATAACTTAATAATGAATTTTGAAATGAATTCTGATTAGAGCAAGACGCCACTATAGAACTTAAAATTAAAATAATTGTGAATGTTAATTTTTTATACATTTTTTATCTCCTTGTTTCAACTGCCATTGCTATACTACTTTGACAAATGACAACCTTTTTAATTAAGAAATTAATTGAAGTTAAAAAAGATTTAACTAAATTTAAAAAATATTTTTGAAATAGAAATTTAAAATAATTATTAATTAAAAGATACAATACAGGCTTTGCTTTGCTTTGCTTTGCTTTGCTTTGCTTTGCTTTGCTTAACAAAATTACAGTATTGTTTATTTATGATGTTTTTATAGTTCATAGTTTATTAACTTTAATTATTTTAATGAAGTATAGCATGGATTAAAAATTTGTCAATAGTTTAAAATAAAAAAATTATGTCATTGAAATTTTTAATTAATCTGTCATTGCGAGGCTACTGCCGAAGCAATCCAAAATTAATAAAGTTGAATTTAAAAATCAAATTTTATTTAAGTGGATTGCCACGCCGATAAATCGGCTCGCAATGACAAACAAAAGTAAGTCGTAATAACAAATAAAAATTTCTAATTACAAAAAATTATTATTACGAACGAGACTAAAACCCGCCTTTTGTAAGTGAAGAAATCCAAATTAAAAAAAATAATGCGCTATAAAATAAAAACGGCAGAGCTTTTAAACCCTGCCTATATTAAAAATGAAAACCTTATCTATTATAAATATTATCTTAATAATTCTCTATCTACCAAATTGTTTGCCGATACATAATCATTAACGACTTGAGAGAAAACTAAAGTGTCCGCAAATCCTCCGCGTCTTACCGATAAGAATAAATCGTTATATTCGTTTTCAGGTCTTCCCATCTTTTTTAGCGTAACGGCTTTATAGAAAGTCGCGTCGTTTGCGAATCTCGTGCTTGGATATTCGTTAATAATTCTATCGAACATATCTACCGCACTTTGCAACTGGCTCATATCCGTAGAATAAGTTTGATAAAGCATTCCGTTCCACAATAAAGAAAGCGGTTTAAATTTTTCTATGCTCGTATTATTCATAACATTTTTAAATGCCGCATCCGCTAAAGAAATATTGTTTCTATTGTTTTTTGAAAGAAAATAATGAACTATTCCCTTAAACTGATAAATCTGTCCCAAATCTACTCCCGCAGGCAAATTATTCAAATCCAAATTATCAATATAATTTCTCGCTCTCGTATATTCTTTATTTGCAATCATAACTCTTATCTCTCTAATTACTAAAGGGTCCGTTCTATGCGTAGGAGCCCAAGGACTGTAAAAAGTATTTATCGTGGCTTTTCTCGGTCCTCTTCTTACTGGTCTGGAAGTTCTAACGGGCGTAGACGGAACGGGTCTACTTTCAAAACTTTGATTAAAATTATTATTGTTATTATTAGCTTGCAAATTGTCTTGAAATTGATTCGATTCAAAATTATTCGATTCCAAAACTACATCCTGCTGATTTGTCGACTGCTGATATTCCTGTTCTATCTGACTTATATAATCGTCCTCTACATTTTGCTCGTCTTTACCACAAGATATTACAAAAATTGAAGAAAGTAAAATTAATGACAAAAATATAATTAAAGATTTTTTCAACATTTTTTAACTCCATAAAGTATAATTTGTATTTTTATATATTTTCGGAAATCGCATAAAAACATTTAAGAAAAAATTTAAATAAATTTTTAAATAAATTTTATGATAAAATTCTTATAATATTTTATCTCATACTTTTATCATAAGGCAAACCCGAAGCCTTTGGAGCTTGAGAGTTTTTTGAGGTAAAAGCCAGAACTATTATCGTGGTTATATAAGGAATCATTTTATATATGCTGTTTGAAATCGGCAAATTTGAAAGTATAGGAATTCCCGAATAAGCGGATGCCAAAGTTTTCATTAATCCGAAAAAGAAAGCAGCATAAAGAACTCGCATAGGTTTCCATTGTCCGAATATCAAAACCGCCAAAGCCAAAAATCCGTATCCAGCGACTGTGGCGTTAAAATTTGTTGAAGTTGGAATAACGAATACCAAACCTCCGATTCCCGCCAAAGCTCCAGAAATTGCAACTCCAAAATATCGCATTTTATAAACATTGATTCCAACCGAATCCGCCGCTTGAGGATGCTCTCCGCAGCTTCTTAATCTTAAACCGAATCTCGTTTTATAAAGCGCAAACCATGACAAAATTAAAATAACGAATCCCAAATATGAGGTTATATATGCGTTTTTAAATAATAAATTTCCTATAATCGGAATGCTTCCCAAAATCGGAACTGATTCTATTCTAAAATTATTTACAAAAGAAATTTGCTGAACTACTTGAATCGCCCTCGTAACATATATTGCAAAAGCTGGAGCAAATATATTTAAGGCAGTCCCGCTTATAACCTGGTCCGCGCTCATATTAATCGAAGCGTATGCATGAAGCAAAGAAAATATTAAACCCGATAAAGCCGAAATTATTATTGCAATAAATAAAGTTATAGTCGGAGAAAATAAATTTCCAAATCTGCTTATAAAAAATATTCCCGTGAAAGCTCCTATAATCATTATTCCTTCCAAAGCTATATTAACGACTCCGCTTCTTTCCGAAAACATTCCGCCCAAAGCGACAAGCAAAAGAGGAATTGAAAATAACATTGTCTGCTGAACTAAAAAATAAATCGTTTCCATATATTATCCTTTTTAATTTTTTTAATTTTCTTTTTTAAGTTTTTTGGAAATAAATCCTACAATGCTTCTAAACATCAAAGCGAACGCGCTAAAATAAATTATAGACGATATTATCATTTCTATAATCTCTGGAGTAAAATCGTATATTTGCATATAGAATCCTCCAACCGTTATATGAGCGATAAATATTCCCGCTATCAATATTCCGACTGGATGCGACAAACCGAGTAAAGCTATAGGAATTCCCATAAATCCTTCTTCCGCCAAAATGTCTACAACTTCAATATGTTTTCCCACGCCCGATAAATATAATAAACCGCCGCCGAGTCCCGCCAAAGCTCCCGCTATAACCATCGATAAAATTATATTTCTTTTTTCGTTTATTCCCGCGTATCTACTCGCTTCTTTATTAAGTCCGCAGGCTTTAAGCTCGAATCCGAAAGTAGTTTTTGAAAGAATTATATAAATTATTATTACCATTATTATCGCTATAAAAAATCCTCCGTTTGCGCTCGAACCTCTAAATATCGCGTTTAATCCCATTGTCGGAATTGTGCCAGAAGGAGGAATATTTTGAGACTGATTTTTTAAAACATCGTAAACCGTGAGAGTAACCAAATAATTAACCAGATACATTCCAATATAATTCATCATAATGCTTGAGATAACTTCATTAACATTGAATTTTGCTTTCAAAAGTCCGGGTAAATAAGCCCATAAACCGCCCGCAATAAAAGAAACGAATAAAGCCAAAATCCAATGAAGTCCCGCTGGAAGCCAAACGCATTTAACTCCGACTAAAACCGCCGCGTAAGCTCCGACTATAAATTGTCCTGGCGCTCCTATATTAAAGAGTCCGTTTTTGAAAGCGAAACCAACCGAAAGCCCCGTTAATATTAAAGGAGTAGCCGTATAAATAACCTGTCCCATTCCTCTGCTTCCGCCCGAAAATCCGCCCGCAAGTATTGTCATAAAAGCTGGTAAAGCGTCTTTATAATTGCTTATAAGAAGTATTATTAGTCCGAGCAAAAGTCCTATTATTATTGCAAGAAACGAAGAAAATATTTTAACGAAACCGTCTTTTTCAAGTATATTAATTATTCGGTTTTTCATTTTGTCTGCTCCTTTTACGCGCTTCTCTTTGAACCCGACATATAAAGTCCGAGTTCGTTTACAGTTAAATCGTTAGGATAAAGATTAGCCACTATTTCGCCTTCGAACATAACGAGTATTCTATCGCTTAAATTCATTACTTCATCAAGTTCCAAAGAAACGAGCAAAACCGCCTTTCCGTTATCGCGCTGATTAATAAGTTCTTTATGTATATATTCAATCGCTCCAACATCGAGTCCGCGCGTCGGCTGAACTGCTATAAGTAAATCGGGTTCTCTGTCAATTTCTCGCGCTATAATCGCTTTCTGCTGATTACCACCCGACATACTTCTCGCTATAGTTTTGAATCCTTCGGCGCTTCTTATATCGAATTTCTCTATTAAAGATTTTGAATAATTTTCCATCTCTTTAAATTTTAAGAATCCGTTATTTTGGAATTTTTCGGTAAAATAAGTTTGAAGAATCAAATTCTCTCCCAAAGTATAATCCAAAACCAAACCGTATTTATGTCTGTCTTCGGGAATATGCCCAATTCCATTTAAAGTTTTTTTTCTTATGCTTAAATTCGTAATATCATGTCCTTTTAATTTTATGTTTCCAGAATTTAATTCCATCAATCCCGTAAGCGCGTAAATTAATTCGCTCTGTCCGTTTCCGTCAATTCCAGCGATACAGACAATCTCTCCCGCTCTCACTTCAAAAGAAACATTTTTAATAATATTCTTTGAGCTTTTATGAGATTTTATATTTAAATCATGAGCCGATAAAATTACATCTTTAGGTTTCGCTTCGCTTTTTTCAACGACTAAAGATATTTTTCTTCCAACCATCATTTCGGACATTTCTTCTTTTGTGGCGTCTTTTACATCTATAGTTCCTATATATTTTCCTTTTCGCAAAACCGAGCATCTGTCGGCGACTTCTTTTATTTCGTTTAATTTATGAGTTATGAATAATATTGATTTTCCTTCTTTAGTTAGAGATTTCATTATTTTCATTAATTCTTCAATTTCGTTCGGCGTCAAAACTGCGGTAGGTTCGTCAAATATAAGTATATCGTTTTCTCTATAAAGCATTTTTAATATTTCCACTCTCTGCTGCATTCCAACGGTTAAATCGCTAATCAAAGAATCGGGATAAATTTCGAGTCCGTAAGTTTTGCTTAATTCCAAGACTTTTTTTCTCGCCTCTTCCATTTGCAAGATTCCGTTTTTAACAGTTTCAACTCCAAGTATAATATTTTCCAAAGCGGTAAAATTATGGACGAGTTTAAAATGCTGATGAACCATTCCTATTCCCAAAGCGTTTGCCGTGTTAGGATTGTCGATATTAACTTCTTTTCCGTTAACTTTTATGATTCCTTCTTCCTGTTTATAAAGCCCGAATAGGACGCTCATTAAAGTCGATTTTCCCGCTCCGTTTTCGCCGAGCAAAGCATGTATTTCGCCTCGTTTCAATTGCAGGGTAATATTGTCGTTTGCCGTTATTCCCTTAAATCTTTTTGTGATGCCGAGCATTTCCACAACATAATCTTCGTTTGTATTAGGCATAATAAAATCCTTAATGATTAGTTAAAAGATTATCAATATTTATATTTTATATTATTTTTTAGAAAAATGAAATACTTTATTATTTTTTTATTCGATTATATTTTATTTAATTTTTAAAAATCATTTAAAAATCATTTAAAAATTATTGCAAAAAAGAAGTTTTTATTTTATCATAAATTTAAACTTTATAAAATTAAACGGATAAATAATGAATAACAATCTAAAAAGAGAATCTTCTATGGCGGCGGTTTTTTCAAAAGAATACGACCATAATATGACAATAGAAGAATTGAAAGAAATATTAAACGAATCGGATGAATTTATAATTATAGAATTTGAAGAAAATAAAAAACATATAATAGAAAAATCAATTTGGGAAGTTTCGCTAAAATTGCAATATTTGCCAATGGTTATGGAAAGCGATACGAATAATAAAGAAAATGAAGAATCTAAAAACAATGACGAACTTATATTTTATATAGCTTTAATCGAAGCTGCGAGCGTTACGGAAAATTTGCCTGAAGTTTTTTCTGTTAATACGGTTCATGAAAGCGACTATATAGAAGCGACAAAATGCAAATATGCGATTCATATTTCGACAATATTTAATAATTTTCCTTTAACCGATTATCAAAGACAGTTAAAATTACTCAACAGCATTACGGCGGATGTTTCAATTTTTTTGGATATTTCATGCTTTACCGCACGCTCGGGAGAATGGCTGAAATATACTTCCACTTTTTCGCTTCCTCCGTCTTTGGATTATCTTTATACGATTCATGCGATATACGATGACGATAAGAATCCAGATAAAATAGAATACTGGTTTCATACGCATGGACTTTATAGAGTGGGATGCATTGAACTTGAAATAATAGGAGTCGAAGATTCTAACGCCGCTTACGGACAATTATTAAATACTTGCGCAAAACTTTTTATACAAAACGGAGTTCCAGAATCGGGCTTCGTATTTTCGCCTTCTTATAAAGTGAAAGTTTGCTGGCTTCCTTGGGAAAACGCTTTGAAAAAACTTAATATAGATAAAGATTTTTCGGGCGGTTTTAAAGATAGAAACGATGGCATTCATAATAATCCTTCTGGAGCTTTAATTGCGGTAGACGGAAACGGAAATTATCACACTCTCGATTATTTTAAAAAAGAACTTACTGACAATCCCGTATTCCTTTTAAGCAGTTTTGAAACGGAAATAATGAGAGAGGCGGCTTTTGAAAAGATTGAATATTTTTTGGAATTATTAAATAAAAATAAAGGAGACGATAAAATTTCTTTTTTGGTAAAATTAGGATATAAAGAAAATAAATCGAATAAAGACTTGGAACATTTATGGTTCGAGGTTCATGATTTTACTAAAGAAGGCTATTTTGACGCCACTTTATTAAACGAACCTTATAAAGACCTTGGGATTCATGAAGGAGACAGAGGCATTCATAGTATGGAAAATCTTACCGACTGGCAAATATATACGGATGAAGGAATATATAATTCTGGGAATATTTATTTGCTTTTCTCTTAAAATCATAAAAAATAATAATAAAATAAAAAAAATTATTTAACATTTTTAAAAAAATCCGATAAAAATGGGTAAAGATTGTAAAAAAATTAATGAAACGCTTGATTATTTAAAGATTTTGTATTATACTATAAGTATAAGAATAATCGCTAAATAGCACGGCGCTTCTTAATTTCAAAGAAAAATACAAAGGAGAGGATACCGATTATGAAACGAACAAGTTTTATCTTAACAATTCTTTTTATCACAGTCTCAATTTTTTATCAGGGCGCAAAAGTTTACGGATACGATTTGGAGGGAATTTATATAGCTCCTAAAGTAGTTTACTCCCCTGAAAATCCAAGCGGAAGGATATGGAATCATTACGCTGGCGGCGGAGTGTCAGTAGGATTTGACCTTTTTAGATTAAAAGAGCCTTTTCCTATACCTGTTAGAGTGGAATTGGAATATATCGGAAGAGTTCTTACAACAAATACGAGAAACACAATTCATACTGTAACGGCGGGCATTTACTACGATTTGAATTTATTTCATGTTAGGTCGAGCGAATTGGATACTCTAACCACAAAGAGCGTTTATACCATAAAAAGACCTTTTATGGCGATATATTTAGGATTGAATGTAGGAGCAAGAATAGGATATGTAACCGATGAGCCTACAGCCGCAGGTAATACTAATATAGGACTAAGACAAATCAGAACTGGAACTTCGACTACTACGCTTTATGCGGGAATTGGAGGCGGATTTGCATTTCATGTTACCAGTTGGTTTACTTTAGATTTGGGATATAGATTTGTAATTGGACAACAAGCGATGTTTGGATATAAGTCGGCGCATGATGTTCTTTTATCGTTTAGATTTACCAAACCTTAAGTTATCCTAAAAAGTTAATTTCAGGAGTGTAATTTATGCTTAAAAAATGTTTTTTTATAGTATTGCCGATTATATTTTTCGCGTTTTACGGATGTTCTTCTATGAAGCATTCCACCGTAGTGCTTTATGTTTCTCATAAGGTGGAAGGTCCTTTATACATGCCTGAAGCGGAACCTCCAGTTGAAACTCGAAATCCTCAAATAGAAAGGGAAATAGCGGAAAGAGAAAATCAGGCAAAGCAAGAAAGCGAGAGCAAAAGACCTACGAGAGGAAGTAGAGCGACTCAAGAAAGTCAGGCTAACCAAAATAGCGCGCCTGCCCAAACGAACGAAACTAGACCTACGAGAGGAAGCAGAGCGACTCAAGAAAGTCAGGCTAATCAAAATAGCGCGCCTGCTCAAACGAACGAAACTAAACAACCTACGAGAGGAAGCAGAGCGAATCAAGAAAGTCAGGCTAATCAAAATAGCGCGCCTGCTCAAACAAACGATACTAAAAAACCCGCTAACGGAAGTCAATCTTCTACTACTCAGACAAATCAGGCAGCTCAAGAAAGTAAGCCTTCTCAAAGCAGACCTTCTCGCGGAACTCAAACTAACGAAACCGTAGAAGAAAAACAACCGACTTCTAGCCCAAGTCAGGAAAGAAGACCTGCAACGACAAGAAGAAGAGCGAATCAAGATAATCAAGCTACGGCTACAAACACTTATCAAAATGGTTATCAAACGAGAACGCTTCCAAGAGGAGAGCTTTTAATTTTGGAAAAACCTATAAGATTCGCATTTGAAAAATACTATATAGATTCTGATTATGACGATACCGTTCAATATGTTGCGGAGTTTATGAAACAAAATACTAATTTTCAATTGGTTGTGGAAGGACATACGGACAGAGTTGGAGAATACGATTTCAATAGCGGTCTTTCTTTAAGAAGGTCAAGAAGCGCCATTTCAAAACTTGTTAGAGCGGGCGTAAAGAGAAACAGATTGATAGAAAGCGGAGTTAGTTATAGATTCAGCGAATATAATTTTAATAGATTGAACAGAAGAGTTGAGTTTATTATAATAAGAAGCCCTGAAGAATTAACTAAATATCAGGAAGGAATCAAAGAAGAATAAAATAACTATTAACAAAAATTAAGCGGTAGAAATTAAATCTCTACCGCTTTTTTATTTTCCAAATTAATAATTTATTTATACGACTCCAAGAGTTCCTAATATTATGGCAAGAATAGTCGCGCTTATAGGAATTACCGTGCAGCACATAAATATATCTATATAAGAATCTTTATGCGTCAATTTGGTTACCGCAAGAACGGTTAAAACGGCTCCGCATTGTGGAAGCGTATCCAAACCGCCAGCCGATATTGAAGCGACTCTCGAAAAAACCTCTAAAGCTATTCCGCTTTGTTCGGCTAATTCTATAAACTGCGGACCCAAAGCCTCTAAAACTATCGAAACTCCGCCAGAAGAAGAACCAGTTGCTCCCGCCAATACATTAATCGCTATAGCTTCTGATATTAAAGGAGAAGCGTCTATTCCAGTTACCAAAGTTTTTAACTGCTCGAAACCTGGAACGGCTTTTATTACGCCTCCAAATCCAACTCCAGCTGCGGTATTAAGAATGGCAAGCATAGAACCAGCGGCTCCATCGTTTAGAGTTTTTATTACATTGCCGAAAGTTTTTATTCTTCTTATAAATATTATTATGCCCGCCAATACTCCCGCAAGCAAAGCGACTACTATATTCAATTTAACCGCGTTAAAAAGAACTATAATCAATACTGGAGGAATTATCGCAAGATACCATTTAGGCAAATCTTCGGGATTTGAAATTCCGCTCGCGGTTTCGCCTTCGGGTTCGTCAAAAACCTCTCCCGAAGCCTGCAATTTTTTCGTTCTATATTGAAGCCATAATATTCCCAATATAAACATCAATATACCGCATATTATACCGATAACTGGAGCGCTCATAGGACCAGTTCCGAAATAAGTCGCGGGAATAACATTCGTAAGCTGCGGACTTCCAGGTAATGCCGTCATAGTGAAAGCGAAAGCTCCCAAAGCTATCGAACCAGGAAGCATTTTTCTTGGAAGATTAGCTTCTCTGAATAAAGCCAAACCCATAGGATACATAACGAAAACCACTACGAATAAAGAAACTCCGCCGTAAGTTAGAACGCCGCATATAACCACAACCGCTATTATCGCTCTTTTATATCCGATTAGTTTAGCGAGAAAATGCGCTATACTTTCCGCCGCTCCTGTAACTTCCATAACTTTACCGAATATAGCTCCGAGCATAAACATAGGAAACCAGCTTTGAGCGTATCCGCCGAAAGCCTGCATAAAATCTCCCGTAAACGCTTCGAGCAAATTCATTCCGCCGAACGCCGCCACGACTAAAGCCGAAACGGGCGCTACCCACAAAATCGACATTCCTTTATAAGTAAGAAACGCGAGACATATTAAACCAAGTAGAATACCTAACATAATTTACTCCTTCAATTAAATTAACACATTCCCCAGCCATGACTTACCAGCAGCGACTGTCCCGTCATAACTCCGTTTTCATCATGCGCAAAGAAAGAAACCAAATTAGCGACTTCTTCCAAAGTGGTAAATTTTTTATCCACCGTATCTTTAAGCATGATTGTGCTTATAACTTCCTCTTCCGTAATTCCCTTTATTTTCGCCTGTTCTGGAATCTGCTTTTCAACCAAAGGAGTTCTAACAAATCCAGGACATACGACATAAGTATAAATATTGAATTCTCCGCCCTCTTTTGCCAAAACTCTCGCTAGTCCCAAAAGTCCATGTTTAGCGAAACAATAAGGAGATTTGAAAGGAGAAGCCAGATGAGAATGAGCCGAACCCATGAATATAATTTTTCCGCCTTTTCCCGACTTTTTCATTTCGGTAAACGCAGCTTTTGCCGTTAGAAAAGCTCCGTCCGCATGAATAGCCATCATTTTTTTCCATTCTGCGAAAGGGAATTCTTCTATAGGATGAACTATTTGAATGCCCGCGTTTGAAAAAACTATATCAATACCGCCAAAATCGGTTATAGTTTTTTTGAAACCGTTATTCACATCTTCCTCGCTCGTTACATCCATAGAAAGAGCCATTGCCTTTCCGCCGCTCGCTTTAATCTCTTCGGCTACCTGTTTAGCGCCTTCAAGATTCAAATCGGCTACCACAACGGCTGCTCCGTCTTTAGCCAGTCTTTGCACGGAAGCTTTACCCAAACCGCTTGCCGAACCCGTTACTAACGCTACTTTGTTGTTTAAAGTCATAGTTTTTCCTCCAATCTTTGATTTATTAAATTTTTATTGAAATTAAAAATATAGATATATTGCTTAAATAAATTGATATTATGACGAATGCATAATTTAAATTTTTTAGAAAAAATAATTTTAAATAATTTGTATAAGAATATCGTTGCGTTGCGTTGCGTTGCGTTGCGTTGCGTTGCGTTGCGTTGCGTTGCGTTGCAAATGCACATATAGTATGTTAATTTATAGTTTATTATGTTAATCATATTATTAAGTATATACAAAAAATTTGAAATGTCAAGTATTTAGAAAAATATTTTTAAATTAAAACTTGCAATTTTATTTTTATATTATACAATATTCATTGAAATTAATTAAAAATAAATTCATTAATCGCTGGTGTAGCTCAATTGGTAGAGCAGCTGATCTGTAATCAGCCGGTTGCGGGTTCGAGTCCCATCACCAGCTCATTAAACTCTTCAATAATTAAATAATCATAGTCAATTATTCGATAATTATATTATACATTTTATTAATTACGGATATTATTATGAGTTCTACAAAATTAAAAAATCTTATAAATAAAAAGAAATTCTTTGTCATAGCCGAAGCGGGATGCAATCATGAAGGCGATTTTAAAACGGCGCTAAAAATGGTTAGAGAAGCGGCTAAATCTGGCGCTCACGCGATTAAATTTCAAAGTTTTACGATGAATAATTTATTTGCCGTAAAAGAATATACGAAAAAATTAAAACTGCCCGAAGACGCTCTCGATGGAATAAATAATATAATTTTCAAAAAAGAATGGTATAAACCTTTAATGGCGGAAGCGAAAAAGAATAATATTATTTTTATAAGCACGCCTTTTTCAGTAGAATCGGTTTTGGAAATGGAAGAAAATAATATTGAAATATATAAAATCGCTTCCTGCGACATTGACAATATTCCTCTATTAAACGCGATTGCAAAAACGAAAAAACCAGTAATAATGTCAACGGGACTTGCCTCGAATAAAGATATAAACGAAGCGTTAAAAATATTAAAAAATAACGAAGTTGCATTGCTTCATTGTTCGGTTGAATATCCTACTCCTTTAAAAAACGCTCGGTTAAATAGAATATCGGTTATGAATAAATTATTTAAAGAAAATATAATCGGCTATTCGGACCATACAATAGGAATAGAAGCTCCGATAATAGCGTTTACTTTGGGAGCGAGAATAATAGAAAAACATTTTACGATAACCCCCGAAAAAAAATCTGGCGACCATATAATAAGTTTGGATACAAAATCTATGGGCAATTTAATTAATTCGCTTAATAACGCTTTAATTATGCTCGGCGGAGAAAAGGCATTAAGAAAAGAAAAAGAATTAAGCTCGCAGGAAAAAAAAGAACTTATATTTGCAAAAAGAGGAATATATTTAAATCATAGCATGCTTAAAAATGAAATCATAAAAGAAAAGGACTTAATAGCTTTGCGTCCCTGCGTTGGAATCCCCGTAAAATATTATAACAAAATAATCGGTAAAAAATTGAAAATAGATAAAAAATCTTTCACGGCTTTAAGTTTTGAGGAATTTACAAAATAACTAAAGAATAAAAAAGCCCCGCCTACGGCATCAAATCCTCGTAATGACAACGGCAATTTAAAAGCTTGCGGATAATCTACATTCTTTTATATATTATAATATAATTTTTGAAACCTTATGCGGATATGCATTGGGTTTGTTTTTTATAAAATTCATTATATAATACTTCCATCAATAAAATTTTATGGAGTAAACATGAATTTCAATAAAGATTATCCTATAGCGATTTTAGACACAAATATAATAATAAATTGTCCGAACATTTTAGATATTCTAATGTGTAATATAGTTATTCCGCAAACTGTTTTAGATGAACTTGATAAACCTAAACTTAAAGATAAACTTAAAAAGCAAAATAAATATCCGAGAATTTTTCTAAATTATTTAAAAGAAAAATCTAATATAACTAATTTATCAAAAGACGGCTATAAACTCAAAAACGATTGCATGCTCTATTTGGATAGATATAATTTAAAACATAGAGAAGTTAATTTTTATGATAAAAAACCAGACCTTCAATTTATTGCGTTAGCTAAAAATATTAAAGAAAAATATAGAAATATGGAAGTAGTTATTGTAAGTCAAGATGGAAACCTAAAATTATATGCCAATACATATGATGTAAAAGTAAAGACTTTACAAGAGTTTAAAAATGACAATCCAAAAATATTTGCGAATAATATTAATATATCAGAAGTAATCGGCGCAGTAACTGGGGTGATAGGCGCTATAGGATTGATAGGTGCTGGAATAGTGGGAATAATGTCAAAAAATAAAGGTTATAAAGCTAAACCCTTTAATGCAAATATATATAAAGGATTTGGAAGGAAAAACCGTAGATTTTAGAGAATTAAAAAATAAGAAATAAAAACATAACTATCAATTTTATTTTATATGAAACATTTAGGAACAATCAATTTAGAAACCGAAAGACTTATATTAAGAAAATTCAAAATCGAAGACGCCGAAGATATGTATAATAACTGGGCGGGCAACAGCGAGGTTACAAAATATTTATCTTGGCAAACGCATCCGAATATTGAAAAAAGTAAAGAAATATTAAAAAGCTGGACTAACAATTATCCTAAAAACGATTTTTATAACTGGGCTATAGTCTTAAAAGAAAATAATCAAGCTATCGGAAGCATAGGAGCGGCTAAAAATGACGACAATATAGAGATGGTTCATATAGGATATTGCATTTCAAAAAAATATTGGAATAAAGGAATAACCACCGAAGCTTTTGAAAGAATAATAAAATTCTTTTTTGAAGAAGTAAAATTAAATAGAATAGAGGCGGTTCATAACGAAAAAAATATTTATTCGGGGAAAGTTATGATTAAATGCGGATTAAAGAAAGAAGGAATTTTAAGAGAGGCTTTGAAAGACAATAGCGGAATTACCGATTGTTTGATTTATTCGATTTTAAGAAGAGAGTATTTAAAAAATGAAAACTATTAATATAAAAACAAAGTCGAGATTCGATATAGTCGACATAACGAACGAAATCCAAAAATGCGTAAACGAGGAAAAAGCGAGAGACGGAATAGCGGTAATATTCACTCCTCATACTACTGCGGCGATTGGAATAAACGAGAACGCCGACCCAGATGTGGTTTTTGACATGAAAAACGCTCTTAATAAATTAGTCCCTCAACATGATAATTACGAGCATTCGGAAGGCAACTCTCAAGCTCATGTTTTATCTTCGCTTGTCTCTCCGAGTTTAACCGTAATAATAGAAAATTCAAAAATAGTTTTGGGAACTTGGCAAAATATTTACTTCTTTGAATTTGACGGCGCAAGAAATAGAAAAGTTCATGTGCAGATAATTTCTAAATAATTTTTGAATAAAATAAAAATAAAAAAGACGACACATTTTCATGCATCGTCTCGGAGATAATCTATTAAAATTTTAAAGTCTTATTCTATTGAATTTTTTTCATTTCCACAGGACTGCTCCAACTAGGAAAAGTAATATATAAAGTGTTTCTGTCTCCGCTGAATCTAATTAAAAATGTATGCCAATCATGAAAAGCCGTTAAACCGTTTTTATCTTTAGTTTCGTCTCTATTTGGTTTTCTGTTATTATATTGTCCGCCCGTGAGTTCCAATCTATATTTTCCAGTTTCGTATTCCGTCAATTTAGCGCCGTATTTAAAAGTTCCGTATCCTGCAAAAGAGTAATAGCCAGTCGACTGATAATTTCCGATATAACTTTTTAATCCGTCTTTTTGTTCTTCTTCCGCAGTTTTTTCAATTAACGAATAAGTAATTTCCGCTCCGTAATTGCTAAATTTTATTCTCAAATATCCGTCTTCAATGAAAGTCGCAACCGCCGTATTTATATTATTTTTATATCTCATGCCTTCCGAATTATAAACATCTCCCGTTTCATTTAAAATATTATAAAATTTTCCTTCTTCTTCTACGATATTTCCGTCTTTATCTTTTGTCATAACGCTTATATAAGGTTTTGAGTCGCTATCTACTTTTATATCGGCGTAATGATATATGATTTTTGAATAATCGCCGTTTAAAATATAACCGCCCGATTTGAAAGACAAGCCTTTAAATTGAATCAATCCCTGATTTGTGTCGATAGGCAATTTTTTTTCTGGCTGAGGGGTTTCGCCTTCTTGTCCCGGCGCTTCTTCCACAGCCGTAAAATTTCCAGCGGATGTAGGTTTTTTCTTACAAGCTACCGAAATAATAACAGCCATAATAACGAGAGTTATTAACCATAAAATTTTTCTTTTTGTCATATACGACCTCCTATTAATTGTTGTATCCGTTTATAAGATAGCAATTATTTTTAAATCGTCAAATATTTTTTATTTTGTAATTATGAATAATGAATTATCATTCGCATAAGAGTTTACGCTTTTATAGATTATGAGGATAAGATTTTAATACTCCTCAAAATAGATTATTATGCGGATAAAATATAAAAATTATAACATTACTAAAAAATCTAAAAATAATAATCACTTTTCCAAATAAGAATAAGAAAATTTATACTGCGCAAAAGGAATATAAAAAACATCTTTCAACTTCGGACTTTTCAAAACAGGCGGCTCGTAATAATAAATCGGAATTATAACCGCTTCGTCCTCGATAAGAATTTTTTCCGCTCTATGTAAAGCGGGCATTCTAATATTCTGGTTTATAGTTTTTGACGCTAAAAGAATTTCGTCATCAAAAGCTTTATTCGTAAAAAGCGAATGATTTTTATAAGAATAACTTACGAACATTCCCAAAAATGTAGTCGGGTCGTTATAGCTTCCCGTCCAGCTCGTTCCCGCCATAGTATAATTTCTTTCCGTTCTGAACGCGTTAATAAAAGGAGCGAATTCCATTTGAGTAAGTTTAATGTCTATTCCCAAATTAACTTTCCACATATTTTGCACGGCTTCAAACATCGGTATATCGTTATTAAATGTAACATAGAATTCCAAAACGGGAAAATTTTCGCCGTTCGGGTATCCAGCTTCAGCCATTAATCTTTTCGCTTCTTTAACATTACTCTCATAATCTTTCGGGGCAACGCTTATATATTCTCCCGCGTTTTCTCTAAAATCTCCTTCAATATCCGTCACTCCTCTCGGCACTAAAGCTCCCGCTGGTTTTCCAGATTTAACTATATTTTCGACTATATAATTTCTGTCAATCGCCAAAGACAAAGCGCGTCTCACTCTTTTATCTTTCAAAATTTCGTTTGTCGTATTTAAGGCATAATATTGAGTTCCAATTCTCGTGGCAATATCAATCAAACCTTCGTCTCTTAAAATGTCAATATCCTGCCAAGGAAAAGTATCGGAAAAATGCAAAGCTCCTTCTTTCACTCCCGCAACCGCCGAGTTCGGATTATCCATCAAAACGAATTTAATTTTTTCCGCGACTATAGTGTCTTTATTCCAATAATTTGTATTTTTTACAACCGTTATGCTTTCGTCTGGTTTTCGCTCAAGCATTTTAAAAGCGCCGTTTCCCACGCAGGTTTTTGGGTTCATAGTCCAGTCGTCTGGATTTTTTTCTACAATATCTTCTCTAACGGGCGAAAAAACTGGAAGATTAACCAATTCCAAAAAATACGCCGTAGGATTTTCCAATTTCACTTCTAAAGTAAAATCGTCCAAAGCCTTAATTCCAAATTCTTCTACATCAATTTCTCCCGAATTCACTTTAGAAAAATTAAGAATCGGCTCGAATAAATAACTCGGTTCGCTTGCCGTATCGGGATTTACAACTCGCTTCCAAGAATATTCAAAATCATGCGCAGTCAAAGGTTTTCCGTCCGACCATTTTCCGTTAGTTCTTAAATGAAATATATAAGTCAAACCGTCATTAGAAATATCCCAGCTTTCCGCCGCCCCAGGCTGAATTGCGATATCCTTATATTTTGTCGTAAGGCACTCGAATAAATGCGTAACATAAGTAGAACCTTGCAAAGTTATATTCAAAGCGGGGTCTATAGTTTTAGGTTCTGCTCCCAAATTGACATATATCGCGTCTTCATTTTGAGAACAAGAAACGCAAATAATTATAAATAAGATAAAAAATATTTTCTTCATTTTAAAACTCTCTTTCATTTTTATTTTTAATTTTTTTTAATTATGGCTTAAAATATTGAACGAAATTATATTTTAAATTATATTAATGTCAATATAAATCGTATAAATTATATTTTAAAATTTTGTAAATTAAACTTCTTTATATAAAACGACATCCATATCGCCTTCTTTGAATTTGGATAACTTTGGAACTATAGACTTAAAATGCTCCGAATTGTTATGAATTTCTATGGATTTTTCATCTTTCCATTCTTCTATAAATGTTAAATATTTTCCGTCCAAACTTTCGTTAAGAGTATATGATATGCAACCTTCTTCCGCTCTGCTTTTTTCTATAAGTTCTTTTGCCGTATTTATAAAATCCGCTTTATTTTCTTTTTTAACCGTATTTTTAGCGACTATTTTAATCATTTTGAAACCTCTTAATTTAAAAATTATTTTTATAAGATTGTATTTTAAACTATTCTTATGTCAATATAAAATTAATAGTATCATTTTTTTAATAATAATATAATATATTTCAATCGTTGGTTTTAATAATGTATGTAATGAGGTTTAATAATGACTTTTTTAGTTTACTCTATGCCTTTTCTTTTATATTTATGTTCGGGAATATTTAGCACCGTTCTCGTTATTAATCTGTCCGATAGCGGAGCGAGCGCGTTTGTTATTTCGCTTTTAGCCGTATTTTACGGGACGGGAATGATGGTTTGCGCGGGAACATTTTCAAAATTAAAAATTCCAAAAAAGATTTATCCAAAATTATTATATATCGAATCCTGCATTCAAGCGGCAATAAGTCTTTTATGCATATTTTTTATTAGTCCTCAAATCGCGTTATTCTATTCTTTTTTATACGGAGCGAGCGTCACGGTATTTTTTGTATGTTTTCAATCTTTGCTTGATTCCGTTTCAAAAGATTTGCCCGTTAGAATAAGCAGCGGACTTTTTATATTTTCATGGACTTTAGGTTTGGCAGTCGGTCCCATTATAAGCGGTTTAATCTACGAATTAAATCCAAATATAGGTTTTATAATAGTAATATTAATCAGCGTTTTAATGTTTATTCTTTTTTATATGTCGAGGCATTTGCATTTTAAGAATAATAAACATAAATGGGAAGAACCTTTCATGAGAGCGCCGAGATACAAAGTTTATATAGGCTGGCTAATAATATTTGTCGGCGGAGCGGTTTTGCATACTTTAAGATTCATGTTTATAGATTACGGAATAAAAGAATTGGGGCTTTCAAAGATTTCGGCGAGTTTTCTTTCTGGAAGTTTGGCGGGATTTATGGCTTTGGGTTCTTTAATCAGCGCTTTTTATCTTAAATTTTTGGAGAAAAAAAGAATATTTACGATAGTCGGATTATTAACTCCGATTGCATTGAGTATAATTTTAATAACGAATAATTTTTATTTTCTTTTAATTTCGTTTTTATTTTTGGGATTTGTGAGCGGTTTCGGTTATTTTTTCGGTTTATATTACGCTTTGGCAGACCAGGAAAATTCCGTTTCAAATGTAGCGGTAAACGAAGCTTTAACGGGAATTGCCGCTTTAATAATGCCTTTCATTTTCGGATATATCGCTTCAAATTTATCATACTTCATGGCATTTTTATTTATGATGATAATTTCTTTAATATGTTATTCGATAGCGATATACATAATGTGGCAGAAAAAAAGAACGGCTTTACTTAAAGAAAAATTTAATAATCTTATAAATAAAATAGATGATAAATACAGAAATAAAT
>NZ_JBNMIZ010000020.1:0-21809 GCF_050873525.1 Brachyspira sp. | reverse complement strand
TTATTATAGAGTATAGAAAAAAATTTTCAATAATTAAATAGATTTGATAGAAAAATTGCAAATAAATCGTTGATTAAAAACAAATTTTATGATATTATATATAGTAATTTTATTTTTGAAAATTTGGAGAATAAAAATGAAAGTTGCAAAATTTGGCGGTTCGTCTTTGGCTAACGCAAATCAAATAAAAAAAGTAGTCGATATTATTCTTGCCGATAACGAAAGGAGAATAATCGTAGTTTCGGCGCCGGGAAAAAGACTCAAAGAAGACACAAAAGTAACCGACCTTCTTATACTTCTTGCCGATTCTATACTTTCGGGAAATGACGGAAATCATGAACTTAAAATAATAATGGAAAGATTTAAAGGAATAATAGAAGAACTATCTTTATCAAACGAACTTTTGGAAGAAATCAATAAAGATATAAAATTAAGAATTTCGGAAGACAAATCTTTAGCCGTTAAATTTAAAGACGGAGTAAAGGCTTTGGGCGAAGATATAAGCGCAAAAATTGTGGCGGCTTATATTAACTCTTTGGGAACTAAAGCAAAATATATAAATCCAAAAGAGGCGGGACTTTTTCTTTCGGAAGAATTTGGAAATGCTACGGTTTTGGAAAAATCTTATAAAAATTTATCGAAATTAAAAAATGAAAGCGCTTTAATAATATTTCCGGGATTTTTCGGTTATACGGAGAAAGGCGATGTCGTAACTTTTCCAAGAGGCGGAAGCGATATAACGGGTTCGATTTTGGCAAAAGCCGTCAACGCGGAGATTTACGAAAATTTTACGGATGTTGACGGAGTTTTTGCGGCATCTCCAATAATAATAGATAATCCTAAACTTATAGACGAATTCACATATAGAGAAATGCGAGAGTTGAGTTACGGAGGATTCAATGTTTTGCATCCCGAATCGCTGCAGCCCGTTTATGAAGCAAATATTCCCGTTCATATACTTAATACGAATAATACGGAATCTAAAGGCACGAAAATTGTTGCGGGAAGAGATAAAAGCAAAAATCCAATAGTTGGAGTTTCGGGCGAGTCGGACTTTTCATGTTTGTATGTGAGCAAATATTTAATGAATAGAGAAGTCGGATTCGGCAGAAAACTTTTGGAAATAATAGAAAACGAAAATATTCCTTATCAGCATGCTCCTTCGGGAATAGATAATATTTCGGTAATCGTTAGAAATTCGGCGATAACTCCCGAAAAAGAAAAAAGAATATACGAAAGAGTGAGAGACGAGCTTAAAGTCGATAATGTTTTTTTCGACCATGAACTTGCCTTAATCATGCTTGTCGGCGAAGGCATGCAGGAAACAATAGGAACTTCGGCTAAAGCGATGCAATCTATGGAAAAGGCAAAAGTCAATATTGAAATGCTTAACCAAAGTATAAGCGAAGCGAGTATTATGATTGGCGTAAAACAAAAAGATTTGAATAAAGCAATAAAATCTCTGTATCAAACTTTTTTTGAGAATTAAAAATTCGTTAATTTTTTATAATTTATAAATTCTTTATTATAATTTGCTTTTTTCATAATTTGATTTATTATATAGTGAATATATTTTATGGAGTTATTATGACATATTCGGAAGCCGCAAAAATAGTTTTAGAGCAAAGCGAAGTTCCAATGAGAGTTGATGATATTTGGAATAAAGCTATTGAATTAGGATTAGATAAGGAAATAGAAAAAACATTAGACGGTAAAATGAGTAAAACGCCCGTTGCAAGTTTAGGGGCAAAAATATACACGGAAATAAAATACAATCCTAACGACACAATATTTATAAAAACAGGCAAAGGAAAATTCTTTTTAAAAAGCAAAATCGATAATAATAATCAAAATATAATAGTAGAAGAAGATAATGATGAAGATAGCGATGACGATACGATAAATAATCAAACGACTAACGCAAATAAAATATTCGAAGCGGATTTGCATAAACCGTTAACTCAATTTTTAAATTCAATGAAAATATATTCCAAAACTATAAACGCAAACGCTACGGATGTAAGCATAAAAGGTAAAATGAGATGGGGAACTCCCGATATTGTCGCCGTAACATTTAAAGATTATATTAATAAACCGATTTTAGAATTATTTAATCATATAAATTTACCGACAACTCAAATATACGCTTACGAGTTAAAAGTAGAACTTAAATTAAATAATTTAGTGCAACATTATTTTCAAACTTTGTCAAATTCTGGTTGGGCTAATGAGGCTTGGCTTGTGGCTAAAGATATTGATGTAGATAATTTGGATTTAATGGAAGAGTTAAAGAGACTTAATCAATCTTTCGGAGTTGGGATAATTCATTTAAATTACGATAATCCCGAAGATTCAAATATATTATTTTCGGCTCAAAAAAGAGCTTATTTGGATATTGAAACTATGGATAAATTATGCCAAAACGAACAGTTTAAAGATTTTATAGACGATGTTAATGAAATTTTAGACGCACCGACAAAATCAAAAAATAATATTATATACGGCATGATAAAAAATAATAGATTAAATAATCCAAATTAACTATAGATTAACGCGTAAATTTGTATATACTTAATATATAACTTAATTTTATTTCTTAAATCAAGGAGTTTTTTATGGCAAACGAAAATTATAAAGATAAAAAAGACAAAGATTATTTGGAGCTTCTTTCAAAAAATTATCCGACTATTGACGATGCTTCGGTTGAAATAATAAACTTAAAAGCTATTTCGCAGCTTCCGAAAGGAACGGAATATTTTTTAAGCGATATACATGGAGAATCGGAAGGATTCGAATATTTGCTCGGAACTTCTTCGGGCGTTATAAGAGAAAAAATAGAATTATTATTCAAAAATACTTTGCCCGAAAACGAAAGAGTGGAACTTCAAATATTAATCGTAGACACGAAAAATCTTATAAATCAAAAATCGGCAAGAGAAGATTTTAACGATTGGTGCAGAATAACGATTTATAGATTAATAAGAATTTGCAAAGTGGTTATAAGCAAATATACTCGTTCAAAAATTAGAAAAAAAATGCCTTCAAATTTTTCATACATATTGGACGAACTTCTTCAAACTGGAAACGAAGAAAATAAAGAAAATTATTATTTTTCAATAATTGATTCAATAATAGAACTTGCGGCGGAAGAAAAATTTATTATCGCATTATGTCAGTTGATTCGTCAATGTTCTGTTGACAGGCTTCATATAGTCGGCGATATTTACGACAGAGGACCTCATCCCGATAAAGTTATGGAAAGCATAATGACTTTTAACGAAGTCGACATTGCTTGGGGAAATCATGATATTCACTGGCTCGGAGCGGCTAAAGGAAGTTTGATTTGCGTTGCCAATGCGGCTCGTCTTGCAATAAGATATAATAATTTCGATTTGCTCGAATACAGCTACGGAATAAATTTGCGCTCGCTTTCTTCTTTTGCAAACGAAGTTTATAAAGACGACCCTTGCGAAGTTTTTAAGCCGAATACTCTGGATAAAAATATGTATGACGAAGTGGATAAAGATTTGGCGGCTAAAATGCATAAAGCGATTTCTATAATTCAATTTAAATTGGAATGTCAATTAATAAAAAGGCATCCTAATTACGGAATGGACGAAAGAATTTTGCTCGATAAAATAGATTATAAAAATGGAACGATAAAGATTGAGGATAAAGTTTATGAATTGAAAGATAAAAATTTTCCGACTATCAATCCCGAAAAACCTTTTGAATTAACCGAAGAAGAAAATATTTTGATTCAGACTTTGGCTGCTTCTTTTGTAAACAGTCCCGTTTTGCAAAGACATACTAATTATATTTACGATAAGGGCGGAATATATAAAATATTCAATGGCAATTTGCTTTATCATGGTTGCATTCCAACGAAAGAGGACGGAACTTTTGACGATGTTTATATTGACGGACAATATTTATCGGGCATGAAATATTTGAAACAAGTGGAAGATAAAGTGAGAAAGGCTTTTTACTGCGAAGTTGGAAGCGAGGAACAATTAAACGCTCTTGATTACTGCTGGTATTTATGGAGCGGTCCGAAATCTCCGCTATTTGGAAAAAATAAAATGACGACTTTTGAAAGATATTTTATAGAAGATAAAGCGACTCATAAAGAACATTATAATCCGTATTATTATCATATAGAACATAAAGAATATTGCAAAAGCATATTGAAAGAATTTGATTTGGATGTAAATAAATCGCATATCGTAAACGGACATGTTCCCGTAAAAACTCATAAAGGCGAAAGTCCGATAAAAGGCGAAGGAATACTCCTCGTTATAGACGGCGGATTATCGAAAGCATATCATAAAAGCACGGGAATCGGAGGATATACTTTAATATCGAACTCGAATGCCATGATTATTGCCGAACATCGTCCTTTTGCCGAAGTCGTTGAATCGGGTTTTAGAATCTCGCCGAAAACTACGATAGTGGAAAGATTTAATAAAAGAATCACTGTCGGCGAAACTGATACTGGAAAGGCGCTTGAAAAAAGAATATCCGATTTATCCGAACTTTTAGACGCCTACAAAAGCGGAATAGTAAAAGAGAAGAGAGAATAGAAAATTAAAGTTTGTTAATAACCATAGGCAATGACAGATTTTATATTTGTCATTACGAGGGCAGAGCCAAGTAATCTACAAAAAATAAATTTTATTATTTTGGATAGCTTCGCTTTCTCACAAAAGCTCGCAATGACGATGGAAAATAAACGGCTTGCAATGACTTATTTTATTATTACGAAAACTTGACATTACGGATTTTATTAAAAAAATCATTAACATAACTTAAAAAATTTCGATAATTATTAATAATGAATAATAATAAATTTTTTTAATCAATGAAGAATTTATTAATTTTAAATTAAAAAACCGTTGACATAATATTAAAAATTTGTTATTATTTTTATATTACAAATCGAAAGGGTATTTTTATGGAAAACCGATTAACGAAAAATTTATTGACGAACGCTATTTTATTTATTTTCTTTATTTTTGTATTTATTCAAGCCTGCGGACCAACTCCAGCAACCGCTATGACGGATACAACTCAAACTCCTATAGCATCAGGTAAAAGTTATACAAGCGAGGAGCCAATTTTAGGAACAGGGGTAAATTTGACTATTAGCGGTCTTTCTGCGCTTTCTGTTAAGGTAGGTATTAAAACTAATAACGCAACAACATCATCAGATGTAACATTAACGAATATTTCGGGAGATTCTGGAAATTACACCTATGGAAATAATGAAATGACTTTATCGGTAACTGTCGCGGATGCCAGCGCTATAACGGTAAATCTTACGAGGCTTAAAGCTCCATATCTTTTACTAGAAAATATTACATGTGTTAGTGGTAATCCTTGATATATAATAATATTTATTTCGAGACAAAATTTATGAAAAGAATATTTTATATATTTATATTCATATTTGTTATGATTTTATCCTGCGTCTCTTATGTGGAAACTCCCATTGTAAATAGAGACGGAACTTATACTGGAAATCAGCCTACTTTACAAAAACGCGCTTTGCAAATAATTATCAGCGGAGGCGGTTTCAATATGGGATATGTGAATACTAACGGCGGGACATTAACCACTGGAAAGAGCTATACGGTATATGCCACGAATATAACGGGAGTCGACCCTAATTATAGTTTTCAAAACAGCAAAGGAGCGGGAACTTTGAAATTTGTAACTGATAATAAAGTTATAGTGACATTTAGAGAATTGATTCCCGATTATTATACAATCGGCGAAACCGTATGCACTAAACAGCCGTAAATAAAACGGTTTTTTATAAATAAAAATGTCATTGCGAGATTTGTTCTACAAATCGAAGCAATAATATAGTGGATTGCCACGCTCACTCTGTGTGCCTTTGGCAACGCTCGCAATGACTTGCATTTTTTGTCATTACGAGGGCTTTAGCCCGAAGTAATCAATTAATGGGATTATTTCGTAATGATAAGTAAATAGATTAAGGAATTTTGAAAAATTACGATAATAAATAATAATGCGGAGATTTTTTATATATGAAGAGATTGATTTTTTTGATTTTTACACTCATTTGCGGAATTATTTTATATACTTGCGCCTCTCCTTTAATGGTTGATAGTTTACCAACTGATACTTATTATAGTAGCAAAGCAATAATGAATGACATTTTTTTAGGCGTTAATGTAACTAGTTCTCAAATCATTGTAGGATTTACTGCTAAAGGAACAACCCCAAACACAAGCGATGCCGAAACAGTTAGTATAACTGACTCAGAAACTGGAAATGCAATCTCTGGAACTTATCCGAATATTAGCTTTCAAAACGGACTCATTTCTGGAAGTATAAGATTTATTAGCGATGAACAAATTAAAATATCTTTTCAGCAAAGAATTTATCCTTATACTAAAATGTGGGATGTTATTTGTGAAAAAAATAATGCTACCCCATAAAATAACTTTGATTATTTTGTTGTAAAATGTTATAAATAGTTTATAAAATAATTGAGAATTTGCCCGCTTCAGTTAATTTTGTCGCGGGTTTAATTTTTATCTAAATTAATTTAAGATTTTGATAAATAAAATAGTTTTGTTATTTTTAAGTTTATTTTAATTTTTATAAATTAAAGTTATGCAGTTTACGGATTTCATCAACTCAAATAATTAACATGCAAATCGTTTTAGCATGAAAATAGTTTTTAAAATTATAGTTTTTTCCCGTCTGGACGCAGTTCGCGAATTTCTTCAACGCTTAAGCCTGTAGCCTTGCTTATTGATGCGTCATCCATGTTCATTTGTTTTAAGGTTTTGGCTATTGAAATCGCTTTATTTTCTTCGCCAGTTTTTATACCTTCAAGTTTGCCTTGCAATCTTTCCTCGCTTAAAGTGAGCATTCTAAAATAATTTTCTTCCCATTCTGTGTAGCCTTCCGTCAAATCGTCATTTTTTACAAACTTATTGTATTTGTCATAAATTTCTTTCATTATGGGATTTTTTTCTACTAAAACCTTCATCGTATCCTCCAAATCTTTTTTAATATTTAAAAATTTAAACCAATCAGCAAGCGGTTCGTATAAATTTGATTTTTCATTAAATTTTTTAAGTTCCAAAAAATGCATTTCAAAATGATTAGTCAATATTTCGTTTGTGTCATATTCTTTTATAAAATAGCAACTGTGAGGCTTATCTTTATTTTCGGTTAAATTGAAATCCAAAATATTAATGCTAATCACGGGATTTAAATCTTCGTATTTATTTTTTGCTTTCAAATTCGCAGTGTAGCTTTTTGCCCAATAGTAAAGTCCTCGATAAATAAAAGCCTTATTTCCTACTCTTTGAATTTCAATAATAACTGTTTCTCCGCTCTTTGTTTTCGCTCTTACATCAACAATCGTCTCTTTTCCGTTAATTGATTCTTTCAAGTTGAAAGTATTTAAAATAGTTACTTCCTCAAAGCTTTCTTGTCCTGCGTCAATTCTCACGGAATTAATTAAATCTTTTAGAATATTTTGGCTGTCTTCTTTTGCGAGTAGATACCGCATAAAATAATCGTTCAAAACTTTAAAATCTTTTTCAATCATAAGTATATTATAACAGAGTAATTTTATTTGTCAAAAAAGAATTTCTATTATAAATAAAAAAGTGCTTGACGATTTGCAAATAATCGTTATCTTATGGATAGAAAGATTAAATAAACATTCAGGAGGTCATATTATGACGAACAAAAGAACTTTTAAATTCCAACTTTCAACTTTAGTTATTATCGCTTTAATAGCTATGTTGTCCGTAGCTTGTAAAAACAAAGTGACGGCTTCTGCTAATTTATCTACAGAAGCGGGAACGGAAGAAGTTATAGGCGGAGGCGCTGGAGATACGGCTGAAATCGTTGAAGGAACATTTGTTAGCGGCGATTTCAAAGCAACGGTTAAAAACGCTCAAATAACAATCGAATACAAAGACGCGTTTGGCGGACAAGGTCCTTTAGTAATTAATGCCGAAGGTAAAACTCCAATAAAAGCTAAAAACAGCAAAGTCGGATTTAACTTTATAGTAAACGGTGCAAAATTACTTGTAACTGATGCAACGCCTAATTATGATGCTAACGGTAATTTGTCTTCTATATTGTTTGACAGCAAATATGACGGACAAAAATTTGTAGCTAAATTCTAAAATAAGATAAATAATAATTGAAGTTGGATACTAATCATTATTGGGAGTTTTCTCTCAATAATGATTTTTTTATTACGCTTTTTATATTTTTTATTTCAATTAACTTACTTTTCGGC
Source organism: Brachyspira sp. (assembly GCF_050873525.1). GTDB lineage: Bacteria > Spirochaetota > Brachyspiria > Brachyspirales > Brachyspiraceae > Brachyspira. The sequence goes on along the minus strand of NZ_JBNMIZ010000020.1, from coordinate 13,510 downwards.
AATATGTTCTGATTGTGGTTTGCGAACTATTTTCTTGGATTACGACATCCGCTCCTTCTCTTCCGTTGAAGTTTACAGTTCCGTTCATAGTTCCCGTTTCAAATGTATAATTATAATCGAAACCTATTATATTGTAAGGACTTATGCTCGCATAATCTTTTCGATTTGAACTGTTAATATTTGTGTCTCCGTCAATGCTTAAATATATGGTTAAAGAACCTGTGGCTACATAAATAAATAAATAAGTCTCTTCGTCTAAAATAGTATCTTCGCTTTGATAATATCCTTTGAATGCATCGGGAACTCCCAAAAATCCTACCGTGCATCCATTGAACGATAAAGCGATAAAAATTAAAATAAATATTGCGAATATTTTTTTCATTAGCAGTAATATCCTCATTACTTTATTACTTTTAACTTTACAAATATTTTCCCGATATTATGTTTATCGGAATTAATATACAAAATTAAAGATTATTTCAAAGAATTACGAAAAATTAAAACGATATAAATTCGCTTGCAAAAATTTATAATAAATGATATATTTGATTTAATAAATTAGAAATTAGATTAGAAAAGAATAAAGATTAAGAAATTAGGAAATTAAATGCCTCAATTAGAAGTAATAGATAAAAGTATAAGCCAAGATATAACCGATTATTCCGTGATACTTGAAACTACAGTTAAAGATATAGAATCTTTCCTGCAAGAGGTCGGAAAAGTATATAGCTTTATAGCCGAAAAATTTCCCGTAATCGAACAGGAAATGAAAAATGAAAACGAAAGAGCGAATATTTTATTATCTTATTTCATAAGCGAAGACGAGGATAAAAAGAAATTTTCGGACGACTTGAAAGAAAATCAAAACGACTTCTTAAAATCTTTCGATAGAATGCAGAAACTTATAGAAAACGACAATATTTTATCGGAAGCTATTATTCAAAATGTGGATAAAATAAATATTGTAGTCGATTCGATAGAAGAGATAAAAAAATTAGCCGACCAGATTAAAGTTTATTCTTTAAATGCGATTGTAATATCTTCCAAACATGGAGCTGGAGGAAAAGCATTCGGAGAAATATCAAAAAATATAATAAATATGTCCGAAAATTCCAACGAACATGCGTCTCAAATGAATAAAATGGGACATGAATTGTTTGAAAGATTTGAAAATTTTAAATCGGAAATTCTTAAAATCAACGAAATTCAAAAAAATAATTTTACAATAATGAAAGAACAGCTATATAAAGAACATAACAATATGGTTAATTCTTTCGCCGCATTTTCAAATTTAATATCGAATATTTTAACGAGAATAGACAACACTTCCGATTATATATTTGAAATAATGATGGTTTTGCCGAGAGAAGACATAATTCGTCAGCAAACGGAACATATAATAGAATCGATAAAATCAATAGTGGAAGAAAATAAAAAATTTGTCGATTATTACGGTTCGATGGTCGAAGATATGGACGCCGAAGAACTGGAAGAAGAAAAAAATAAATTAATAGAACATAAACTGCTCGATTTGCTAACTTTTGACGATTTGGTATTGACTTTAATTATAGAAAATTTTAAATCGATTTACGGAGAGATTAGCGATACGAATTCTTTTATTTATAAGAACTTGAAAGAGTTTGAAGAAATTTTAGCCGATATTTCGTTGGACAGAGATACTATAGTGGAATATATGATAGGAACGGAATCGGGAAAATCGGAATTTCCTTTTACCGTATCAAATTCCATATTTACCGAATATACAAACTTTATTAATCTTTATATGGAAAATTTTCAAATATCCCTTACGAATAAATATAAAATATCCGACAATAATACTACGATAATCGACTCTATAGAAGAATTGGAAAATATGTTTACGGAAACAAAAAATATAGCGAGAGCTTTTAACTCGATTAATTTTTTATCGAAAATAGAACTTGAAAAAAACGCTGATGTTTTCACGGATTCTCAAACATTTTCTATAGAAAGTATCGAATCAATAGCTGCAAATATTACGGAAACGGTGGATAAATGTTTGGAACAATTCAAAGACATTAAAGCGGATATAATAGTTTCTATAAATAAATTTAAAACGAATATAAAATCTCAATCCAACGAACATGATTTTATAGAATCTATGACGGGAAATGTTAATAAAAGGCTCGAAGAATCAAAATCGATAATAGACGGAAATGTAAAAAGACTTGAAAGTCATGCTAAAGAATTATTCGTTTTGATAGACAAGACTTTAATCGATTTGAGTTCTTTAAATACTTTGATGTCGAAAATAGACGAAATTAACGATATTTTTGATAAAATGAGAAATATTATAAAAGAAAAGAAAGACAAATATTATACTTCTTTAGGAATTGAAAACTGGAAAATAGAAAGTGATAAATATTGGGATATAATAAATTCATACACGATAAAGAAAGAGAGAATGATTGCGAATAGTATTTTATCTGGAGAAAACGCGCCAAATGTCGATATAAATATAGAAGAAGGAGCCGACAGCGGCGATTTTACTTTATTTTAATTTAAGATAGATTTATAATAATTATAAATCTTTGGAGGTATTAAAATGTCCGTTATGGAATTAGACGATAATCTTAATGTTAGGACTATGGGAAAATATTTTAAAAATGTTTTTAAAGCCGCAAATTATAACGAGGATATTACGGTAAAATTTCCCGAAGGTTCTAATGTCGATTTGGCGGGGCTTCAAATACTTTACGCGGTAAAAAAAGAACTTGATAAAAATCAAAAAAAACTTATAGTTGAAGGACTTGATAATTTATTTATTGAATATTTAAATAATTAAAATTTGTAATATAAATTAAATAAGAGGTTAAATATATGGCTAAAACAATACTGATAGTTGACGATTCAAATACGGCAAGAGCGTCCGTTGAATATACTTTAAAAAAAGGCAGTTATGAGGTTCTATCGGCGGACGATGGAACTACGGGTTTGGATGTATTGGGCAAATCTCCGACTATAGATATGATAATAACGGACCTTAATATGCCTAAAATGGACGGAATAGAATTTATAAAGAATGTTAGGAAATTCGACCAATATAAATACACTCCTATTCTTATGCTTACTACCGAATCGCAAGACGAAAAGAAAATGGAAGGAAAAGCTGCGGGCGCAAGCGGTTGGCTCGTAAAACCGTTTAATCCTACTCAGCTTTTGGATGTTGTTAAAAGATTCTTGAATTAATAATATTTATTTATTTTAAATTTAAGAATTTATAAAAGAGAGGATGATAATATATGTTTGATAGCGATGAATTTATCTCGATATTCTTAAGCGAAGCCAATGAAATAGTAGAAGGTTTGGAAAACGATTTGGTTTTACTAGAAGACAATAAAAGCGATGAAGACTTATTAAATAAAATATTTAGAAGCGCGCATACTTTAAAATCTTCCGCTGGAACGGTTGGATTTACAACAATGAGCGAATTAAACCATGTCGCGGAAAATTTGCTTGAAAAAGTAAGAAGCGGTAAACTGGATGTAACTCCTAAAATGATAACCGTTTTGCTTGAATTTTTGGATACCGTTAAAATAATGCTTCAAAATATTATAGACGGAAAAGGCGAAGCCGAAGGAGTCGATAATATAGAATCGTTAAAGGCAAAAATTAAAGCGATAGCGGACGGAAATGAAGATATTGAAACAGAGGCTCAGCCTAAAAAAGAAACTCCTAAAACGGAAGAACCTAAAGAAACTGCAAAAGAAGAAGTCAAAACAGAAGAGCCTGAAAAATCTGGCGGCGCAAATGTATTTCATATAGATATGGGTTTTAAGGCTACTATTTTTGACAACGGAATAGACCCTCTTATGTTTTTAAACGACTTAAAAGCCATAGGAACTATAAAAAATTTAAAAATAGATTATTCAAATGTTCCTCCAATTTCGGCGTTGGAAGACCCTTATACATGCTATACTCAATTTTCGTTGGAACTCGAAACTAATTCTACTATAGAGCAGGTTCAAAATATATTTTTATTCGTAATAGACGATAACGATATTAATATTTCGGAAGCCAAAGACGGCGCTCAAGAAGTTAAAACCGCTCCTCAACCAGAAGCCGCTACCGAAACTAAAAAAGAAGAAACTCCCGCCGAAGCTCCAAAAGAAACTAAACAAGAGGAAACGAAAACTGAGCAGGCAAAACCTCAAGCTCCCGCTCAAAAATCTTCTTCGGCAAAAGTGCAAGCTCCTTCCACGGTTCGTGTCGATACGAGAAAATTAGATAGTTTAATGAATTTAATCGGAGAATTAGTTATAGCTCAATCGAGAATAATGCAGCTTACTCAAAGTTTGGATATAGACAACGGACTCAAAGAAGCGGTAAGTTCGATGGATAGAACTTCAAGGCAGATACAAGAAGAAGTTATGAATATTCGTATGATGCCAGTGGGACCTATTTTCAATCAATTCCATAGATATGTTAGAGATTTGAATTTGGAATTGAATAAAGAAGTAAAACTCGTTCTTAAAGGGGAAACTACCGAAATAGATAAAAATATGTTGGAACAGCTTTCCGACCCTCTTAAACATATTATAAGAAATTCTATGGACCATGGAATAGAAAAAACTAAAGAAATAAGAATTGAAAGAGGAAAACCTGAATTTGGAACTATAACGATGTCGGCGGCTCACCAAGAAGGGCATGTCGTAATAGAAGTTTCGGACGATGGAAACGGATTAAATAAAGAAAGGATTTATAATAAGGCGATTGAAAAAGGTTTGCTTTCAAAAGACGGAAAATATACCGATGCGGAAATATATAGAACGATATTCAGCCCGGGACTTTCTACCGCCGAAAAAATAACCGACATATCGGGCAGAGGCGTAGGTATGGATGTGGTTAGAGCGAATGTGGAAAAAATGAAAGGAAAAATAGAAATAAAATCAGAAGAAGGAAAGGGAAGCACATTCATAATAAAATTGCCTTTGACTTTGGCTATAATAGAAGGAATTACTTTCGCTTTGGGCGAACAGATATATATAATGCCTTTAATATCTATTATAGAACAAATGAAAGTAAAAAACGAGCAGATAAAACCTTTTGAAGGCAAGGGCGAGATGATAAAAATCAGAGACGAATATTTGCCTTTAATAAGACTTCATAAAGTATTCGATATAGACACTCAAGTTGATGATATAGATAAAGGCATAGTTGTCGTTGTGGAAGCGGGATATAGAAGATGCGCGATATTTGTAGACGAATTATTAGACCAGCAGCAAGTGGTTATTAAATCTTTGGATTCTGCATTCAGTAAGCATTCTGGAATTTCAGGCGGCACTATACTTGGAGACGGAAGAATAGCGCTTATTATAGATATACAGGGACTAGTTAATATATCTTTACAGGGAAAAATTAACAATGTCTAAAATGTGCAAAATGTGTAAATTAATAATATTATTAAGGATTAAATTATGATAGACAATCAAAATCAAAAAATTAATTCGGCTAATATACCTCAAGTTGGAAGTTTGGAAAATGAAGAAAATATTACCACAGAGGCGAGTCAGCAGTTTTTGGTATTCAAAATAGATAACGAAGAATACGCTCTCGATGTTTTAAGTATAGAAAGTATAGTAAGCGTTACAAATATTACTCCCGTTCCTGGAAGTCCAAAATATATGAGAGGGCTTATTAATTTAAGAGGAAATATTTTGCATGTTGTAGATATAAGAATAAGATTCGGACTCGAAAGAAGAGACGACCGCTCGATAGAAGACGATGTTATTATAGTAATATCGAATGCAAATAGAAGATTCGGAATATTGGCGGATATGGTAAGCGATGTTATAACTGTATTTGAAAGTCAGATAACCGAAACTCCGATTGACAATATGAGGGGACTTCAAATATCTAATGTTATAAGACTTGAAAATAAAATAGTTATGGTTTTGCCTATAGACGATATAGTAAAATCGAACGAAGAAATTAATAAAACTATACAATAATTTAATTTAGGTTTTGATTATGGAAGAATTAAACTCTCGTATGCCGTCTTTAACCGACTCCGAATTTTCCGAATTGGTTAAAATTATATACGATAAAACCCGCATTCAAATGACGGAACATAAAAGAGCTTTGGTTAATGCGAGAATAAGCAAAAGATTAAGAGCTTTGCATATGGATACTTTTAAGGAATATATAGATTCTTTAAAAAACGCTTCCGATGACGAAGAAGTTACAAATTTTATAAACGCCGTCACCACAAATAAAACCGATTTTTTTAGAGAAAATAAACATTTTGAATATATGAAAAGTAATTTTTTGCCAGCTTGGGAAAAATCTTACAAAGAGGGCAAAGTTCAAAACTTAAGAATATGGTCCGCTGCATGTTCTACGGGAGAAGAACCTTATACTATAGCGATGACTTTGCATGAATATTTCGGCGAAAGATACGATAAATACGATATTAAAATTTTGGCAAGCGATATCGATACAAATGTTTTATCTCATGCGATGCGCGGAATATATAAAGAGGAATCGGTAGAACCTATAGCAAACAGCATTTTAAGGAAATATTTTCTTAAAGGTTCGGGCGAAAACGAAGGATTTTATAAAGTAAAAACCGTTTTGCAAAAAGATTTATTTTTTAGACAGCTTAATTTTAAAGAAGCGGATTTTAATATTCATACGATGTTCGATTTGATTTTTTGCAGAAATGTTATAATATATTTCGATAAAGAATTTCAAAAGGAATTATTTTTGAAATTTTATAAATATATGAAAGAAGACAGCTTGGTATTTATAGGACATTCGGAAACTTTATTTGGAATATCGGATAAATTTAAATATGTATCAAGCAATATATATAAAAAAATTTAGATAAAAAGATTTATACAATTAGATAAGGGATTAATATTTATGGTAGATTTTCCATCCGCCGCCGATAGCAGTTTTAAGCGCATTACGATATATATAGGAGGCTATTATGCCGCCAAAGAACCTGCCGTAATTAAAACCGTTTTGGGAAGTTGTATTGCAGTTTGTCTTTTTGAAAATAAATTAAAATTCGGCGGTATGAACCACTTTATGCTCCCAGAAATGAAAGAATGGGAAAAACCCGAAGAAGATTATAATCATACGAGATATGGGCTTTTCGCTATGGAAGTTTTGATTAACCAGATATTAAAACTTGGCGGTAAAAAAGAAAATCTTACGGCAAAAATATTTGGAGGCGGACATGTTCTTACGGGAATGACAAGCAATTTGCTTCAAATACCCGATAAAAATATTAAATTCGCCAAAAAGTTTTTAGCTGAAGAAAAAATACCTATTATCAGCGAAGATATAGGAGGCTCGTGGCCCAGAAAAGTGTTTTTTTTCAATACGGAAAACAGAGTTTTAATGAAGAAAATGGAAACTCAAACTAAAGAATTCTCCGTAGAACAGGAAGTAAAATACTCGAAAAGTTTGCAAAACAAAATTGAAGAGAAATCGGATATTACATTGTTTTAATAAATTATTAAGAATTAGAAGGATTGATATATGTCTAAAATTAAAGTAATGTCAGTAGACGACAGCGCCTTGATTAGGCAGCTGCTAACAAAAATCGTATCTTCCGACCCAGCATTGGAAATGGTTGGAACGGCGGCTAACCCGATACTTGCCGAAAGTAAAATAAAAACCTTAAAACCAGATATTTTAACTTTGGATATTGAAATGCCAGAAATGGACGGCATAACTTATCTAAAAAAACTTATGCTAAATAATCCGATTCCCGTTATTATGTTTAGCTCACTTCTTGAAAAACATAGGGAATTCGCTCTCGATGCTTTGAATATCGGGGCTTTCGATTATGTTATAAAACCTTCCGCAAATGTGAGAGACGGAGTCGAAGAGTTGGCAACGGATTTGGTTGAAAAGATAAAAAATGCCTACGCAAACAGGGCTAAATTCTATAAAAAACATGGAGTTACTATGCCTGTGGAAAGCGGAGAATCTACTATTCATGCTTCTTCGATTAGTTTGGAAGCGCCGCAAACTTCTGGATTTAAAGTGTTTCAAAAAAACAGCGCGGATATTATGCTTCCTCTTACTCCTTCGAGAGAAGTTCCTTTGGATAAAATTATTTTAATAGGTTCTTCTACGGGAGGCACAGAGGCATTGGTTGAATGTTTGAAGAATGTTACTCCTTCAGCTCCTCCAATAGTTATAACTCAACATATGCCCGAACATTTTACCACTTCTTTTGCAAAAAGATTGAATAATGTTCTAAAAATAGAAGTTAGAGAATCGGAAGACGGAATGAGCGTTGGAAGAGGGCAGGCAATTTTATCTCGAGGCGCAAAGCATACTATGATTAAAGTAAAAAATGGAAAATATTATGTGGAAGTGCGAGACGGAGAACCTGTAACTCGACATAGACCTTCGGTTGATGTTTTATTTAGAAGCGGAGCAGTTTATGCGAAAAATAAAGCTATAGGAATAATTCTTACGGGTATGGGAGACGATGGCGCAAACGGGATGAAAGAAATGCATGACGCTGGCGCTTATAATATAGCTCAAAACGAGGAAACTTGCACGGTTTTCGGAATGCCTAAAGAAGCTATAGCCCGCGGCGGAGTTGACGAGATTTTGCCTTTGGATAAAATACTTGCAGCGGCGCTTAAAAAGGCTTAAATTATTGTAAATTGATAAGAATATTTTAGTTTCAATTTATTTTGATTAGGTTCACATAGCTAACTTTTTAGGAAATAGAAATAATAAAAGCTACCTTGTTTGATTAACTTGGTAGTTTTTATTATCTACATATCGTTATTTTTTATTGGATACTATAATTATTTCAACTAATTATTTTATTAATTTACTCGTAATTTATTAAATTTTTTGTTATAATTATATAAATTATTATTTTAGGAATTATGATATATGATGGAACAACCAAAAGTTTATAATACGGAAGAAGAATTAATTAAATGGCTTAAATATGACTTAAAAGAACAAAGAAGAGAAACAGCAGAATTAGAAGAAGCAATTTTAGGGGAAAAAATACCATTAAAAAAAGTAGAAGAAAGGTATTTAACTTTAAATATAGGAATGAAAGCAGAGAATATTAGTGATGATTATATAGAATATATAGAAATAAATTTTGAATTTAACTTAAATGATATAATCTATAAATTATTTGATAAATTATCTTATGAAGATATAGGCTACTATATTAATTGCAATGGATTAATTTTTAATAGCGAAGCCAATTTTTCTAACGCATCATTTAAAAATAAAGTTTTTTTATGGGTAGTAAATTTATTAGAAATGCAAATTTTTCTTGGACTTTATTCAACAATGAAATTAATTTTACTGGAAGTAAATTCATTGGTGGCACAGATTTTTATTATACTTCATTTAATAATAAAGTAAATTTTAATTTTGCTTCATTTAATAATGAAGTTGATTTTTCTCATGCTTCATTTAATAACGAAGTTAATTTTTCCAATTCTATATTTAAGAATAAAGCATACTTTTCTGGGGGGTCATTTGCGAATAAAGTTAATTTTTCTTGGACTCAATTTGATAATGAAGTCAATTTTTCTATCACTACATTTAAAGAAGCAGATTTCCATTTCTCTAAATTTTACGACAAAGTTGATTTTTCTGGAGCTTTATTTGATAATGAAGTTGATTTTTCCAATTCTATATTTAATAATGAAGTCGATTTTTCTAATGTTTCATTTGATAACAAGGTTGATTTTTCTTTTGTTAACTTCAAGAATGAAATTTATTTTTATGGGACTTCATTTAATAATGCATCTTTTACTAGGACTAATTTTTTTAAAAATATATATTTTCATGGTATATCGATATCAGAAAAAATTGAAGTATTAATTGATATGAAATACGACACAGAAATAAAATTTGATAACGTTATATTTGAAAATACTAACTCAAATTTATTTATAGTTAATATTAGTAATTCTAAACTAAATAAAATATCTATAAATAATTCGAATATAGATGGAAAAATTATTTTAAGAAATATAAAAGCAGAAAATATAGATTTAAAAAATGTAAATACTCTTGGTAATTTACATATAATTGGATGTGATTTTGATAAAATATTAAATTCGGGAACGGCAAGGGCATTAAAAAATAACGAATATAAAAAAGCTAATAATATTAAAGCATTAGAATATAGTTCAAAAGAAATAGAAATGCATAAAGAAGAACTAAAAAGAAAAAATAATAAAAGTTATAAAGATTGGGGAGATATTATATCTATTGAATTAAGTTCTTTATATAGCGATAACGGTTTAAATTGGATTAAATCTTTTTTATGCACAATATTATTTCCGACTTTCTTTTTTACATTATCATATAATATCAATTATACACCTATGTTTATGTATATTTTTCTTTCTTTTATATATTTTTTATTTTGTAATTATAATAATAAAAATGACTATAATAATAAAAATATTGAAGAATATATATTTATTTCTACGATTATTTGTTTAGTAGTAGGATTTTCTCAATATATTTATTTTAGAGATACTCAATATATAAAGGAATTATTTAATTTTATAGCTCCAACCGATTTTTCTCAAATATCACATGAAAATGCAGATACAAGTTATATATATAATTGTAAAAGTGGCATAGAAATAATATTTAAAGGAATATTCTATTTTTTAGGAAAAATAGCTTTCTGGTATGGCTCGGTTCAAACGGTTCAATCGTTTAGAAAATTTAGCAAAAAAGAATAAAATTATAAATTAATAATTTATTTTAATAGTGGATTGCCACGCTCACGCTCGCAATGACAAATTAATTTTAATACTAATCAATCTAAAACAAAAAAACAGCGTCCTCCGTTCGCAACACACGAAGAACGCCGAATTATAGTGAAAAATTTAAGAAAGATTGCAAATTAAATTACTTAACTTATTAAAAGCAAGTGAAACTATTGATAAATCATTATTTCTCTTGGCTTTCTCTAATAATTTTTTTATCTCATTATCATCTATCAAACCTATTACTAAATCTAATACTTCATTATCATTCGCTATTAAATCCAAAAAACTTTTACCATCTTTATTTTTAATATTTAAATCTGCTTTATTTTTTATTAAACATATTATTATTTCTGCATTTCCATATATTAAAGCTCGCATTAAAGCGGTATCCCCATTATTATTCTTTGCATTAATATCCGCTCCATTTTTTATTAAATACTTTACTATTTCTAAATTCACATTATATGAAGCATACATTAAAGCAGTCCAACCGCCATCATTCTTTGCATTAATATCTGCTCCTTTTTCCATTAAATATTTTACTACTTCTAAATATCCATAACTTGAAGCCCATATTAAAGGTGTCCAACCATTTTTATCTTTAGTATTAATATCCGCTCCTTTTTCTATTAAACATTCTGCTATATCTATTCGTTTATTATTTGAAGCATACATTAAAGCGCTAAAACCATAATTATCTTTGGCATCTATATCAACTTTTTTTCCTTTTTCCACTTCTGCTAATAGAAGTTTCACTATTCCTAAATCGCCGTTGCTTGAAGCTTCTATTAAAGCTGTAGATTTGCTTTCATTTGGGATATTAATATCAGCTCCCTTTTCTAATAAATATTTTACTGTTTCAGAATGTCCATAACTTGAAGCAATTAATAAAGCTGTAGCGTCATTAACATTTTGAGCATTAATATTTGCACCTTTTTCTATTAAATATTCCGCTATTTCTAATTGTCCGCTATCTAAAGCGCACATTAAAGCTGTATTATCGCCATTATCTTTGGCATCAATACACGCTCCTTTCTCTATTAGTTCTTTTACTTTTACTAAATTACCATCGTAGCAAGCTTTTATTAAATCTAAATCTTCCATTTTTAATATCCTTTATTTTGTAATTTTTAATTTAAATTTAATAATTAGTCTCCTCCGTTCGCAACGCCGAAGAAGACTAACTTTTTAATCTAACTAATTAACTTACAGTGCAGGTAAATACCATGTAACGCCTGTAGTAGCTTCTAATTGAACTAAACCATAAGATGCACTAGTTTTCAACGAATTACCTATAGTTGTTTCAAAATACCATTCAAGGTTTTTCAAAGGTGTAATATAGATTTCCGCATAAACATTGTAGCCCAAACCGTAAACTTCTTTAACATTCTTATCGGCATCGCTTCCAGCTTGGTCAACTTTCAAACCCAATTGAGGTTCTAAATAAAGCGAAACTATATCGGAGTTAGCAGTCAAGCCTAAACCTAACATTAATTGCAAATCCCAAGCGCCTTGTTCCCAAACTGCAGCCACATTATTATAACTGCTTTTCATATATTTAACCGCTTCCACTCTCGTTACATTGTGGTATTTTCCCAATGCGCCGTTATAAGCGAGTTTAACTAAAGGTTGAAGCGCAACTTCTTCCACCATTGAGCCAAAGTAGAATCTAAAATCGAAACCGAACGATTCCATCACTTTACCTTTAGTAGTCGTTCCGCTTGCATTGGTATTATAGGCAACGCTTCCGTATCTCAAATATAATCTAACTTGTGGCAACATTTCGAGTCCCGTATAATATCTGAATTGTGAATCAACGCTTACCGCAGTAACGCTTGATTTATCACCTGCCGAATTTTTATCATTATCAACATAAACTTGAATCGGAATTGCCATTCTAAAAGCGTTATCCAATGCATTCAAAACTAAAACGGGAGTATGAGCCGCCATTTGAACCATTTTTGAGGTTTCTTTACCGTTGAATTTTTGTTTTCTTGGTCCGAGAGTTGCATTATAACCAACTCCGACTCCGATTAAAGAAGAAGTATAAGCAATTCCCATAGATATTGAAGGAATCCAATCATACTCATCTCCAGATGTGCCAGCGCCAGTGGTAGCCTTGATTAACATATCTCCTGCATTTCCACCATAACTGCTGTTATTGTCGAACCCGAAAGTTCCTTTGATTGTGTCGTTGCCAAGAGTAAAACCTAATTGGTCTAATCTCGCTCTGAACTGATTGCCATGCGTGAGGAAGAATATCCAATCCGTATAAACCCCATACATACCAAAAACGCTTGCGCTTGCCATAGAAAGCAAAGCTACTGTTGTTAGAAGAATTTTCTTCATTTTTGTTCTCCTTCGCCAACGCTATGCGCTGACATAAATTTATTTTTTTTTAGTTTTTCTATTAAATAAAAAGCCACAATTAAGATTATTCCAAAAACCGAAAATAAACTTTCCGCCATAATCATTGCGAGAAAATAAATCGTCCCTTTCAAACCCGTCATCGCGAGCCTCGATTGAGGCGAAGCAATCCACACAGAATAGATTACTTCGCTTACGCTCGTAATGACGGATTAATTTGTCAATCCGATTATTTCCATTACGGCAAAAATATTTATTATAGACAAAGGCATAATTTTCACTACGCCTTATTATTTCAAAATTAAATGCATCGAACGAAAATGCATAATTAAAAATTGCAAAATTATTTTTTATTGTCATTGCGAGAC
>NZ_JBNMIZ010000019.1:0-21830 GCF_050873525.1 Brachyspira sp. | reverse complement strand
GATTAAAGATACAATTTTAGCACTTGACTTGACTTGACTTGACTTGACTTGACTTGACTTGACTAACGAATTTACAGTAATTTTTGTTATTTTTCATTTTTTGCCTCCAAAAATTTAATTAAGGTAATTATATTATAATAAATTTTTTATTCTTTGTCAAGCGTTTAATCCTAAAAAATTTGTCACTGAAAATAAAAAATAGTCATTGCGAGGACAAAGTCGGGCAATAGCCAAGCAATCCAAAATAATAAAATTTTATTTTAATTGGATTACTTCGGGCGTTGCCCTCGTAATGACTAAATAAGCGTTATCAGGCGAGTAAAATTATAAATTGAAGTTTAATGTTTTAATAATTCCACAAACTGTTTTGCGACTCTCGGGCTTCTTCCAGCACTTCTAATAGCATAGGCTTCCGCTTGCCTTATCAATTCTTCTTTGTCTATTTTTATATCGTTTTCTTTTGCGTAAGATAAAACTATTTCGCTAAATAAATCTCTATCGGGTCTTTGAAATGTTATTATAGTTCCGAATCTGTTTGTCAAACTCATTATTTGCTGAATCGTGTCTTCCACATGAATATCGTCTCCGTCTCTGTCGCCAAAATTTTCTTTTATCAAATGTCTATAATTGCTCGTAACATAAACCGCAATATTATTAGGAAAAGAATTAACGCCGCCTTCCAAAACCGCTTTCAAATAAGAAAAAGTGTCGTCATTTGAAGAAAAAGTTAAATCGTCTATAAATATTATAAATTTTAAAGGACTGTCGCTTAAACTTTCTATTATATCGGTTATAAAATTAAGCTGATTTTTTTTGATTTCTATTAACCGAAGTCCGTCATCTTTAAAAAAGTTTGCAACAGCTTTTACCGTGCTGCTTTTTCCCGTTCCAGCGTCTCCGTAAAGAAGTATATTGTTCGCCTTTTTTCCTTCGAGCAGAATTTTTGTATTCGATATAACTTTATTTCTTTCCGCTTCGTATCCGTATAATTTTTTTATATCCTGATTGTCTTTATGCTTGACGGCGATTATATTTTTTTTATCGTCCAATACAAACATATTATTTTCGTAAAATATTCCGTATCCTTTTTTGTCAATATTTTTTATGTGTTCCGAATATATTTTATAAAAATCGATTTCTTTAATTTCAAGTTCGGCGATTTTTTTTGAATACTCTTTTTCAAAAAGCGAAGAGAAATCGAAAGACGAAACATATTTAAAAAAGTTCAATTCGCTTTTTAAAATTTTTTTAAGATTATTATTTATTTCTTTTTTTGAGACGGTTTTATTTATATAAATATTGTCGTCTAAAAATATTTGAGAGAGAATATAATCCGCCAAATTATTATCGCATTTAAAAAGTTCGGATAAAAATTCCGAGTATAAATCGATTTGTTTTATATTATCTTGTGCTTCAAAGTTTAAAAATTTTATTAATTTTTTTATTACTTTTGTTTTTAAAATATTTCTAAATATTACTATACTTGAAAAACCCAATTTTATTTTTTTTAGCTCGTTTTCTTTTTGCATGATTAAAATCCGTTTTAAATTTATTCTTTATATTTTAAATTGTTTTATAAAAAAGTAAATAATATTTAATTATTAGAAAGTATATACATTTTATTTAAAAGCTATATAATTATAATATTAATACAAAATTTTTATAATAACTTTAAGGAGATTAAATTATGGCAAAGAAAATTTTTATTATATTATTCGCTTTATTTATGGCTACTTCTTTTGAATGCGCTCAAAATAATAAAACCGTTCAAATAAATTTCGATTATACGAAAAGAGAAGGATTTTCAAGCAATCAAATAGCGATTTGGGTTGAAGATAATAACGGAAATTATATCAAAACGATTTATATAACGGATTTTACGGGCAGAAGAGCGGGATGGAAAAAACGAAATCAGTCTTTGTCTAATTGGCAGAAAAAGGCAAACGCTATAAAAATGAATCAAGCCGAAATAGACGCCGTTTCTAAAGCGACTCCGAAACAGGGAAATGTAAATATAATTTGGGACTGTAAAGATAACGAAGGAAAATTGATAAAAGACGGAAATTATAAAATAGTAGTGGAAGCGACTATATATCAAGATAATAATGTTTTATATACCGCCGAAATAAATATTGGAAGCAAAGCGAATTCTCAAATTGCCTCTCCTCAATATTCAAAAGCGGGAGCGAAAGATATTGATATAATAAAAAATGTTAAAGTTAGTTTTAATCCTTAAAAAATATAAAATATAATTAATAAAAAAATTATTTTAATTCTTTTATTAATATTGGCATTAATAAAGCGTTTGATAATTCTTCGTTTTTGCCCGTTAAATATTTTACTATTTCTAAAGCGAAAATCATACTTGTTGCAGGTCCTTTCGAGGTTATAACATTTTCGTAAGCTACAACCAAATCTTTTTCAATATATTCTCCCATATTTATAGATTTTTCGCAGCTTGGAAAACATGTATATTTTCCGTTCAAAACTTTAGCCTCTCCCAAAACTATCGGCGAAGCGCATACGGCGGATACGAGTTTTTTTTCTTTATACATTTTTTGAATTTTTTCTATGATTCTTTTATCGTTTTTCAAATTATTCATGCCTCCCATACCGCCCGCAAGAGATATGGCGTCAAAATCTTCGTTAATAACTTTATCTAAAATAGTGTCCGCTTTTACGATTATATTATGTCCGCCTTTCACTTCCAAATTATCGGTTAATGACGCCGTTATAACTTCCAAATTTGCCCTTCTTAATATATCTATTATCGTTATCGCTTCGATTTCTTCAAAACCTTCGGCTAAAGGAACTAAAATTTTTTTTGACATATAAAAACTCCGAAATAAATTTTTTATATCGTATCATTTTATTTATAATTTTTCAAGCGTAAATTATTGATAAAAATAAAAAATTAAAATACTATTATAAATTATGAATATAGATAAATTTTTTTTAGAATTTTACGGAAAGCTTAAAAAAGATTCCGTTTTGGTTGGTTTGGATTTTAATCTTAACGATAATCAAAATAATAAATTTTATTCTATTGATAACGATTATAAAATCATAAAAAACGATATAGAAAATTCTTTATCGGGCTATTCGATATTAAAAAAATACGCTTATAAAAATAATAATAAAATAAATATTGACGAAGAAATTATTAATAAAGCGTTTGAAGGAAATTTATTATTCGGCGTTCCTTTATATATTCCTAACGAAAATAAAAAAATCAATAAGGCTTTATTTTTGGACAGAGACGGAGTATTGATGGAAGACTTGGGATATGTCGGAAGCGTTGACAGAGTGAAAATAAAAAAAGAATTTGTAGATATTGTAAAATACGCCAAAGAAAAAGGATTTATAACTATAGTCGCGACTAATCAAGCGGGCGTCTCTTACGGTTATTACGGCGAGGCTGAAGTTCAAAAAGTCCATAAATATATTTACGAAGAATATAAAAAATGCGGCGCTTTGATAGACGATTTTTATTACTGCCCTTATCATATAAAAAGCGAAAATAAAAAATATAATATAATTTCAATATTGCGAAAACCCGAAGCGGGAATGCATTTGCTTGCCGCAAAAAAATATAATATAGATTTGAGCGCGTCTTTTATGATAGGAGACAGAGATACGGATATTATAAAAATTCCTTATTTGAAAACTCTTTTAATAGAAACTCCAGCTTATAAAATAATTAATAGAGAAAAAATTGTTGAAACGAAAGATATATATTCTTATTTGGAATAATTGGAATAGGAGATTAAATATAATGATAGAAGTATATAAAAATTTATTTGTCGGAAACGATAACGACTGCAGAAAATTTGAAGGCGCTATAGTTCATGCATGCCAAAGCTGTTTCGCACATGGCGTTCATGGAAATATCGGCGATAAAAAAGTTTTTGAAAATGTTGACGATTTATATTTGAATCTGCTTGATATATCGAGTCTCTCTTACGATTACGCTTATCCTATAATTAAAAAATCTGTTGAATTTATCGACAGAAAAATAAAAGAAAAACAAGTATTGGTTCATTGCAATTTTGGAATGTCGCGTTCTCCTTCGATAGCTTTGCTTTATATGGCGAAAAAATCTTATATTGATAATTCTTCTTTCAAAAACGCCGTAAAAGATTTTAAAAAAGTTTATAATTATTATTCGCCGGGTTTTGGAATGCATAAATACTTTGAAAAATATTGGGACGATATAATGAAATTTTAGAAAATATTTTTTATTTAAAATTTCATTATATCTTTTATTATATTTTTATTTATAATTTTATCTCGGCATAGAACCCAAATATTGCATTATTTGAACTCTTCTACTTTCGATATCTTGAGACAGATTCGCTATAAACTGATTAGTCGAAGCTATCGGAGACATTTTATTTATAAAATCGTTATAAATATTCAAAGCTTCAACGACTTTATTTTGTTCTATATAAATATGTCCCATTGCGTATAAAGCAAAAGCCCCGTTCTGATTCAATTCGTTCGTATATTTTGAATATATATTTTCCGCCTCGTTATAATTTTTTTGATTAAGATAAATATTTGCCAAATCTAATTCTAAAGCCGATTTATCTTCGCTTTTCACATTAGGAATTTTCAAAGTTTCGTTTAATATATTTACCGAAGAGGTTATATCGCCAATATTCGCATACAATATAGCCAAATCTTTATTAACCGAAAACATCTGCTCTCCGTTTTTCGCTCTATTTTTCGCTTCATTTTTCGCCCATAAAGCTTCTTCAATATCCTGCCTCTGATAAACATAATTTGCATAAGCGCTATAACTTTCAAAACTATTTTCTATAGTAGCCTGCTCTTTCATTGCCTCAACTTGACTTTTCGGAATTCTTAATTGCACCTCTATTTTTTGAATAAATTGTTTTATCTGCTGATAGGTTTGATTCTGCCCTCTCACCGTATCCCCAATATCTCTTCCTCTATGAAAAGTTTTTTCCGCTCTCTCCAAAACTTCTTTAGCTTTATTCAAATATTCCGCTTCTTTTTCGTAAGGAGTTTCTTTTGAGCGTGCCAAATATTCGTATGACGCCGCCAGATTAAAATACGCAGGATAAATAAGTTTTTCAAGTTTTATAAGTTCTTCATACATTATCGCGGCGCGCTCATAATTGCCGTCAATAATCGCCTGATTTCCAACCGCAAAATAAACATTCGACATATCGAAACCTATTTTAAGCATTTTATCTTCTTCTTCTCTTTTCAATTTTTTTAGCTCTTCAATTTTTTCGTTCGCTTCGTCTTTAGTCATTCCGTTTCTTCCCACGCTACCGTTTCCCATATATTCCAAAAGTTTATTATAGGTTCTTATTTTTCTGTTATACATATCTATTTTTGCAAGCGAGTAGGAACTTATAAATATTTCTCTCGTCAAAAAATCGTAATGCGAAATTTCTTCGTCCGTTCCTTGCATAACATAAGTAGCCCAATAATCTTCTTCCGTTTTGAGTTCTGGAAAAGGAAGTTCATACATTTTTACAAATTCTATCTCTTCGTTTCCGTTATACAAATCTTTTCTCTGAACTGATATCAAACCTTCGTCAAGAAGCGATTTAATATCGGAAGCGATTTTTGAATCTTCGTAATCTCTTTTCAAATGTTCTTTCGCTATTTCTTTATAATCGTTAATCGTCAATACTTTAAAGAATTCCAATTCGTCAACCAAAGCGTATTTTATAGGCTGAACTTTAAATACGAGTCCATAAGCCTTAAAATAATAATCTCCGAGCCTTTGAAGTCCGTCTCTTCTCCAAGCCATATAATAAGGGCGTCCCGCTTCTATAAAATCTTTATCAACAGCGTCGCTTATATCTCCGAGCCATCTTCCGTCCGTTTTCATTAAGTTTCCATATATTCTTTCAAATACATTTCCCTTTTGGTCGTATATTTTTAAGTCTGGGCGTCTTCTTTCAACCATCGTATAATAAACGAGTCCGAATACCTGATTGTCTCCGCCTTCCGTTGCAAATATCGCGTTATCGGGAAGAGAGTTCATCATATTATAAGAATAATCATGATTGCTGAAATCTTTTGAATTGTTATTTCTGCTCAAATTATTTATAAATATTGGAGTCATTATGATTAAAATAACGATTAAAGAAAGAATATGTCCGCCGTCAAACGAATTTATAGTTTCCTCTTTTGAAGGATTTTTAAATACATTTTTTATATTGCCGTTAAAATATTCCATATACCATTGAATGCCGAAACCGATTATAACCAGCATATATAAAGTTGCTGGAAGAAAAAACACTTCGACAAAAGATAAAGTTCTCACACTTGGAGGCGGATTGGTATAAGCCATAAGCGAAACTGAAAAACTTAAAAGTCCGAATACCGAAAATATTCCGATAAATTTATTTTTTTTGAATATTTGAAATAATCCGGGAATTAAAAATAAAAGTCCTAAAGCTGTAAGCTGAGTTTTGAATATATTTATTAACGCGCTGACTTGTTCGGGATGAAGAATAAAAACCGCCGCAATATCGTTTCCAGAAGTTCCATACTGTTTTCTATGAATCATACTGAATAAATAACTTAAATTTTCCCAGCCCGAAGGTTCGTTTAATTGTCCCCAGTTCAACGGAGGCAAAGCTCTCGCCCTTATCGGCATGTAGGCGTAAATCATAACTCCGACAGCCAACATCAAAAGCATTTTATAATAAGTTATTGATATTCCCGTTATAAAATCGTTGTCTCTATTGATTTTATCTATTCTGCATAATAAATATCTGTAAATCAAACACCAAACCAAAACCAAAAATAGTGACCATATTACCAAAAACATTCCTTTATACAAAGTGGGATATAAAGGCGCTTTTAAATTTTGTATCATATCGTATCGCAAATAAGAACCGTTTGCCAAAGCGGTAAATATATCGCTGATTATATCGGGGTTGGAAAAAGGCTTAAATAATATTGAAAATATAGAATCATTTGAAGAGACTCCAGCGGGAAAATATAAATAAGCCTCGTAATTCATAATGAATCTATAATATCCGAAACCGCCTACAAAAAGCAAAAACAAAAATACGAATATTGAAATAAAAGAAGTTTCTATATGCTCGATATATCTGTCTTTATGAATCAAAAATAAAACTATTCCAATAAAAAGTAAAGGAGCGAAAGCGAAAGGCAATGTAACATGGTGATTTGCAAGAGCGACTCCGTATAAAAAACCAAAAGCCATGAGATATTTTGAACCGTAATAAGCCACTTCATCGTTCGCATGTTTCCAAACCGCTTCGAACCAGTAAACCAATATCAAAAGCATTGACGCTATTTGCAATATATTCAAACTGTAAACTTCCGCCATCGTTGCCTGCGCCCACATATTGTCGGATATTGCAAACGCTATAGAAGAAAGCAAAGCGGGAATTTGAACGATTGGCGAAAATCCTCTCTCGATTCTATTTTGCCCCAAAACTTTTACCATTATCAAATAAAAGAATATCATTGAAATAGCGGCGCAAGTTCCAGAAAATAAATTTGTTCTCCAAGCGATATTTCCAAACGGAATATAAGTAAATAATTTCGACATTAAAGTATAAAATGGATAGCCCGGCGCATGTCCGACTCCCAAAAAATACGCCGCAGTTGTAAGCTCGCCGTTATCTCCAGCGGAAAGCGAAGGAGTTAGAGTGAATAAATATAAAAAGAAAGTAAATAAAAAAGAAACGCTTGCAAATATAAAATCAATTTCTGAAAGACGATAAGGTTTTATGGAATATTTTTTATAAACAGCTTCCGATTTTTCTTTATCTTCAAAAAATATTTTCTGAAATACATTTTTAACGGCGTTAGGTTTTTTATTTTCTTTGGAATTTTTTTTCTTGTTTTTATTAGCTTTATTAGCCTGCAAATTATTTATATATTCTTCTATAAGTTCTTTATCTTTTTCCAATTTTTTTGCAAGTTCGTCAACTGTTTTATTTTTATAATTAGCTTTGATATATTCTTTTTCCAAATGCGAAAGTTTTGCCATTATTATTTTCCTTAATTTAAATTTTATGATTTACGAAATTTAATTTAGAAATTAATTATATAATATATTCGTTTAATATTCAATATATATTTTTATTGCTTCGACAAATTCTCAATGATAATTTTTTTTCTTAAACTCTTGACAAACGCTAAAAAATTTACTATAATATAAATACAATTAATTTAATTCGAGGAGGTCTAAAATGACTAACAAAAAGCAATACTGTAAATTCGTTAAGCAAAGCAAAGCAAAGCAAAGCGTGAATTATATCCTCTAATCAATAATTCTTTCAAAACATTTCTAATCGTCCTATTATCATTTATATTATTGTTTTCAATAAGTTGCCGTAATAAAAACAAAACTGGAAGCGGCGATGGAAATTCTGGAGGTTCTGGTAATGGAGGTTATGGCGTCACAGGTTCTGGCGTAGCAGCCGACCTTGAAGGAAAATGGACTGCCTGGGAGCAAATGGGTATTGCTAACGGTTTATTAACTATTCCAACCACTCCTCCTTATAGCGGGCAAATTCCAAATAGTTTTAATTATCCATTTAATATTGTATTAACTTCTACCTACGGTTCAGAAACTGGAACGGCGATTTTTACATTTTATAACTCAACAAAAGGAGCTTATTATTATCAGATAGCTTCTACGGGTAGCGGCGGAAAAGTAAATTGGACTATCCGAACAGGAAATAGCTATAAAAATTAAATAGTTAAAAATGTAAAATAAATTAGAAAAATAATTCATTATAAAAGGCATCGTATTTAATTGCGGTGTCTTTTTTATAATAATAAATAATATAAAAAGACGACACATTTTCATGCATCGTCTCTCGGCTTATTATGTTTTATACTTATTTAATCTTCGCAAGCTTAAACGGAATCTGCATTCCATGAGGATAGAATTCCATCGAATTACCATCGGCGCTAATCTTAATATAGCAAACTTCTTCGCTATTAACATCGCCAAAAGCTTTTTTACCTTCGGGGGCTATGTCTTTTGAGCTGTCTCTCGTAACCTTTCTTAAAATGCCATAATCGTTTCCGCCGTAACTTTGCGTTCCGCCAGCTTTATAGTCGCCTTTTTTCCACAATAAAGTCATTTTTCCGTTTACTTCTTTCAATTCGATTTTATAGTGGAATGTTCTATCGGTATAGTTTCTTATATCGCCTTCGTTCAATTCGTAAATCGTTTTATATTCGCCTTCTTCTAAATCGACTTCTTCGGGATTTTGATATTCCGTTGAGCCTACCGTCAAACTTGCATCTAAAGGCTGAGTAGGTCTTTTCTTACAGGCAATAGCCATTACCGATACTAGCGCCACTATAAGAACCAAATATAGCAGCCCTTTTCTTTTAATTAGGTTTGTCATAATTAACTCCTTTGCCGTCTGCCTCTTGGCGTCTGCACTTTGGCTTTTGCTTTTTGGCTTTCGGCATTATTAATCTTTCTACCCATAAGATAGCGATTATTTTCAAATCGTCAAGTATTTTTTTTATTTATATTCAAATATCGGATTGCTTCATTACATTAGCAATGACTGTGCAAAAATAACTGTCATTACGAACGAGGCTAAAGCCCTAACAATGACTTGCATTTTTGTCATTACGAGGGCTTTAGCCCGAAGTAATCCACAAAAAAATAAATTTTATTGTATTTGGATTGCTTCGGTCGTTATACTCCCTCGCAATGACAAATTTAAAAAATAACGGATAAATTTATTTTGTCATTACGAGGACTTGTAAAGTCCGAAGTAATCTACTCTATGTGGATTGCTTCACTTCGTTCGCAATGACGAATTTAAAAAAACAACCCCACGCTTTCGCATGAGGTTTCAAAAATTATATTATATAAAAGGAATGTATCCCTTTTCAAAGAGAAAAAAATGAAAAACAAATGAAAAATTTTAAACATAATTGCCATTTAAATAAATCATTACAAGTTTTAATAAATACAACGGACGAAGTTTTACCTCGCCCGTGCTTAAGTGTGTAAAAATTATATTTTAATGTTTGAGGTTGTTTAATTTATATTTTTTTCCCGTTAAATGAATATCTGTCTCCGCTAGACGATGTATATGTCCCGCTTAAAGTTCCACTATCATAATCATAAATAACTGTATATTTTCTTCCTTTGCCATTATCATATTCGCCTTCAAGTTTAATAGTTTTTCCGCCTTTGGTTGTTTTCTTCCATTTCTCAATATAAATAGTTTGCGATTGTAAACCACCACCAGAAGCAGTGGTGGCGCCGTCTTTAATCCAAGCTCCTATTATTTTAGTTCTTTTATTTGGTTCATCATAAGAAACTTTAGTATCAGTATCATGTCCCCCCAACGAAGCAACTTTATCATCTCTATATGTTCCTTCCAAATCTTTAGGAAAATATGTAGTATAATTATCCAAAGTGCCTTCATAAGTAGCGACAACGCTATATTTTAATTTTTCCTTTCTTTCTGATGATTCTTCATAAGTATATGTTGTAATCGATATGGTATCGCCAGAGATAGTAAACCTTATAGTTTCTTTGGTTTTAGTAATACCATATTCACCCTCATCCTCTTCAGATGAATATGTTACGCTATACTCGGAGCCAGATTTTAACGCTCCTACTTCTTCCATATTTTCAATATATTGTTCATCGCCATCTTTAGTCCATTTTAATTTATTATTGGCGATTTTCAAATAAAAGAAATCAGTTGTAAACCAATCTTTATAGCTTTGTTCAAGTTCTTGTTTTTTATTTGCGCCTTGAGATGGGGCAGCAAAAAAATCATCACCCATAATATAGGATTTACAGGTAAGATTTCCTTGATAATAACCATTCGGTAAATCTGTCGCAGGGACACCTCCCGTGACGCCCGTTTTATCTTCATTACTGCAACTTACGGCAAATAATAGTATTAACGAAAATACTACGATAAAAATTGTTTTGATATTTCTCATTTGAATATTCTCCTTTATTTTAAAGTGTAAAAATTATATTTTAATGTTTGAGGCTGTTTACTTTTTTGTTCCGCTAAATGACCATTTATCCCCACCAGCACCTATGTATGTCCCGCTTATAGTTTTAGCTTCGTAATCAAAAGTAATTATATAACCGTCGTGTTCCCCTTCAACTTCAACTTTAATAATTTTTCCGCCTTTGGTTGTTTTCGTGCATTTTTTAATCCTAACAACATGTGACTGTTTGTAACTATCAGCGTCTCTAACAAAAAATATATTCATCTGAATTTTTTTCTTATCGTCATTAATAAAAACTTGAATATCATTACATCCACTAGTCGAATGAGTATAGTCTCCTAGTAAATCTGGAGGAAAATCTTTTTCTTCTATTTCAGTTACAATTTCAGGTTCGCTTGGAGTTGGAGGAGTTTCCGTTCCACCGTCTCCTTCTCCAGAGCCGCTTCCACTTCCGCTTCCAGAACCGCTATCGCCTCCAGTTCCTGTTCCAGAACCACCGCCTGTTTCCGTTCCACTTCCTCCAGTTTCGCTTCCGCTACCAGAACCGCCCGTTTCTCCGCTTGTTCCTGTTCCGCCGCCTGTTCCTGTTTCACTACTGCCACCAGAACCGCTTCCCGTTTCGCCGTCCGTGATTTCCGTATCGTTTTCAGGCGGATTGTTTGCTACTCCCGTTTTATCTTCCGCGCTGCAGCTTATGAAAGCGAGCAAAGATAAAAAGCATAATAAGATTGTGATGTTTTTTAATCGTTTCATTTTGAACTCCGTTAATATTTATTAAAAACATTTATAAATGTTTTTTGCGAAATTAAAATTTTGTTTGAATTGAGATAATTCAAATAATAATCGTTTAACGATATTTGAGAAAA
This sequence comes from Brachyspira sp., assembly GCF_050873525.1. Lineage (GTDB taxonomy): Bacteria > Spirochaetota > Brachyspiria > Brachyspirales > Brachyspiraceae > Brachyspira. The sequence continues at coordinate 9,981 of NZ_JBNMIZ010000019.1, read as the reverse complement.
TTTTTTGCAATAGAAATCGGACGCCTAAAAAATCATTAAGCGTCTTAAAAAACTGTAATATATTAAAATTTAAATTATTGGTTAGAAGACAATACTTGTTCTGTTCTGTTCTGTTCTGTTCTGTTCTGTTCTGTTCTGTTCTGTTCTCATAAGAATTTATATCCCGTTAACTATCCAAAATCCGAAATTTTTTCCTTTCGGTTTTACTCTTTATTTTTTTAATTTATGGACAAATTATAACATTTTTTAAAAATAAGTCAACACTTAAAACAAAAAAAATTAAAAAAAATTCGCTAAAAGCGGGCAGTAGCCCAAAAAATTTTATAAATTCATAAAATTATGATTATTTTTATAATAAATTTCATATTCAACCCAAATTTTTAGAAATTTAAAGATTAAAATAGTTAAAAAATTTGTAGTTATAAATAAAATTTTGTAATCGATTCGTCATTGCGAGCATTTATAATGCGAAGCAATCCACACTAAATAGATTACTTCGCTCACTCTGTGTGCCTTTCGGCAACCGCTCGTAATGACTTGTCTTATTTAATGTCATTGCAAGACTTCGCAAGAAGTCGTGGCAATCTCCTGTCATTGCAATCGACAAATTCGTCATTGCGAACGAAGTGAAGCAATCCACTATTAATGGAATTAAATTTTTAAAATAAAATTTTATTTTAATTGGATTACTTCGCTTCCTTTCAGTCGCTCGTAATGACGGCTTTTTTACAGGTGGAATAACGAAGTCTAAACGGAGTTGTTTTTTTGCTTCTTTTTTTGACAAAAAAAGAAGTGGTTTTTGACGACTGTCCGCCTTTGGCGTGGTTCTTTTTTGCCACTCAAAAAAGAACAAGAATTTTTAAATTAAAAATTTCATTAATTGTGAGCCGATGCCGTGACTTTGTCCGCCTTCGGCGAAAGCGTGCATGTTGTCAAGTGAAACAATCCGCATTAATATAGTAAAATTCTTAATAAAAATATATAATAAAAACATGAAAATTTTAGACGAATTAGTTTTATACGAAAATAAAAATTTCTATCCCGCATTTCCGAGTATAATAGGGCTTGAAAAAAATAAATATTTAGTTAGTTTCAGGTTAGCGCCGAAATCCGAAAAAAATTATTCGCATTTGCATTCTTTAAGCAAGGCTATAGTTTCAACCGTTCATAAAAATAAAATTATAAATACTATTGAATTGGGAGAGGACGACTGCGCCGCAAAACAGGACCCGCAATTATTCAGAGCGGACGATAAAACTATTTTGGGATATTATTTTAGATATTCATTTCATCCTATAAACGAAAAAAAATTATTTAAAGATTATACTTTTATTGAATATAATAATTCTATCGCTTTGCTTGACGGAATCGGTTTATGCATAAGTTCGGATAACGGAAAAACTTTTTCAAAACCGAATATAATAAAATTAAAAAACGGCTTAAAAAATTTTGCCATAAGAGGAAATATGATAAAAATCGGAAACGAAATTTTAGCTCCGATTTACGCTTATAAAAAAACTTTAAATAGAAAAGATAAATATCAATGTTATATAATATCCTCGAAAGATTTTATTAATTGGGAAATCAAAACTTTATTATGCGAAACGGAAATTAAGAAAAATAAAAAAATAGAATATTTTGAACCTTCTTTAATAAGTTATAAAAATAATAAAAATAATATAATCGCTTTTATAAGAACGCATTTCAATAATCAATACGGTTATACTTCAGTCGCATATTCAAATAATAACGGAAAAACTTTTTCAAAACCCGAAGCGACAAATATAAAAGGCTATCCTTTGAGTCCGTTACTTTTGAAAGACGATAAAATTCTTTTAACCTACGGCTACAGATTAAAACCTTACGGAATAAGAGCGAGATTATTAAAATTAAACGAAATTAAAAATTCAAAAGATATAATAAAAAATATTAACGATTCAAAAGAAATAATAATAGACGACAAAATGAAAAATCCCGACTGCGGTTATCCTTCTTGCATTAATGATGATAGCAATATAATATGCGTTTATTACGGATGCAACGATAAAAGCAAAATTAGAAAAATATTTATGAAGAAATTTATTTTAGATTAAAAGGAGAGACAATGAGAGATAAAGATATAATGGATTTGGAAGTTTATAAAATAAAAAATAACGATTGGGAAATCATAAAAGAAGAAAAAAATATTATATTGAAACTTCCCGCTTATAAATTGTCTTCTTGGGGAGACGACAGTTTTTTAAAAATTATTTTTAAAAAAGAATTAAAAACAAAAACTATAATCATAGAATGGAATAGTTCCGATTTTGTATTTGAAACTCATAAAACATTTTTTAAATTCGATAAAGAGCTTCCCGATAATTTGGATTGTCTGGCAAGCGATGATAAAAAAAGTTCTATAATAATCGACACGGATTTTGTATATGATAATTTACTCAAATATAATATATTAATAGTTCGTTCTTCTTTGCAAAAAAGCAAAACGACAAGAATATTTGATATTAGCAAATTTAAAGACGCGATTAACGGAATTTTATAATATACTTAAATTATAAATCAATTTTTATAACTTCTTAATTTTCCGAATTCGATAAAATCGTTAAAATTAATTTCGTTTATATAAGGAATCGGATATTCGGACATATCTTTTCCTTCTTTCAATACTCCGAACATATTTAAATTTGATTTTTTCCAAGCGGATAATCTCGCGTAATAATCTTTTGTATAGCCCGAAGTCATTTTTATATTATCGTTGGAAAGCATAAAACTAACATACATACTTACATTTGTTTTTGGAACGGCGGCTTGAATATTATAAGCTATATTATCCAAAGAAATTCTTTCGTAATAATAGGCTTTGCTTTCGCTTTCCGCGTAAACGAAAAAACCGATTCCCATTTTCTTTCCGTTTATTCCGTATTCCACGCTTCCGTTATCCATAAATGTGTATAAATAACCGTTTGGAGCGACTACGCTTTTTCCTCTAACTTTGCTTACCCATATATCGTCATAATTTTTGTTATAAACTTTCGTATTCGAAGCGCATGAAATTAAAAATAATAATATAAAAATAAAATACAGTCTCACTTGACTAACCCCTTAAAATATTATAATAAAAAATTGCTATCTATTATATATTATAATAAAAAATATTTATATATATTTTCGACTATTAACGGCATAATATTAACTATTGCAATTTAATTAGATATTGTTTATATTATTGAAATTATTAAATTTTATAATTATTGAATCATAAAAAATAAGCGAAAAATGAAAAATTCTGATATTGCAAATCTTTTAATCGAAAAATTTATAGAGAGCGAAGAATATAAATCGTTTAATATAAATAAAATGAAAAATATATTCGGACTCAAAGGCGGAGGTGACGCTTTATTTTTTGCATCTCTTTTTAAAGAAAAAAATGAAAGTTTTTTGATAATAAAAGAAGAGGAAAGCGAGGCTATGCTTTTAAGTCAGTCTCTCAATTTTTATAATATTCCAAATTATTATTTTCCCGCTTACGACAGCGTTCCTTTTACAAAAATGTCGCCAATAACCGATATAGCTCAAGAAAGAGTAAATATTTTATACAAACTTATAAATAACGAGAAATGCATAATAATCGTAACCGTCCATTCTATTGCAAAAAAACTTCCTAATAAAAACGATTTGGAAAAATTATATATTCCAATAAAAATTAACGAAAAATTAGATTTGGAAGATTTAAGATTAAAACTTTACGATTTGGGTTATATAATAGAAATGGAAGTTTCGGAAATTGGAACTGCTGCGATTCGCGGAAGTATAATTGATATTTTTTCGATAGGCTACGATAATCCGATAAGAATTGAAATGTTTGACGATTATATCGAAAGTATAAGATTATTCAAAATGGAAAACGGACGCTCGTTTGAAAATTTGGAGGAAGTTATTATATATCCGACGCGGGAAGCGGTTTATAGCGATTCTATGATTGAAGAATTTTTGAAAAGAAAAGATATTGAAGCGGAACTTAAAAGCAATATAAATCAAAAAAAATATTTTGCGGGAAGCGAAAATTTACTTTCAATATTTTATTCTAATTTGGAAACTATATTTGATTATTTTAAAAATAAAATAATATTCATAGACGATAATTTGAAATTAAGAAATAAATTTTTAAATGTTTTAAATTCTATAGAAGAAAATTTTAATAGCGCTGATAACATTTTTAATATAATAGAAAAATCGAACGAATTATATATTGACTTCGATTATTTTGAATCTGTAATAAAAAAATCAATAAATATATCTCCTTTCATAATTGAAAACGATACTTATAAATTTAATTTTGTCGAAGGAGAATCTTTCAAATCGAGGCTAACGGATTTTTTAGATTATATAAAAGATTATAGAGAAAAAGATTATTTGATAATTTTATCAACGGGACATTACGACCAAGCGAATAGATTTTATAAAATAATGCAGGAATTAGAACCTACTATAATCGCCGACAATTTAAAAGATTTAAATACGAATGTAAAAGAAAACGATAACGAAGAAAATATTATAAGTTCTGATAAAAAAATAGATTTAACGAATAATAAAAATAATTTCTATATTATAACCGCTCCAGCTTCATCGGGATTCATAAAAAACGATATAAAAACGATATTCATAGCCGATTGGGAAGTGTTTGGAAGAAAAAGAAAAAAAATTAAAAAACTTCCAAAAGTAAATAAAAATATAATCGACACTTTTGTAGATTTGAATGTCGGAGATTATGCGGTTCATGTAAATTACGGCGTAGGAAAATATTTAGGTTTAACGAGAAAATCATCCAACGGAAAAGAAAAAGACTATTTGACTTTGGAATATGACGAAGGAGACAAATTATATATTCCCGTAGAACAGATGAATTTTGTCCAAAAATATATTTCTGGAGGCGGACATAATCCGAGATTAACTTCTTTAAGAACGAGCGCTTGGGAAAAAATAAAAAGCAGAGCGAGAAGGGACGCTTTAAAAACGGCAAGAGAACTTATAAGATTATATACGATAAGGGCGAATATTCAGGGAAATGTTTACGGACATGACACTCAATGGCAGGACGATTTCGAGGCTTCTTTCAAATACGAGGAAACGATAGACCAGTTAAAAGCGATTAACGACATAAAAAAAGATATGGAAAGCGGAAAAATGATGGACAGACTCGTTTGCGGAGATGTCGGTTTTGGAAAGACGGAAGTCGCTTTCAGAGCTATTTTTAAAGCGATAATGGCGGGCAAACAATGCGCAATGCTATGCCCGACTACGATTTTATCTCAACAGCATTATAATACGGCGAAAAACAGATTCAAAGATTTTCCCGTAGATATAGAAATATTGAATAGATTTGCAGCATCTAAAGAAGCCAAAAAGAGTAGAGAGAATTTGAAAAACGGAGAATGCGATTTAATAATAGGAACTCATACGCTTTTGTCGAAAAATATAGAATTTAAAAATCTGGGGTTAATTGTAATAGACGAAGAGCAGAGATTCGGAGTAAATCATAAAGAGGCTTTGAAAAAATTAAGACTGGAAACGGATGTTTTGACTTTGTCTGCGACTCCGATTCCGAGAACTTTGAATATGGCTTTGACGGGAATAAGAGATATAAGCGTCATAGAAACTCCGCCTTTAAATAGAATTCCCGTGAAAACTTTTGTGATGGAATTTAACGAAGAGACGGTAATATCGGCGATAGAGAGAGAAATTGAAAGAAAAGGACAAGTATTTTATTTATATAACAGAGTGGAAAGCATAGATTCTTTTGCGCTTTTCGTAAAAAAATTATGCCCGAAAGCGAGAATATGCGTAGCGCACGGAAGAATGCTTGGAAATCAGCTTGAAAAAATAATGAAAGATTTTATCGATTATAAATACGATATATTAGTTTCGACTACGATAATTGAAAACGGAATAGACATACCGAACGCTAATACTATTTTAATAGAAAACGCAAACACATTGGGTTTATCCGAACTTTATCAATTAAGAGGAAGAGTAGGAAGAAGCGACAGAGAGGCTTACGCTTATATGTTTTATCCAAAAAATTTATCTTTAAGCGAAGTTGCATATAAAAGACTGTCGGCAATTTCGGAACATACCGATTTGGGAGCGGGTTTTAAAATAGCAATGCGAGATTTGGAAATAAGAGGAGCTGGAAATATTTTAGGAAACGAACAGTCGGGAATGATTTATCAAGTTGGATACGAACTTTATGTTCAAATGCTCGAAGAGGCGAAAAACGAATTTAACGGAGAGATTAAAGAAGTTACTTTCGATACGATTATAGATTTCAAATACGATTTGTATATTCCCGATTTTTATATTTCGGACACTAAAGAAAAAATATCCGTTTATAAATTAATTCTTCGTTCTCAAAACAACGAAGATATAGAATTGGCAAAAGAATATTTGACGGATAAATACGGAAAAATTCCTAAAGAGATAGAAGATATTTTTGAAATAGCGAAACTCAAAGTTGTATTAAAAAAAGCGAGAGTATTGTCGGTTATAGAAGGGCAAAGTTCAATATATATTAAACTTGATAAATATTCGCGCATAGACACAAATAAACTTATGCAACTTATAAGCTCAAAAGATTCGGGAGTTTATTTCGACAAAGAAAATTTAAATCAGCTTATATTGTCGAATATTGAAGAAACGGAAAATAATTTAAATCTAAAAATAGAAAAAGTAAAAAATCTAATATCGGAAATAGAAAGCCATGAAATAAATATTAAAACCAACGATAACGATAAACAAAATAAAGAAGAAGCGCAGAGAATTGCAAATATAACGAATATAATCGAAGCGAATTTGGAATCTCAAAAAATCGAAAATAAAAAATCTCCTATCAAAAGAAGAATAAGAAAAAAGCCTTCAAAAGTTATAATAAGAAAGTCAAAACAATCCGAATAAAAAAAGACATCGTAATAAAAATTATGCCTTAAAAAAATTTATCGTCATTGCCGTGACTTTGTCCGCCTTCGGCGAGGCACACACGCTGAAAGCGGGCAGTCGCCGAGTGTGCGAGATTTATTTATAAATCGAAGTAATCCAATTTTTGAGAATTTAAAACATGAATACGAAGGGGCGTAGAAGCGCCTAGTATGATTACATCTGAATTATTAATACAATGGGCTAAAGCCCGTTGTTTTTATATTTTAAAATTAGTCATTGCGAGGAGAAAGAAAATAAAAAAAATCATTATTGAGAGGAAAATTCCCAATAATGATTTTTATGTCTCTACAATCTAATTTCTTATTTTAACAAATCTACCCATTTACATTCTATGGTTTGTCCTACATAAGAATTTCCGCTTATGAATTTCACCGTCAAAGTTCCGTCTGGTTCGAATACTAATCTGCCAGATTGTTCGCCGCTTGCAAACGCTTTGCCTTGGAATACATAATTTTGTCCCATGCCTTTAGATATCACTAATTCGTTAGCAATTGAAAAGTCTGGTTCGTTAACTCCTGCGGCTTGATATTTTATAGTAGAATCTTCAGAGATTCTAACCCATAAATAACTTATTCCCGTATCCAATACATCGGACCTAAAAGTCTTTCCCGCAAATTGACTAACATCTTGAGTCAAGTCGATAGGCATTTCTCCGCTTATTACTTCGCTTGCCGAAATAGGAGCGGTTTGTTTGTTCTTACAAGCTATGGCAAAAAGCATAACTACAGCCGTAAGAATCGCTAAAAATTTAATCGTTTTTTTGTTCGTCATAATATGACCTCCTAAAGTCTTATTTAATCTTTCTATCAATAAGATAACGATTTTTTTAAAATCGTCAACAACTTTTTTTTAAAATAAAAAAACATTAGGAGAAAAAATCTCCTAATGTCACAAAAATTATATTTTAATGCAAGGTATATACTCTATTTACTGATTTACAAATTGACAATTAATAACCTGATTATCGTATGAAGTTCCTTTAGTAAATTTAACCTGAACATTTGTAATTATACCGCTACCAACTTGAATAGTAATATCTCCAGATTGCTCTTTTTCATTAACAGTTCCTGTAAATGTAGCGGAATAGTTATTAAAAGCATTTTGGTTTGCTTTAAGCGGATTATTAAAAGTAGGAGAGGCTTCTCCTCCTTGTCCATAACTTATTCCATCTTCCGTAAATTTAGCCCAAAGATAGCCCATTCCTCCAGAATTTTCAAGAGCGTTTCTTGACCTAATAGTTTTACCCAAAAGAGTTGTCAAACTTTCATTTTGCCCTATTACCTGCACATTTTCGTCAAATCCCGCAAAATCGTTCGTTTGTGTAGGTTTGTTTTTACATCCCGCGGATATTACGGCTATTATAACCGCAATGAATATTAGGCATAATAAACCCTTTCCTTTCCTTTCCTTTCCTTTCCTTTCCTTTTTAACTATCAACATTTTTACTCCTTCGCCTTTTGGCTTTCGCCTACTGGCTTTTTTTAAATTTAATTTTGTTTATATATAATAACCGTTATTTTAAAAAAAGTCAAATATTTTTTTGAAAAAATTTAATCAAATCGTCCTAAAAGCGTCATTGCGATTTTCGACTTTTCCGTCATTGCGAGCGGGCGTCTGCCCACTTTTAGTGTGAGCGTGGCAATCCAAAATAATAAAATTCCTTTTAATTGGATTGCTTGGCGTCTGCCCGACTTCACTCTGTGTGCCGTAGGCAAGTCGCTGGCTAAAGCCCTCGTTCCCTGTGGGACGCAGAGCGAATGACAAATCCTCAACTATTTTGCAATTTTTATTAAATTCTCAAAAAACAAATAACTTAATCAAATAACAATTATTATTTCATAATTATCGGTTTTGTATTGTATAAATTTTAGTAACAAGCGGATTTTATAATGATGGACTTTCCAAATATTGCGAAAATGTTTTTACTAACGGATTGCGAATTCTAAACGGAGTTGTTTTCGCTTCTGCGGGCTTTTAGTATAGCCTTGCTTCTTTTGGCTTTTGCCTGCATGTTGCGTTGCCACTCAAAAAAGAACAAGAAACTTCGGATTATGGATTTATAAAATTTAATAAAGCTATATTGAATTTTTTCAGATTATAATTTTTTAATTTCGTCAACGGTTAAGCCTGTTATTCTTTTAATAGTTTCTATATCAATATTTTCTTTTTTCATGCTTTTTGCTATTATATAATTCTGTTCTCTTATTCCTCTTTCCATTCCTTCTATTATTCCCTCTTTTATACCTTCAAGTTTTCCTTCTCTCATACCTTTTTTTATTCCTCTTTTTATTCCTTTTTCAATGCCTTCTTTAATTCCTTCTTTGCGTTCTCTATCCAGCATAATTTTTTGTCCTACCAAAAACGCGTCTCGCGCGTCATAAGCTCGCATAAGTTTATCGTCCGAAGTAAATCTTTTATATTCTTCAATTACTTTTGTCATAATTGGGTTTGCCTCCTTTAATTCCTTTTCTATAGATTTTAAATTTTTGGTTGTGAAAAATTTCATCCAAGTGAGTAATTTGTTTTTCTTTAATTCGTCTATCGTAGATTTTTCTATTATCTCAATAAATCGCTTTGCTTCGATAACATGCAGTTGAATAAAATCTAAATCTACATTATGGTTTTTTGTATCGATTAATTTAAAACAGCGATGCGGTTTGCCTTCATCTCCAAAGTCTAAATTAAAATTAAGTAAATTTATGCTTATTATTCCTGAAAGTTGTTTATAATCTTCGCCCTCTTTTAGTTCGTTTACGATATTTTTTGAAATATAATAAAAAATTCTTTTAAGAAAATCCATGTTCCCGCAAAGTTGAATTTCGATTATTACAGTTTTATTATCTTTTGTTTTCGCTTTTATGTCAATGATTGACTCTTTCAAGTTGATATTTTCGGACAAATTATAAGGGTCAATTATTTCCAAATCTTTAACTTCTTCAAAATTGAAATCACTTAAAGCCGCATTAACCATATCTTCAAGCACTTTTTCAT
>NZ_JBNMIZ010000018.1:0-22171 GCF_050873525.1 Brachyspira sp. | reverse complement strand
TTAAATGATAATATATTTTATTTTGTAAATCAAGCGTAATTTTTGATAAAATTTTATTTTAAAATTTGATTTTAAATTTAACCTTATCAATAGTTGATTGCTTCGCTAACGCTCGCAATGACAGTAAAAAAACTCTCAATGAAAGAATTATTAAAAATGTTCACAATGACATGTAATTTATCGTCATTACGAGCGGTAGCGAAGTAATCCACTTTATTTAGATTGCCACGCTCCCTACAGTCGCTCGCAATGACGATAAAAAATTCTGTCATTACGAGGCTATTTATAGCCGAAGTAATCCAGAATAAAGAAAATTTTATTACTTTGGATTGCTCGCCAAAGGCGGGCTTTAGCCTCGCATTTTTCAAATGCTCGCAATGACAATATAAAAAACACCCCGCAAAAATTTACAGGGCATTTATATTAAAGGATGTAAAAACATTCCTTTATTTCTTATTTAGGGCGTCCAAATGATATAGATGCTAATAATTCAAAAGATAATGAAGAGAATTTATATTTGTCATATACATGATAATAACCATCTCCGTATAATCTCACATTATCAAGTTCCATACCAAAATTATAGATAATATTTCCGCCTATCTTAAAAGCCCATTTCTCTGAAATATAGAAATATTTTGAAACATTTAATTTTATATAAGGCATAAACGGTAATTTATACATAAAAGCTATTTTATCATGATTAAATTCCGTTATATCTCCATATTTCCCTAATGCATATTCGGATTTACTAGATTCGCTATACAGAGGAACAAATATACCAGCTCCTATACCTAAAGAAACAGTATTACGAAAATTAAGCCTAAACAAATAACCTAAAATAATACTATTATACATATAAGAATTATTATATTGTTCATCCGAAATATCCGCAGTTCTTGTTCTAATATAGAAATTATATCCCGTTTCAAATAGAGAACTTATACTCGTTAAAGTGTTATTTAAAATTGTATCGTTTCTACCTATAGAAAGTAAAGCATTTGCTGTAAATCCGCTATCTATTTTATCGCCATTTAGACTTGAACCAGGAACATAATATCCGTCAGTATAACTAAATTCTACGGAAGTTCCAAAAGAACCGCCTATATCAAATTCAAAGTTAGAAGCTATGGCTATACTTGAAAATAATATAAATATTAACGCTATTTTTTTCATTTTAAAATCCTTATAAATTTATAAAAATATTTTATAATAATTTATAGAGTATTTCAATGTTTAAAATAAATTGTCATTGCGAGCCAACGGCGAAGCAATCTATTATTAATAAAACTAAATTTTAAAATAAAATTTTATTCTAATTGGATTACTTCGGTTTTTTGCCAAAGGCACGCCTACGGCGGCAAATGCTCGTAATGACAAAATAAAAATTTAAAGTAAAAATTTTATCCTTATATTTTTTATTTCATTAAATCCCTGAATTTCCACTTTTCGTAAAATTAATGTATAATAACCATTTAAAAAATAAAGGTTTTATTATGGCATTATTACCAAACGAAGAACAGAGAGAGGCTATAGAACATATAAACGGTCCCTTGCTTGCGCTTGCGGGAGCGGGTAGCGGTAAAACGAGAGTAATAACCGAAAGAATAGCCTATTTAATAAAAAAAGGAATCGAACCGAGCAGTATTCTTGCCGTCACTTTTACAAATAAGGCGGCGGCGGAAATGCGGGAGAGAATAATTTTATTACTTAAAGAGAAACCGAAACAGCTTGTTATAAGCACATTTCATTCTTTTTGCGTGAGAGTATTGAAAGCGGAAATCGACAAATTAGGATATAAAAATAATTTCAGCATTTATTCTTCTTCCGACAGCAAAACTTTAATAAGAAATGTTTTAAGAGAAATAAAAATAAACACTTTAAATTACGATGAAAATTTATTCGCTTGGTATATAGACAGATATAAAAATAATTTAATCAAACCTTATGAAGTCGAACCTCATGACGATTTGGAAAAAATAGCGAAAAGAGTTTATGAAGTTTATCAAAATTATCTTAAAGGCTATAACTCTTTGGATTTTAACGATTTGATTAATTTGACTATCGATTTATATATAGAATTCCCCGAAGTTTTAAATAAATATCAGGAAAGATTTAAATATATAATGATAGACGAATATCAGGATACGAATTTTGCGCAAAATAAACTAACGAATCTGCTTGCAGAAAAATATAAAAATCTTGTAGTAGTTGGAGACGATGACCAGAGCATATACGGTTTCAGAGGAGCGGAAATTTCAAATATACTTTCTTTTGAAGAGAAATATGAAAATGCTAAAATAATAACTCTAACTAAAAATTATAGAAGCACAAAAGCGATACTCGAGGCGGCGCATGCGGTTATAAGCAATAATATAAATCGTAAAGATAAAAAAGTTGTAGCCGTTGGAGAAGAAGGAATTCCTCCAGATATAATATCCTGCGAAGACGAAAGAGAAGAGGCAAAATTTGTCGCCGATTCTATAGTCAATTATTCCATTACTAAAAATTTGAATTATGAGAATTTTGCCGTCCTTTTTAGAATGAACGCCCAATCGAGGCTTTTTGAAGAGGCTTTCAGATTAAGAGGTTTGCCTTACACGGTTGTCGGCGCTTTTCAATTCTACGAAAGAAAAGAGATAAAAGATATTTTGGCTTACCTTAATTTATTTGTAAATCCCGAAGACGAAGTTTCGCTTTTAAGAGTCTTAAATGTTCCGAAAAGAGGAATCGGTTCGGTTGCGATAAATAATTTAAATGAAATAAGTCTTAAAAACGGGACTTCGCTTTATCAAACTTTGCTCGATTATAATAATATAGACGATATTCCGCCGAAAGCAAAATCTGGAATAAAAGATTTTTTGGAAGTCATAGAAAAATACAATAATATTTTTGCGATTGATAAAAACGATAAAAATTTACTTGAAAAACCAAAACTCTATGAAAACATAAATAAATTTTTGGACGAGATTGCATATCATAGCGAAATTCTTAATTCGAGCGACACGAAAGAACAGGGAAGCAAAAAAATGGAAAATGTGGAATCTCTTATGAACGGAATATTGGAATACGAAAGAGGAAATAAAAACGCGACTTTGAAAAATTATTTGGATAGAATACTTTTAATGAGCATGGAAGAAAATGAAGAAGAGGAAAAGAAAAAAGGAATCATGCTTATGAGCATTCATTCGGCTAAAGGTTTGGAATTTCCTTATGTTTATATTTCTGGAATGGAAGAAGGAATTTTACCGCATCATAAAAGTTCTTCCGAAAAAGAAATAGAAGAAGAGAGAAGATTATGCTATGTAGCGATGACGCGGGCAAAAAAACATTTAACTTTAACCTATTGTTTAAGCAGAACTAAAATGGGGAAAAAAGTTGAATGCGCGCCTTCAATATTTTTGGAAGAGATGCAAAAAGGACTTCCCGAAAATATGGCTATGGACGAAGAGGAATTTATATCGAATCTAAAAGCGAGTTTGAAACCCGAAAAATAATTTTATTCTTTATAGAATTTTTTAGAGAATTTTTAATTTTGAATTTTATTTTATTCTTCGTAATTTTTTGTGCTATCGTCAACTGGAATTTTATTTTTTTCAAAAAGCAAAGTTGAAACTCTATCGAAAATTAAAAACATTGGAGACGATAATATAACGGTTAATGGAAGCCCGATAAACAGCTCGCTCCTTATCAAAACGGCGACATTCGACAAATCGGAATATATTGAAATAACCAAAAATAATCCTATGATTTTTATCAAATATCCGATTAAAGTTATAAATATTCCCGCCGTAATCTGTCTGATAAATAATCGACTGTTGAAAAATCCTAAAAAGAAACCTATATTCAAAAATATTATAGCGTAAGAACCGAAAGTGGAATTTGAAACGACATCCTGAATCAAGCCGATAATAAAACCGTAAATAGCTCCGTTAAAAGAACCGTATTTAAAAGAAATGAAAGCCAAAAATATTAAAAGCAAATCTGGTTTAGCTCCCAAAGATATTCTTATCAAATCGTAGGCTGGAGAGGCTTGAATAAGAAGTAAAAGAAGCGAAGTTAATATTACGGTTATAGTTCTTTTCATCTTGCGCTCTCCGAGTTTTCTTCCGTTTCTTCGTTTGCAAGATTTATCACTTCTCTATCTGGAATTTTCTTTATAATATATACATTTTCTAAAGTCGAAAAGTTTACCGCAGGCTCTACATACAAATCGTGAAATAATCCGTAATTTTTCTTTTCCACTTTAAAAATAGTTCCCACTAAAATTCCTCTTGGAAAAACTCCTCCCATTCCGCTTGTGATTACTCTGTCGCCTTCTTCAACATCCAATTGCAAATCTATATATTCCAAATGCGCTTGAACCGATTTCGGACTCTGCCCCGTCATTATTCCCGTAGCTCTTAAACCTTCGAGCATAACGGATATTTGCGAACGTTGGTCTATCAAAGATAAAACTCTGCTGTTATATCTTCTCGCTTCGACTACTCTTCCGACTAGCGCTTTATAGCCGTTTCTATAGGATATTACTGGCATTCCGACTACTATACCGTTTGCGCTTCCTTTATTTATTACTATCGTATTATAAAAATTCTGCGGGTCCTTTGAAACTATTTCGGCATATTCGAGCGGATAATTATCGGTTGGAATTTCGTTTAATAACGCTCTCAATCTTTCGTTTTCTCTGCTTAACTGTTCGTATTCCAAAGCCGTTCCGCTTAATTCGGCTATTCTGTCTCTTAAAGCCTGAACTTGATTTTGCAAAGTAAATATATCGTTGATGCTCGTGTAAATATAAACGAAAGCTTTCGATATGCTTTTTGTCGCGCTTTGAATAGGATAAATTCCAAGTGAATAAATCGAACGGAAATTAAATACAAAATTGCTCCTGTTAAGAACCATCAGCATTCCCGCAATAAGATTTAGGGTTATATATAAAATAAGAAGTTTATGTTTTATAATAGCGTTCATTTTAAGAATATCGTCTATAGCTTTTTAAATTTTTTGTTTCTTCGATAAATTTTCCGCAGCCAATGGCAACGCAGGTTAAAGGCTCTTCCGCCAATATTACTGGAACTTGAGTTTCTTTAGCCACCAAATCCGTAAATCCATGCAATAGAGAAGTTCCGCCGCTCATAACTATTCCTCTTTCCACTATATCCGCCGCAATTTCTGGAGGAGTTTCGTTAAGAACCGATTTTATAGCGTCCAGTATTTCGATTAATATATCCATTATAGCGTCTCTTACTTCGGCGCTATTTACTGTTTCCGTTTTTGGAAGTCCGTTAATGGAATCTCTACCTCTTATATCCATAGTTTTCGATATATCGCCTTTAAACGCATCCCCGATATTTATTTTAATCTCTTCCGCTGTTTTTTCTCCTATATGAATATTATGCTCTCTCAACATATGTCTTATTATGGCATCGTCAATTTTATTTCCGCCTACTCTTACCGACTTGCTTTTAACCATGCTTCCCAAAGATAAAACCGCAATTTCCGTAGTTCCTCCGCCGATTTCCACTATCATATTTCCGTTTGGCTCGTTAATCGGCATTCCCGCTCCGATTGCCGCCGCTCTCGCCTGCTCCAAAAGAAATATCGTTCTCGCTCCCGCCTGTTCGCAACTTTCTCTAACCGCGCGCCTTTCGACTTCCGTAATGCCCGTAGGAATTCCTATAGCTATTCTCGGTTTAACCAAAGTTCTTTTATTATGCACTTTATTAATAAAATATCTAATCATTTTTTCTACTATTTCAAAATCGGCAATTACCCCGTCTCGCATAGGTTTTATAGCGGCGATTGGACCGGGAACTTTTCCAAGCATTTTTTTCGCTTCGTTTCCGACCGCGATAACATTTCCCGTGCTTTTTTCTATGGCGACAACGGAAGGCTCGGCTAATACGATTCCTTCTCCTTTAATATAAACCAAAGTATTCGCCGTTCCCAAATCGATTCCCATATCGCTTGAAAACATATTATAAACCAAATTTAACATATTTTATTCTCCATTTTTATAATCTCTATAATCTTCTTAAAGCGTCTTTAGAGAGTTTATGAGTATTATCTATTTTTAACGCTTCTCTAAACATACTAATCGCTTCCGCTCTTCTTTTATTTTGTCTATATAAGACTCCTATACTATAATATAAATTAGGATTTTTGTCATCCATGTCCAAAGCCTTTTTATAAAAAAATTCGCTTTCTTTATATAAGCCCTGCCTGAAATATAAATCTCCCAATTTAAAATAAGTGTCGTATTCTATTCTATTATTTCCGTTAAACTTATCGGTAATATATGATAAAGTATGTATCGCTTTCGTATAATCTTTATTTCCTTCGTAGGCGTTTGCAAGTTCGTAATATAATTCTATATTCGGAGAGTTTTGATTTTGCAAAATATTTTCCAAATGAACTATCGCCTCTTTATATAATCCTATTTTATGGCATATTTTAGCGAGTTCTATTGCGGTGGAACTTCTTTTATCTCCGTTTTCCAAAGCCTGAACATAAGCGTTATAAGAATCTATATAATAAGAATTTCCTAACTTTTGATAACCGTAAGCGAGTCTCTGATAAATTAAATATTTATCATTTAAAAATCTGCTCGTTATAAGAAGCTGCAAAGCGTATTTTATAATATTTTCGCATGAAGAAACTGCGACTTTTTCATTTTGGGAATTTAGAAGAATATCGTAATATAAATCGATTCCCGCCGTCAATATTTTTTTATCGAAAGGTTTTTTATTATGCATATCCATAAATATAAAAGAAGCGTTATCGTAATCTTTAGTCATGATATAATCATAAATCGACTTCATTCTTTTTTTTTGTATATAATTCGATATGGAAAAATATCCAACGGAAGAAGCCGCGATAATTCCGATTAAAACTCCTATTACGATTTTCGCGCTTATTTTTCCTTCAACATTATATAAATAAGCCATTTTCCCTCTCTAAAATTAAAATTTTTATAAAATATTTAAAATAACTTTTAAATCGTTTTTACCAATAATAAAAAATATTAACTAACCGTTTTTGAATCGGTATTTTCGCCGCTTGCATTATATAAAGCGAGTATCGTTTCTTTAGGATTAGTCGTAGGGTCGGGAGCGATTATGCATGAACCTTCCAATACTACGCCGTTTTGTATTATAAGTTCGGGCGTTCTTATCTCTCCCAATACTCTGCTTGTCGGCATAAGCATAACTCTGCTCGAAGCCTCTATATCGCCTATAACTATTCCTTCCACAACGGTATAAACGGATTTTATATTCGATTTAATTTTTCCCGTCTGTCCTATAATCAGATTGTCGACTTCCAGCTTGTCGCCTTCATAACAACCGTCAACTCTCAAAGTTCCCTGTAAAGTAAATTCTCCTTTAAAATAAGAACCTTCGCCTATAATTGAATTTGATTCTAAAGAGTCGTTTTTCTTAAACATTTAAAACTCCTATTGTTTCGTATATATTATGGAATTATTTAAATTTGCGAATTTAAATTTAGTGTCAAGCCCGAATAAAGACTCGGTATGCCCGATAAATAAAAATCCGTTTCTATTTAATATATCATAAAATCGATTAACAGTCAATTTAACCGATTCGTTATCGAAATATATTAAAACATATCTGCAAAATATAATGTCTATATTATATTGATTAAATTTATGAATTAAATTATGGTAATCGAAAGTTATTAAACTTCTCACGATATCTTTTACGGAATATTTGTCGTCCGAAAGTTTATCGAAATACTTTTTCAAATATATTTTTGGAACCGTCTCCATTCTTTCAATATCGTATATTCCTTCTTTGGCGATGATAACGGAGTTTAAAGACAAATCGGTAGCGAATATTTTTATATTTTCTTCTCTAATATTTTCGGTTTCCAAACATGTCATGGCTATCGAATAAGCCTCTTCTCCCGTAGAACATCCCGCGCACCAAATTTTAATTCTATCTCCTCTTTTCTTAATTTTAAGTAAACTTGGCAAAACATGTTCTTTCAAAATTTTAAAATCCGAATCGGTTCTAAAAAATTTAGTCAAACCTGTCGTTATATTTTCAAAAAATTCTTCCAAGCAGTTTTTATTTGAAGAAACAAGTTTATAATAATCGTAAACTTCTTTAATTCCTTTTTCTTTCATAAGAGAAAATATATGAGACTGCAAAATGCATTCGTTTACCAAATTAAAACGAATTCCGCTTTCTCTATAAATGAATTCTTCAAACAAATCGAATTCTTCTCTATTTAATTTTAACGCGTTCAAAATTAATTATTCCTCTTATTTTACTGTAAGGATATAAAGCGCAATATCGGAATTATTTTCGTATTTCAGATTATTATCTTTTATTTTTTATCCAAAACCATTTTAATTCTTTCGAGGACTTTTTTTCTATCCAAAGGTTTCGTTATATAATTTTTCGCGCCCGCCAAAAGAGCCTTCTTAACCATATCCTCTTTACCCAAAGCGCTAACCATAACGACTTTCGCCTCTTTATCGAATTCCATGATTTTCGTTAATGCCGTAATTCCGTCCATTTTAGGCATGGTAATATCCAAAGTCACCAAATCGGGTTTATGTTCTTTATACATAAGAACGCCCTCTTCTCCGTTTTCCGCGGTTCCCACCACTTTATAATTTTCGGAAACGAATATTTGCTGCAATTGTTTTACTACAAAAGCAGAATCGTCTATCAGCAAAATTCTGTATTGTTTTCCCGATTCGTTTATACCATCGCCGTTTCTTGAATTTAGTTCAGCCATATTAATTACTCCTTAAATCTATATTTTATAATATATAATTTTTATTTCAAGTGTTAATATCGTAAAAATATAATAAAATTTCTAATTTTTTTAATTTCTTTTTTAAATTCTTTTTAACTTTTTGGCTTTTAATTTTTCTTTTAATATTATAAGATTATTATATGATTTTTTATGTATTGACTATAATATTTTTCTTTTATGTAATTTTTATCGCAATAAAAATGCTTCTTGAAAATAAGCCTCCTTATTCGTTTATAGCTTGGCTTACCGTTTTGGTTTTTCTTCCGTATATTGGAGTTATATTCTATATTTTTTTGGGAATGAATTGGAAAAAATCAAAAAAGAAAATTTCTGCTCGCCTTCCCGAAGATATGTTAAAAAGACATTTCTCTCCGATACTAAACGAACAAATCAATATAATTAATAATATGGGCGGACTTTACGGTAAAAATGTGAATTTGGTTAAACTTGCAATAAAAAGCGGATACTCTCCAATAACCGTTCAAAACGAGGTTTCGATATTTGATAACGGCGAAGAACTTTTTGAAAGTATGATAAACGATTTGAAACTTGCGGAAAAAACTATTCATATGGAATATTTTATTTGGAGAAGCGACAAACTCGGGAAAAAAATTAAAGACATTCTTATAAAGAAAGCAAAAGAAGGTGTGGAAATCCGATTAATATTTGACGGCGTGGGTTCTATGTTGAGGATAAGCCGAAAGTATAGAAGAGAATTAAAAAGAAATAAAATAAAGTTTTTATATTATCATGACCCTTTTTCAATCTTTTGGACGAGATTCGTTAATTATAGAAATCACAGAAAAATAGTCGTTATAGACGGAATCGTTTCTTATATGGGAGGAATGAATTTGGGGCAGGAATATATAGACGGAGGAAAAAGATTTTCTTCTTGGCGTGATATTCATTTAAGAATAGTCGGAGATTCATGCAATTTGATACAAAATATTTTTATTTGCGATTGGCATAACGCGGGAGGAAAAGATTTGGATTATGTTCTTGACGATAATTCAAATAATAATTCTTCCAATTCTTCAAGCGACATGAAAAATTTATTTCCGCAGTCTATTACCGAAAAATATTTGCCCGTTCAAATTCTCTCTTCGGGACCAGATTCAAAATGGGATACGATTCAAAAAGTTTATTCCAAAATGATAGAAGAGGCTAAAGAAAGCGTTTATATAGAAAGTCCTTATTTTGTTCCCGATGACGGATTTTTACAGATTTTAGAAAACGCTTCATTGTCGGGAGTCGATGTTAATTTGATGATAACGGGGCGTCCCGATAAACTGCTCGCTTGGTGGGTGGCTCAAACTTATTTTGAAACTTTGCTTAAAGCGGGAGTGAATATTTATTTATATCAAAAAGGTTTTCTGCATAGTAAATTCTGCATCATAGACGGAAGCATAGTTTCATGCGGAACTTGTAATATGGATGTCAGAAGTTTTTATTTGCATTACGAAATGAACGCCGTTATTTACGATTCGGAGATTTCAAAAAAATTTGAAAATATATTTAAAAAAGATATTTCAAACTCGCATAAAATAACTTCCGAAGAATACGCAAAACAGCCCGTTTTAATTAGGTTAAGGAATTCCGCTTGTAGAATAATAGCTCCCGTTTTATGATAAGTTAATCGATTAGTTTATTTTTTTCTTTATAATCTTTTATTAGCTTCTCAATTTCAAGGACTTTTGAAAAAATTTCTTCAGTAGCGTTAATATAATTATTTAAATCTTTATCGTCTCCTATAAAAACGAATTCCACTCTTCTGTTTCTCTGGCTTCTTTGCAAATCGTATGAATTATCGGAGTAATACGGAATATAATTGCCGTAATAACGACTTATTAATTTTTCTTTATCAATTCCCATATTTATAAGTTTATTAATAACGGCTTCGGAACGATTTTTTGAAAGAATTATATTATCGAATAAAGCGCCATCGCCTCCCGTAGAATCGCTATGTCCTTCTACAACTATTCTTATATTTTTATTTCCGTCTTCGTTAATAAAATTTTTTATATTTTCCAATACGGTTAAAGATTGATTATTTAATCTATAAGAAGAGCGTCTAAAGTATAAAAAGTCGTCCTTTACTCTTATTATAACTCCTCTTTTTGTTATTATCGTATAAAAATTATCGGGTATATCGAGATAAGACGGCGAATTTCTATATTTTCTATATTCTTTAGAATCCAATACCATTTCTGGAACATAACATGAAATACAAAAATAAAGATATAAAAAAAGAATAAGAATAAAAATAATCGGATATTTTATATTATTCTGTTTATTAGTTTTTTTCATTTAAAAATTAAATCCTTATTAAAACGGGAATAATCATTAAACTCCACATTTTTGAAAATACCGCATAATCTAAAGAAAGCGACATATAGAAAACATCCAAAGTAAGATTAAATCTCAAATCTCCGTAATACAAATTTTTTTTAGTTTCAAAATCATAAAATTTTATATCGGTAAGAATTTTGCTATATCCTTCTATATTAGCGTAAGCAGAAGAAGATTTTATATAATTTTTAATATTTATATCTATAAAAGAGGAATCGTAAGATATTGAAAACGAAGCCCCCAAATATTGAACATAAGGAACTCTATCTTTCATTTTGAATCCAAATGTGAGTTTTGGCGCGACAAAAAAAGTTTTCCAGCTCGCATCGAATCCCGGATTTGCATCAAATAAAACTCCCGTATCCGTTCCGCCCAAATATCCGAGTGTTATCGGTATATAAATTTCTTTTTCTAAAGACGATTTAAAAGTTCCCATATTATAATTAATATCCGCTCTCAAATCTAAAAAGAAATAATCGTTTCTCCATATAAGAGTTTTAATCTCTCCTCCTATGCTAAATCCCGAAGCTTCCATTTCAATATCTCTGACAAACTGACTATATAAATCTTTAGTTCCTAATAAAACGTCCGCTCTAAAACCTAAAGATACGGGAAGTTTCCATAAATTTGCCTGCCCCGAAACTTGAAAATAAGGCATAGGAACTGCATCCAAACCGTTTATAAAGTTATGATGATAATAATTATCGCTTACAGTTTTATTTTTTTTAGAATACGAAGGAAAATCGGTATATAATCCCATAGCCAGACTAAATAACGGAGTTCTCATAGGAATTATCATACCGTAATTATTTCCCGAGCCAGCCAAGAAAGAAAGCCTTTTTTGAAATTTATCTAAAAGTGCCATATTCAAATTATATTGAGTTTTAACCGTTTCAAATACCGCTAAAACCGTTCCGCCCATAAGTATAAGCGATTCGTTTGTAGTGTATTCAAATATTTTATTTGGATTATTTTTTATATTCACAAGTTCCGTTTCTGTAAAATCCTTCATTCCGTCCTTATATAGATTTTCAAGTTCTTTGCTAGTAAGAACGGTTTTCATTATCTCGTTTGAAACGACTAAATAATCCAAATTGGCGTTTATAAAATTTCCCAAAAAATCTTTAAAATCTGGAATTACTACGGGATAAATTTGAGAATATAAAAAAGAATTGGTAAATAAAATAATAATAAATATCTTTTTCATAATTAATAATTTTCAATATTTAAAATCTATATCTAAAATCTATGGAATAATGAGTAACCGCTTTATCTGGCATATAATATTGAGCGTTTGTATTATAATATGTATAAATATCATACCAAGCTTTATAAATCATGCCTTTATAATAGCAATCTCTTACGGTATATTCTTCATAAATTCCGTTTGTATATCCGCCGTTATTTCCTCTTTCATACCATAGTTTTGATTCTTTTAACTGTTCTTCGGCATCATATTTTGGAGCTTCCGATATTCTGCCGTCTCCATAGTCAACCAAACGGACAAGTTTATCGTTTATATTAAAAAGATAATAACTGCCCGATGTCCATACCAAAGAAGTAAAATTTGGACTTATAACGCTTACGGAATGTTCATCCGATTTGCCCGCTACCGCGGGGTCTTTATCGCTCACTATTAATTGATAAAGATTAATATTTTTTATGTCTTCTTCCGTAAGAGTATAATTCATATTTCCGCTATCGATTGATTTTTTTATATTATCCCATGGGACCATTTCCCAAGAATCTCTTTCTCTTATATAATAATATTTTCCTCCAATTTTTGCCGATATTCTTTCTTGAGGAGTCGGAATCGTATTCTTTTTATTGTATATAGGCTGAATTTCTGGACCTATATTCATATCGCCTTTTGAAGAAACCAGTCTTGCATTATTCCAATTATTCAAACTATCGGTTGACCAATTAACGCCATCGGAAGTCGACCAAACACTACCAACATAACTATGAGGATATTCAAATTTGCCTTCCATTTTTGACGGTATTGTGGTTAATTTTGCCTCATATCCATCGTTTATATATAGTTTTCCATCGCCTAAAGCCACGCCGACCCATGCCCTTCTTAATTGATGCGGAATATCTATAACTTCCCAATTATTAGGGTTTCTTGTATCCAACCCTTTTTTAATTCTATAATATTTTGGATTAGTAAGGTTATAAGTTATGTCTTTTTTAAAATTAACTTCTATTTTATCTCTTCCCATAGTAAAGCCGCCCAAAACATATAAATAGCCCTTAAAATAAACTATTCTTTCCCCATTTATTCCGTTTCTGCCGTTAAAATTATTAATAGGCGGAGTTCCATTTCTCGAATTGTCAAAAGTAGGCTCGTAAAAATGTATAGGAATCGAAGAGATTCTATAATTCGTTTCCGTAGTCCAGTTTAATAAATCGGTAGTATATGTTATTCCTCTTCCGCTTTGGAATAATCCTAAAGAATCGGGCCATTTACAATCTACAGTTTTAAAATCTTTATGTAATTTTGCTAATTCGCCTCCGTCAACTCTTCTTTCCGAATAATTTACTTTATACTCGTAATAATTAAGCCAGTAATCTTCGTTATATATCCTATCATTTTCTATAACCAAATCGGATTTTGTTAAATTATACCAAGCGTTATTCATATAATCGTCATGGTCATCTTTATTTATACGAGGATATCTATTATTAATATAAGGCAGATTTTTTCCATAAATCGTTATAGTTCTTTCATCGTCTATTATCAAAACCAAATTACTTGCTGTTTTGGTAAGGCGTTTGGAAGAAGTATCATATCTAAACATAGAATCCGCCAAAACGAACCATTGCCCTTTGAATTGAAATCTTTTACTAAAACCGCCGAAAACCATATTATTAGGCGCGACCTCTGGATTAACATTTACTCTAACATTAGTATAATCGGTATAATTTTGATGCGGAAAAGTCGTTCCTTTTGGTTTCAAAACGGATTCCACCAATTCTCTTTTACAACCAAAAATTAATAAAAAAACAAAAATAATAAAAAGTATTAAGTAATATATCTTTTTCATAATTTATTTCCTTATTTCCAAATATAGCTATCTGGATTACCAAAATTTTCGCTAATTACAGAATAATCAATATCCTTTACTTCTATAACTTCAGGTTCAAGAAGATAAGGCAAAGAGGTAAATCCCATATAACCGTTAGTAACATAAGCTTTAACTCTAATTATTTTACCAACATATTCTGACATATCAACTTTTTCATGAATTTCATCAAAAGTATACTCCCAAAGTATTAGTTGCCCATTAGTATAAACATGTCCCAAATAATGAACTTCTCCATTAGCTCTTTCTGGTCTATATAATTCAAAAGCCGTAGACATAGAGCCATACCATGGACTTTCTACTACTCTGACAAGTCCAACAAACTCTTCTTTTTGTAGCAATTTTTTCTTGCAACCAAAGAATGTCGCAAATAAGAATATAATCAACAATATTTTAATCGATAATTTAAGTTTCATGATTATGCCTCTTTATTTCCAAATATAACTATCTGGATTCCTCAAATTTTCTCTAATTACAGAATAATCAATATCTTTTACTTCTATAATTTGAGGATTAAGAAGATAAGTTAAAGAATTCATTCCCATATAACCGTTGGTAGGATACGCTTTAACTCTAATTATTCTATATATATACTTTGAAAATTCTTCGGTCATTTTCTTATCAAATTCATCCAAATAATATTCTTTATAGTAAGTATCCCCTTTATAATAAATATGTCCGCCATAATGGACTTCCCCATTAGCTTTTTCTGGTCTTTCTAATATAAGGGTAGAGGAAAAAGAACCACGCGGGCTTTCAATTAATCTAACAAGTCCAACGACTTCTTCTTCATTTATCAAATCTTTTTTACAGCTAAAAATTGTTATGAGTAAAAATATAATTAATAATATTTTAATCGATAATTTAAGTTTCATAATTATTCCTCCTTAATCTTTTTCTAAAGTAATATTATTATTTGTATCATCTTGATAATCTATCCATATTTTAGGGTCTAAATAAGGTTTAGTGTTAAGAATTTGAAATTGTCGAGAGCTTCCGCTTCCATTTTTGAAAACTAAATAAACTTCATCTCTATTAGTGTCGGTAGAAGAACTTTTATTTAATACTAAAGTGGCTTTTCTATTTCCATATGTTAAATCCTTTTGAACTATATTATTTCCAGTATATATCGCTTTTAAGTATTGGGAAATATATATTCCCTCTCCAGGAGCTAAATTTGCTATAGAGTTCATAGTAATTATTTGAGGAGTAAAAGTATATTTTCCTAAATAACTTTCAAGCCCAGAAGAATTTTGACTAAAATTAGCGGTATACCAAGAAAGCAGTATATTTTCCCAGTCTTTAACTTGAAATTGATAATAAAACGGGAAATTATTTTTTACGGCTTTTACGACTTTATAATAATCGTCCATGTCTCTATCAAAATTGGCTATATTTTTTATTATTTTATCTCCGCCGCCATGTAAATAAAGCCAATACATAAACATACTTGAGGCTACATAAGAATCGCTCGATTCCCCCATCCAAGTATAAAAAGATTTCCCCTCTTTAATTGAAGCGGAGTTGTGATATCCGCTAAAACGGTCAGAATTCGGAATATCTCCGAGCGTTATATAGTATGTGGATTCGGAAAGCGCCTCGTTTAGCCAAGTATCCATTTTCCTTTGACTAATATTAAGTTTTACTCTGCTATAATTTATCAAATGCTGAAATTCATGAAAAATGGTATGCATCAAATTGTCAATATTTATTTCAACAAGATATCTTGAATTTATATATAGAATTTGTCTTTTGTTTCCATATGTATGCCCTTCAAGATCGTCCAATGTAAAATATCCGCCTACATAACCTCCGCCATCGAAACTCATTAAATCTACAAATAAAATATCTATTTTCCCGCCGTTAAATCCTTTATAATGATTTCCGTAAACATCTATCATCTTTTGATAATTATCATAAAAAGAATTTAAAAGCTTTATCCAATTATTAATCCCAAAATTTACCGATTTTGAAACTACGCCTCTATATTCGCTTAAATCGACATAAATATCTAATATAGGAGTTTCAATAACTCTTCTGCCTCTAACCTCCCTTAAACGAGTTTTATCTTTATCGCTTCTCACATATAAAGTAACTCTTTCTTGTTCGGGTTTATTTTTGTATTTTCCCGAATTATAATAATTATAAGTAGTTTTTGCAGGTATCGTAACAATTTCATTAGTAAAATGTTCCCCGAGATAATCTGGCTCTGGAGGACTAGGTGGGGTTTCAGGACCACATGGTGATCCATCTACATTACATGATACATTTACAAATAGAGCGCTAAAAATAAGCATAAAAATAAAGATAGATAATTTAAATTTCATAAGATACTCCTTCTATGAAAATATTAAAATTTTTATTTATAACTAAACGGGAATTAATCCCTAATAAGTTATACAAAGTTAAAACGAAATTAAGTATATGTAGAATGTATTTTTGCAATAAGGAAAATATATAGAGATTGCAATAGAAAAAGGACAGAATTATGGTCTGTCTGTCTGTTACGAATTTATCGCCAATTTTATCATTCATACTAAAACCCATTATTAATAATCTATTTATAAGATAATGAAAATTTTAAAAAAGTCAAGAACTTTTTTATCGTCATTGCGAATGCGCTAAAGCGGGCAGTTGCCTAATGAAGCAATCCAAATAAAGTAGATTACTTCGTTCATTTCACTCACTCGTAATGACAACCTACTTACCATAATTACGAGACTTCGTCCGAAGTCGCGGCAATCCATTATTAATAAAGTCAAATTCTTAAAATTAAATTTTATTCTAATTGGATTACTTCGCTCGTTCGCTAAAGCGGGCAGTCGCCCACTCACTCGTAATGACAATCTTATTACCGTCATTGCGAAACTCTGCTGAAGCAATCCACATAAAATAGATTATAGATTAATCTATAAAGAATAAAATTTATAGTTTTTTCCCGTCTGGACGCAGTTTGCGAATTTCTTCGATACTTAATCCTGTTATTTCGCTTATAAGCTTAATATCCATATTTTTATTTTTCATCGCGATTGCCATTGAGATTTGTTCTGCATGTCTGCCTTCTTTTATGCCTTCAAGTTTTCCTTTTTCTACTCCTTCTCTTATACCTTCTCTAATTCCTTTTTTTATCCCTCTTTTTATTCCTTTTTCAATACCTTCTTTAATTCCTTCTTTGCGTTCTCTATCAAGCATAATTTTTTGTCCTACCAAAAACGCGTCTCGCGCGTCATAGGCTCGCATAAGTTTATCGTCAGAAGTAAATCGTTTGTATTCTTCTATTACTTTAGTCATAATCGGGTTTGCCTCCTTCAATTCTTTTTCTATAGATTTTAAATTTTTGGTTGTAAAAAATTTCATCCAAGTGAGTAATTTATTCTTTTTAAGTTCGTCTATAGTTGACTTTTCAATTATTTCAATAAATCGTTTCGCTTCGATAACATGCATTTGAATAAAATCTAAATCTACATTATGGTTTTTTGTGTCGATTAATTTAAAACAGCGATGCGGTTTGCCCTCGTCTCCGAAATCCAAATTAAAGTTAAGTAAATTAATACTTATTATTCCTGAAAGTTGTTTGTAATCTTCGCCTTCCTTTAATTCGTTTACAATATTTTTTGAAATATAATAAAAAATTCTTTTAAGAAAATCCATATTTCCGCAAAGTTGAATTTCAATAATTACGGTTTTATTATCTTTCGTTTTTGCCTTAATATCTATAATAGATTCTTTCAAGTCGATATTTTCCGAAAGATTATACGGGTCGATTATTTCCAAATCTTTAACTTCTTCAAAATTGAAATCTCTTAAAGCGGCATTAACCATATCCTCAAGGACTTTTTCGTTTCCATTTTTTCCGAGCAGAAATCGGACGAATAAGTCATTGAGTTTGTTAATTTCTATATTTTTTTTTCTTTTCATAAGGATATTATAACAGAATAATTTTATTTGTCAAAATAAATCGTCATTGAGAATTTATTTTTATCCGTCATTGCAAAAAGCGGTGTGTATAAAATATTGACAAATAAACGAAATTATATTAATATTTGCAAAAATAAATAATATTAAATAAATCTTAAATTCAAATGAATGCAAAAAGAACGACTCTCAAATTTATAGCGAAAAAAGCGAATGTATCTATTGCGACAGTTTCAAGAGTATTAAACGGACGCGAAAATGTAAACGAATATACAAAAAATAAAATCAATGAAATAATAGAATCGGACGGATATCTTAAAAAAAGAAAAATCGATAAAAAAATTATATCCGTTGTAGTCCCCGACATAACGAATCCGTTTTTTGCAAGCATAATAGAAGGCATAGAAATTACGGCTAATTTATACGGTTATCATATAGTTTTATCGCAATTTAAAGAAAACAGAGATATATTGGACAGATATTTTAAAGAAATAAATTCAATCGGAATCTCGGGATATATAATAATTCCTTCGATAGGAAATACGGAACATTTTAACGATATAATAAAAAATTCTAATGTTCCAATAATTTTTTTAGATAGAAAAGTGGATATAGAAAATGTAAATTATGTGGGAAGCGCCAACGAAGAAGGAGCTTATAACGCCACAAAATATTTGATAGATTTGGGACATAGAAAAATTATTTATATGGCGGGACCTAAAAACATAAGCACGGAAAGAGAAAGATTCAGCGGATTTATAATGGCGTTAAACGAAAACGATATAGATTTTGATATGAAAAAATATTATAAAACGGCAAATTTTAATTTTGACGAAAGCTATAAAGAAATGAAAGAAATCATAAAATCGAAATTAGAATTCACGGCAATTTTTTCGGCATGCGATATTATGTGTTTCGGAATAAAGAAAGCGCTTGAAGAAAGCGGAATGTCGATACCAGAAGATGTTTCTTTGATAGGCTATGACGATATTCCTTTTTCTTCTATAATCGGACTTACAACGGTTTCGTCTCAAGTTTATGAAATGGGAAAGAACGCCGTTTTGGCTCTTCTAAATATAATAACGGAAAGAACTAAAGAAAATATAAATATAGTTCTTCAGCCGAATATTGTAATAAGAAATTCCTGCAAGAGAATATAATTAATATAAACGGTTGATTTTTTATCAAACTAACTATAAAATAAAATGTTTTGTTTATTTTAAGTTTTAAGAGTTTTAGCGAGGAAATCGACTTATGGAATTAAAAGATTATATAAGAAATATTAAAGATTATCCGAAAGAAGGAATTTTATTCAGAGATATAACGACTTTATTAAAAGATAAAGACGCTTTCAAATTGGCGATAGATAAAATGGCGGAACAAGTGAAAGATAAAAAAATCGATTTGATAGTCGGAGCGGAAAGCAGAGGATTTTTAATAGGTTCGGCTTTGGCTTATAGAATGAATTGCGGATTTATTCCCGTTAGAAAAAAAGGAAAACTGCCTTATAAAACTATTTCGGAAGAATACGCTTTGGAATACGGCACGGACACTTTATTTATGCATGAAGACGCGATAAAAAAAGGCGATAATGTTTTGGTAGTTGACGATTTGATAGCGACTGGCGGAACAGCGCTTGCCATGATTAAAATGGTTGAAAAACTTGGCGGAAATGTAATCGGCTCTTCTTTTTTAATAGAACTTGAAGAATTAAACGGAAGAAAAGAAATTGAAAAATATCCGATAAATGTTTTGATTAAATATTGATTTTAAATTTATAGATTTTTATAAATTATCAGCGATAAGATAAAGAAATACTTGAGCGTCCTACCGTTATTAGTCCGATTCCGTTATCCGCTAATTTTATTTGAATCGACTGGCTTCTGTCAATATCGTCTCCAACCGTCCAAGCGTTTTTTTGAGGCTCGAAAAGTCCGACTTTGACTCCCGCTCCTTTCTCTCCCAAAAATATTTTTACATCGTAATATGTGATAACTATTCCTTTATATCCTTTAATAGTTTCTTCGGCGATTTTTAAGGGCGCTACTAAAGATAAATTTTTTATATTATTTTCGTTTATATTTTGAGGATTATTTTTTCCCAAGACATAATAATTTTTATCGTCTATTTTTACCGACAAAACTTCTCCGTCCGCTCCGTATTCTTTGATTATTATTTTAGGTTCTTTCGGTTCTTCTTTAACTTCTGGCGCAGGTTCTTCTTTTTTTTCTGGAACTTCGGGAACGGTTTTACATCCCGCAAGAAATATAATAGCGAAGATAATCAATATATTTCTAAACATAAACGCAACTCCAAATTTTTTATAACATATAAAATATAATCGTAAAAAATAAAATCATTATTATAAATTTCGGAAATAAATTAAATTGTATTATAAAATTATTTAATTATAAATAAATTAAAAAAATTCAAAATTTAAAGTTGACATTATTTTAAAAAATGTTAAAATAATTTTTATTAAATTGAATAAATGAATTGAGAGATTAAGATTAGTGGAGGCGAAAAATGTTATGGGTGAATAAATTCTCACTTCTCACTTCTCACTTCTCACTTCTCACTTCTCACGCTATAATTATAGCGTTTATTGTCGTTTTAAATTTTTTCAAATATTTCATTATACTTCTATCAATAAGTATAAATCGAATGAAAGATTATGATTGTCGGAGTAAATCATGATTTTCTTCGATATATTATACAATATTATAATCTACCCGATAGAATTTATTATAGAAATCGTATTTTATTTATTTAATAATGTTTTCAAATCGGGATACGCGGCAAGTTTATTCTTTTTAAGTTTGGTTATAAATTTTATCTCTTTGCCTCTATATAATATAGCGGAAAGCTGGCAGAAAAAAGAAAGAGATATTCAAAATAAAATGAAGCCAATGATTGACAATATAAAAGCGGTTTATAAAGGCGACCAGAGATATTTATTAATCAGAGCATGCCAAAGAATCAACGGCTATAAAACAATTTACGCATTCAGAGGAACTTTGGGACTATTGATACAAATTCCATTCTTTTTGGCTGCGTATAATTTTATTCATAATCTATCGGGTTTGCAACTCGGAAGTTTTTTATTTATCAAAGATTTTTCAAAACCAGACGCGATACTAAATATTGGAAATATTAGCGTTAATATTTTGCCTTTCATTATGACATTATTTAGTTTGCTTGCTGGATTGGTTTATAGTAAAAAATTGAGATTTAAGGAAAGTTTGCCTTTATATATAGTTTCGTTAATATTTTTAGTTCTACTTTATAATTCGCCTTCAGGCTTGGTATTTTATTGGACATTAAATTGTTTATTTTCGCTTATAAAAAATATCGTTATAGAATATAAATTATATAAAATTTTTGTGGCAAATAAATATAAGATATTAGCGGGTTATAATATATTTTTTGTAGTATTGACGATAATATTTTTATTGCTTGTTTCATTATCTCAAATGGATAGGAAAGGTTATGTTGATATTATTGATTATGTATATAATATGAACGGCAATTATGTTTATAACGCCAAATTTGTTCCGTATAGTAAAATTTTTAAGCAAAGCGATTTATTTATCTTAAAAATAAGAAAAGAAAAAATTCCCGATTATGTGATTGATATAAAATATAGTAATTTTGCCAATATAATAAACAGTATAGAATTAAACGACAGTATAGAAAATATAGGAAAAGTAGAATTACATTATAGTTTGTATATACGGGAAACTTTAATTAATATATATTTAGCAATTTTATTTATTTTTATATTGGTTAATTTATCAAGTATTGAGAATTTTATTTTTAAGTATAATAATGAAACCAAAGAACAATTTATTAAAATTAGAAATAAATTATTTTTAATATCGCTTTTGGTAATTAGCGCATTGTCAGGATTTTTTATACCTTGTCAATTAATATCAAGTTCTCCTATAGAATTTGAATATCCTTTCAGTTTGATATTAAATAATTTATCGATTAGTTTAGGCATATTTTTATTTTATCCATTATTTATATATATT
>NZ_JBNMIZ010000017.1:0-22753 GCF_050873525.1 Brachyspira sp. | reverse complement strand
TTTTGTCCGTTCTTTGCGGATATTTTGGTTTCGATAACTTATCGGAGAAAATTAAAAATCTCCGTTTAGTTATAAATAAATTATCAAGGAGTTATCTATGAATAACAAATCCATTATAATTACTTTTTGTTTATTTTTTATAATGTTTATTGTCGGATGCAAAACTATCGGTTTAGCCGACAGCGTTCCTCAATCGCTTCAACTTTCAGGCAGCGATATAACGGTCGGAGAAGTATTGACGGCGGAATTAAAATATGACGCCAACGATGACACTTTGAGAGACCAACTTATAGCCGAAGCTTTGAAAGGAACTAATTACGATTTTTTGGTTATGCCTCGTTATGAGATTTTCAAATCGGGCTTAATTACAAAAATGAGAGTTAGAGGCAGAGGAGCAAGAGTTAAATAATTATAAAAACAAAAAGTAAGACAAAAGGCATCGTATTTAATTGCGGTGTCTTTTTTATTTTATAATTTAGAACATATTGACGAAAGCGATATTTGTCAAATTTCCTATTTTAAAATTATTGGTTTAGTTTATTAAAAATCACTCTTGTTCTTTTTTATATACTTCTTTACAAACCTGCTTATTATCATAATAAAACCCATTATGCCCGATATTACAAATCCTATTACTCCGATTATTGAAACGCCATGAATTAACGGAGGAATTTTTGCGCTCAATATAAACGCGCTTGAAATTATTAAAGAAGCCAAAACAATCGAATAACTTAATCTATCCGCTAAACCGTCCAATGTGTTTGAAAGTATATCGAGTTTTTTATGTTCAAGTTGAACTTTTATCGAGCCTTTTTTTACCATTTCGGCGACTTCGGATAAATCGGAAGGAATATTTTTTAATACTTTTGAATAATCTAAAATTAAATTTTTCGACTGCTTAAATATATTGTCGGGCTTTAATCTGTCCTTCACATATTTCAAAGCGAAAGGTTTAATATGTTCTATTATTTTTAAATCTTTATCCAAATTTCTTGCAACGCCTTCCAAAACGATTAAAGATTTTATTAAAAGCATTATATTGCTCGGCAAACTCAATTTGAATTCTCTTATAATATATATAAGTTCGTTGAATATGTCTTCCATGTTTATATTATCCAAAGACATATCGATATATTTGCTTATAAAAACAAAAATTGCCGTATTGAAATCGTCTAAATTTGCTATTTCATTATGATTGCATAAAGCGAGAATTGATTTCGATAAAGTCAAATAATCGGCGGAACTTATGCTCACGATAATATCCGAAAAAGCGTCTTTTGAATTCGGCGGAATAAATCCTATCATTCCAAAATCTATAAAACATAAAACATTATTTTCCAAAGCCATCAAATTTCCGGGATGCGGGTCCGCGTGAAAAAATCCGAGCATAAAAACCTGTTCCAAAACGGCATCGACTCCGATAGCGACAAGTTTTTTTCTATCGTATTTTGTGTCTTCGGGTTCTATGTCGGAGATTTTTATTCCGTCTATATATTCCATAGTTAATATATTTTTTGTGCTGTAATCTTCGTATATTTTCGCTATTTTTACATTTTGATTTTTTTCAAAATATTTTGCAAATTTAATCGTATTATTTTTTTCAAAATTAAAATCCAATTCCTGTAGAAGTTGTCCTTTAAAAGCCTTTATAAGTTTTTGCGGCTGCATGAAAGCGTATTCTTCGTTATGTTTTTCCAAAATATTTGAAAGCCATACTATGATTTCTATGTCGGTTAATATTTTTTCTTCTATATCGGGACGCTTTACTTTTATCGCTACTTTTTCTCCCGTTTTCAATACTCCGACATGAACTTGAGATATTGACGCACTCGCTTTAGGTGTTCTTTCAAAAGATTCAAAAGTTTCTTCGATTGTTTTTCCAAGTTCTTTTTCAATAATATTAATAGCTTCGTTTTCATCGAAAGGTTTGACATGATTTTGAAGTTTGCTTAATTCGTCCGTTATATCTTTTGGAAGTATATCGTTTCTATTCGATAAAATCTGCCCGAGTTTTATAAATGTCGTTCCCAATTCTTCGAGAGCCATTCTTAATCTCTGCCCTCTGCTGAACTTTCTCAAATCTAAACCTTTATATTTTATATTTACTTTTGAAATCGGCTTGTTTACTATTTTTAGTATCGGAGTCACGGCAATTATATCTCTAAAACCGTAAGCTATGATTATTGATATTATTTCCCTTGTTCTGTTTATTGATTTTATATTAGCCACTTGAAAGTTTCCCTAAATAGAAATTGAATAAACGATTATTTTATTATTCTTTATTTATAGAATTTTTTAATTCTTCCAATTCTTTTTTTATCGATTCGTAATCTTCTTTTTTGACATATCCCATTTTGTCTATAGTAGTTTGTATTTTTTCATCCATATATTTTTCAAATTCTTCTCTCGTTTCGTTTGCCTTCGATACCATATCTTTTACAAATTTTTCTCCCTCTTCGGCGTCAACATTTCTATCTTTTATAAATTCTCTCGCCACATCTTCCACTTTTTCTTTGCCTTTTAACATTAAACCTATTCCCGCATAAAATCCCGTTTTTATATCGTCCGCTATTCCCATATTAATCTCCTTGATTTTTATTTTTAATTTTTATTATTAATTATTTTTAAATATTATTATCTTTAATAAAAAAGTCAATATTAAAAATCAAACTGTAATCACGCCTTTAGTTATAATCAAACAAGCATATATAGAAGTTTCGCCTGTCGCAATGCATGCGTATGCGTTTTTTGCTCTTTCGTAGAATTCAAATCTGTCTATATATTCAAATTTATTAAACGATGTTTCGTATTTATTTATAATGTTTCTGTATTTTTCCCATATATCAATTTTAGAGTTATCGTTAGGTTTCATTAATACAACGGGATTTTCTATAAATTTGTCTAACGGAAAAAATTTCATTATGGCATCTAATATATCGCAGTTATTATGTCCGTCTAATCTTATTGTTCTTTTTCCGAACGATTCCGCTGCAAAGTTGCAATCTCCTATGACTAATGTATCTCCATGTCCCATACTCATAAGCGCATGCATTAAATCTGGCGATATAATATTTGGTATATTTTTTAACATTATTTTTCCTTAAAAATATTATGCCTTTCTTTTCGAGAGTCCGAAAGTAAAAGCTAAAGCGATTACGAGGACACAGCCTTTAATAAAATCTTGGGTATAATATGGAACATTAAGCATAGTAAGTCCATTTATAAGCATGCCGATAAATATAGCGCCGACTATAGTTCCGAAAGGATTAGGTTTTTGCGCTCCCAATACGGCATACCCTATAAGAGCGGAAGCTATCGCGTCCATTAATAGAGTGCCGCCCGAAGAAACATCGCCTCTTCCGACTCTTGCCGCAAGAACTATACCCGCAAAGCTCGCGACAAAGCCCGAGATTATATAAGAGAGTATTCTATATTTATAAATATTAACTCCGACAAGTCTTGCAGCTTCGCTATTTCCGCCTATGGCATAAAATATCCTTCCGTATCTTGTCAAAGATAAAACGACAAATACTATAATCGCTATTATAAACATAAACGCTACTGGAACGGGAACGATATCGAATAATCTGCCCTGTCCTAAAAATTTAAATCCTTCGTCAAATACTCCTTTAGCAGTCTCTCCGTTAGGTAATGTCATTCCGTTTCCTATAGACCTGCCCGCCGAAGGTATCAGCTGTAAACCTTGAACCAAAAACATCATTCCCAAAGTGGTTAATAAATCTGGAATTTTTAATTTGACTATCAATAATCCGTTTATTAAACCTATAGTAGCGCCCATAAGCAAACATATAATAATCGCATAATATCCTTTTAATTCCAATATTACCATACAGTAAGAAGAAACCATTACGGAAAGAGAGGCAACCGCTCCTATTGATAAATCCATGCCGTTTACGATAAGAGGAAAAGTCTCTCCAAGCGCAAGTATAGCGTATATCGTTATTCCAAGAAGTATTGAAAATAAATTTGACGCGCTGATAAATACCGGTCTTGTTATAGAAAAGAATATAAATAATAAAACCATTATTATTAAAAATCCATATCTTATTGAAAAATGCGTTATCGTTTTTTTATTCATTTTTACTCCTTAAATTTAATTCTTCTATATCGCAACTTATATAATGCAATAATTTATCTCTATCTATTTCATCTCCATACTGTTCGAATACCATTTTACCCGAATTAAAAATTATTATTCTGTCCGCGACTTCGATAGCCTCGTCTAAATCAGCGACTAAAATTAAAGCAGCTCCATCGTTAATATTCTCTCTCAAATATTCTCCTATATCGAATCTTGAAGCTATATCTACACCCTGAAAAGGCTCGTCCAATATTATTAAATTATAATTTTGGAATATCCATCTTGCCACAACGACTTTTTGCTGATTTCCGCCCGATAAACTATCCATAGAATCTTTTATAGAGCCGTATTTCAAAGAAAGTTTTTGAGCTATATTTATAGAAGCTTTTTCTTCCGACTTTCTTTGCATTATTAGTTTCGGGCTAAATTTTTTAAGAAAAGGAATCGTTATATTCTCCGATATATCGAAATTTGGAAATATCGCGTTATTGCTTCTGTCTTCTGGTATCAAATGTATTCCGTTATTTACGGCATCTTTAATTTTTCTATAATTTAGCTTTTTCCCGTTCATAAATATTTCGCCGCTTATCGGATTTCTAACAGAAAATAAAGTTTCTCCAAATTCGCTTTTTCCCGCTCCTATTAATCCCACTATCGCCGTTATTTCGCCTCGATATAATTTTAAATTAACAGGATAGCCGCCTTTCATAAAAATTAAATCTTTAGTTTCAATTAACGGTTTGGAAATTCTCTTTTCTTTAGATATTGCTTTGACTGTTTTAGGAACAGAACCTATCATTGCCGTTACTATTTCGCTCACTTTTATAGGTTTTTCCATTATATCCGATACTTTTCCGTCTCTTATTACTATCAACCTATCCGCTATTCTTTCTATTTCATGAAGTCTATGCGAAACATATAATATTGTCACATTCTTTTCTTTCAAACTTTTCAATTTCTCAAATAATATTTCGGTTTCTTTTTCCGATATTGCGGCTGTAGGTTCGTCTAATATAAGAAGTTTAGGATTCGATTTTAAAGCTCTCGCTATTATTATCAGCTGTCTCTCGCTTTGGCTCGTATAAAAAACTTCTTTATTTAGTATGCTGTGGTCTATTCCCATCAAATCGGCTATTTCTTCAGCCTCTTCTATATAATTCTTTTTCTTTACGAATAAATTTTTCCTATTGGTTAATAAATCTTTCAATACCAAATTTTCCGCAACCGTCATATTCTGTATTATGCCTTGATTGATAATTTGATGAACGGTTTGAATTCCTTTATTGTAAGCGTCAATCGGGCTTGAAAATCTTGTTAACTCTCCTTCAATAAATATTTCTCCATCATATTTCGTATGATAACCGCATATTATTTTTATTAAAGTAGATTTGCCCGCTCCGTTCGCTCCGACAATAGC
This sequence comes from Brachyspira sp., assembly GCF_050873525.1. Taxonomy (GTDB): domain Bacteria; phylum Spirochaetota; class Brachyspiria; order Brachyspirales; family Brachyspiraceae; genus Brachyspira. The sequence goes on along the minus strand of NZ_JBNMIZ010000017.1, from coordinate 17,234 downwards.
GGTAATATCGCCTTTAGTAAAATCAAACGATATGGATTCTAAAGCTCTTGTAGAACCAAAGGATTTCCCTATATTTTTTAAACTTACTATCGCTTCTCTATTCATATTTTATCTATAGGAGAATATTTATTAACTATATTTCCAATCTCTTCTATATCTTTTATTTTATTTCTATTAATCAAAAATTCTCTTCCAACTTTCAAACATATACAATCTAATCTTGCTCTCTCATTTAAATCTTCTATTCCAGATATATCTTTATTTTTGGCAAGCCCCAATGTTCTTCTTATTAAAACGCATCCTGCAAATCCTATAGAATCTTTAAAAATTCTATCCAAAACTGCTTTAATATATTTTTCAGAATGCTTTTGTCCTTCTGGATATTGCCAATATAGAGGTTTAGTCTCTTCCAAATGTTTTTTCCATAATTTTTCAAATTTATTTAATGTTCCTGTTATCATATATTTAGCCGTATCGAATAACCATTTTCTAAATTCTATAGAATTAGTCCCAAGTCTTTTTTGATGATATTCCTGCGAGATATATGCCATAAAGAAATTTGCCATAACTTTTCCTATATCGAATCCAATAGGTCCAAAAAATGCAAACTCGGGGTCTATTATATATGTTTCTTCCTCATTGCCCATGAAACTTCCCAAATGAAAATCGCCATGCAATAAAGCTTCGGACTTTGTCATAAAAGCATACTTCATTTCAGCCGCCGCTATTTTCAATTCTTCGTCTCTTTGAAATTTTTTCACTTCGTCTAAATCAAATTTTTCGTTATATATATTAGAATCAGCATCTTCAAAAGGATTGGTAAAAATAAAATTTTCAGTGAGTTCGCATAAATCTGGATTTATATATTCCACAACCATAGCTTTTTTAGTTTTACTATCGAGATAATAATCGGAAGTGAAAAATAAAGTCCTTGAAAGAAAATCCGTTAAATCTTCTGCAACTTTGGGAAATTTTTTGCCTTCAATTATCTCTCCTCTTAAAACTTTATGCCTATTCAAATTTTGCATAATGACTACGCACATTTCTTCGGAGAAATAATATATTTCTGGCACTAAATTCGGACATATTTTATATTCTTCTTTAAGAGCTTTTATTTCAATTTTCATTCTGTCTTTTTCTAAAGGATAATTTTCTCCAACGCATCTCAAAAATGGAACGGACTGCTTTAATATCACGGTCTCGTTATCGTTACTTTCGTTTGTTATGCTATATACAAAATTTAAATTCCCGTCTCCTATTTCGCTTACTTTTAAATTATCAAAACTGCTAAATATTTTCTTCATCTCTGGAATTGATTTTAAATAGTCCGCTATACTTTCTAAACTTAATTGTTTATATCCCATATTAATTTCTCCTTAAAATAAATATAATAAATATAATATTAAACAAAAGCTTTTTTCAAATTCTCATTATACGGAGGTTTTATTATACCTTTTTCCGTTATAAATCCCGTTATAAGTTCATTAGGAGTTACATCAAACGCTGGATTTCTTACTTTTATATTCAATGGAGCAGTTTGAACTCCTGCAAAATTTATAATTTCTTTTGCATCTCTTTCTTCTATAACTATATCGTTTCCCGTTTTGGTATTTAAATCAAAAGTTGTAGACGGACAAGCTATATAAAAAGGTATATTGAAATACTTTGCTAATATTGCAACTCCCATAGTGCCGATTTTATTTGCGGCATCTCCGTTTTCCGCCACTCTATCGCAGCCCGTTATTACAATATCTATTAAACCTTTAGACATTATAAAAGCCGCCATATTATCGCATATTAAAGTTACATCTATACCAGATTCATACAGCTCGAAACTCGTTAATCTCGCTCCTTGCAAAAGCGGTCTCGTTTCATCCGCATATACTCTTATTTTAATATTTTTTTCTTGCGCGACATACATAGGCGCTAATGCCGTTCCTATTCCGCTTACCGCTAATCTACCTGCGTTGCAATGAGTGAGTATTCCGTAATCATTTTTTAAAAGTTCAACTCCATACTCGCCTATCTTTCTGCAAATATCTATATCTTCAGAATGAATTTTTTTAGCTTCATTTTCAAGGATATTGTATAACTCTAAAGTTGAATTATCTTTTAAAGTTTCAATTTTATTTACCATCCTATTTAAAGCGTAACTTAAATTTACCGCCGTAGGTCTTGAAGAATTTAAATATTCAGCCCTATTTTTAACAAATTTAAAAAATTCATTAGACGGTAAATTAGTTTTTTCTTTTAAGCCTATTAAAAGAGAGTAGGCGGCGGCGACCCCTATCGCCGGCGCTCCTCTAACTTTTAACTCTTTTATGGCATTATAAGCCTCTTCTGGAGTATTTAATTTTATTTCTTTTACCGTTATAGGAAGCAGAGTTTGGTCTAATATATATAAATTTTCTCCATCCCATCTTACAGTTGGTATTTTTGAATTTATCATATTTTTTATTTCCTCAAAAATAAAATATTATCAAACTACTTTTATTGAGCCATAGGAATCCATGACGCTGTCATATTTGTAGTTTTATTGAAATCTGGAAATTTAATTTCTAATTCTTCCATGTTTTTTACTCCAGATTCTTTAAGCATGCTTTGTGTAAATAAAGTAGGAGTAATTAATATATCATGAGGCAATTCTTCTCCAGCTATTTTCAATGCCAACGCTCTAACTGATAAAGCTCCAATTAGTCTTGGACTTGTAGCCGCGGTTGCAGCCCAAGGACTTCCGTCTTTAATCATTAATTCTATATCTTGAGTAGAAATATCGGCGCTATAAACTTTTATTTTATCCGTTAATCCTTCTTCTTCCAACGCCAATACTACGCCTTTTGCGAATTCGTCATAAGGAGCAAAATATGCGTTAATTTGAGGATTCGATTTCAAAACGGCTTTAACCTGTTCGGCATTCTTTACGGAAAAAGGAGATTCAACCGTTCCCGTTCTGACAATTTCTTTCATATTTGGAAATTCTCTTTTAAATTCCGTAAAAGATTGGTCTCTTTTATCCAAAGGCAATATTCCCGCAAAATAAACATATCCTATATTTGCTCTTTGATTATAATCTTCATTCATAGCGTCTAATGACATTCTTCCAAGCGCATGGTCATCTTGAGCTATTTGATTAATTTCAGAATTTTGAACATCGACATCGAAAGCCACGACTGGTATTCCCGCTGCGACTGCATCAGCCGCTGGTTTTGATAAAGTTTCGGTAAGTCCATGGTCTAATATTATGCCATCGACTTTCATATTTATAGCTTGATATACAAAATCCGCTTGAGCCTGATTATCCATATTTTTGCCAAATACGGTAAGGTTTATTCCCATTAAATCGGCTTGTTTTTGAGCGCCGTCTTGCCACATTTGCATAAATTCGCCTTCTACCATTTGCCTAATCAATGCAAAATGCACTTTTTTAGAACCGTCAAAAGGAGCTGGAGCGCCTTCTAACTTGGTGACATTAGTTCCTTTATTTTGCCCGCATCCTATTAATACTATAAGTATTAGATTAAATAGTGTAAATATTGATTTTTTCATGAGGTTTTCCTCCGTAAATTAGTTTTTTTATGTATATAGTATAATAAAAATAAATTCAAAAGTCAAGAAAAAATTTAATTTTTTTACTAAAATTTTAGTGATTTTTTTATATATTGATTTTAATTTATTTTTAACATATTATAAATTATAATTAAATTTATAAAAAATAGTTAATTATGGATAAAAACAAAGTAAATCTTATAGATATTGCTAAAAAAGCTGGCGTTTCAATATCGACAGTCTCTCTCGTTCTTAATAATAAAAACGGAGTCGGAAACGAACTTTCAAAGAAAATTAATGAAATAGCTTTAAATATGGGCTATAAACAAAATAAAAAAAATATCAAAAATAAAAGGATAGCGTTCATAAAAATAGAAAGACATGGACGAATTATAAATGAAACCCATAATGTATTTTTAGCGGATTATATACAAGGAGTTATAAATAGAACAAAAACTTTAAATTATAAATTAGAAATATCAAGTTATTCTAAAGAACAGTTAAATTTAATAAAATCATATATAGAAAAGGAAAATTATTCTGGAATCATTATTTTAGCCACAGAATTATACGAAGAAGATATTATATTTTTATCGTCAATAAATATACCAATGGTTTTTTTGGACGCGTATTATCCTTATTTGAAATGTCATTTTGTTACAATGAATAATGAAAATTCAATATTTCAATTAGTAGAACATTTAGTGGAACTTGGACATAAAAGAATAGGTTTGGTCGATAGTAAATCTAACGCTTCAAATTTAATAATTAGGAGAGAGAGTTTTTATAAATATTTAAATTACTTTAATATAACTTTTCAAGATTCGGATTATTTTTTAGTAGATTCGGTTTATGATAAAACTGTGGAAGATATGGGTAATTATTTATCCGAAAGCGAAAGAGATATGCCAAGCGCTTTAATATGCGTAAACGATACTATCGCTATAGGAGTTATTAAAGCTTTAAAAAATCATAATTATAATATACCAAAAGATATATCCGTTGTAGGACATGATAATTTGCCGACAGATTTATTTATAGAACCGCTTTTGACTACTATAGATGTTCCTAAAATTGATATAGCTCAATCAGCGGTGGATATATTGGATAGAGAAATAAGGTCGCATCAAAAAGAACATTTTAAAATATGCACTATAAACGGAACTCTTATACCAAGAGAAAGCAGCGATAAATTAATTTTAAATTAAAAAATCGTATTTAATATAATCCTTGAAAATTCTAAATTCTATGTTATAATAAACAAATCTAAAAAATAAAAAAGGTTCAAAAACTGATGGAAAAAATCGAAGAAACAAATACTACAAATATTGATATACAAACCATAGAAAAAGAGGAAATTAATAATAACGAAAATATTAAATCGGAAAATGCCGAATCGAAAAATATTGAAAAAGAAAAATTTGAAATAGACGAATCTATACTCGCCGATAACGAAGAGCTTGAAAAAGTAATGGAAGCGATTATATATGTCGAAGGAAATGTTCCAATAAGCAGGTTAAGAAGTCTTTTCAAATGCGAAAATTCGGATATAAGAAATCATATAGAAAATATAAATAATAAATATAGAAATTCTAAAAGCGCAATCGAAATACTTGAAGTTGGCGACAGCATTATGATGACGATAATTCCTTCCACTTTCGGAACTTTGTCGGCTATTTACGATAAAAAAAGAAAAAAGAAAATTTCAAAAGCGATGCTCCAAACCTTATCAATAATAGCATATAAACAGCCTTTAACAAAAGCGGAAATTGACGATATAAGACAGAGCGACAGCGGTTATCATTTAAGAGTATTAATGGAAGACGGATTTATAGCTTGGAAAGGAAGAAAAGATTATTTAGATAAAAGACAAACTTACGGAACAACCGATAAATTTTTAATGCATTTCGGAATAAACTCGCTGGACGATTTGCCAAAATTAAGAGAATTAAAAGATTTAGAATTCAATAGAAATGAATAAAGTATGAATAATGAAGAAGAGATTAGGCTCGTAAAAGTTATATTAGAATCGGGATTTGCCAGCAGAAGAAAATGCGAAAAAGCGATATTGTCGGGAAGAGTTAGAGTAAATAATCAAATAATATTAGAACCCGCTTATAAAGTAAAAAAAACCGATACCGTTTCATTAGACAGAAAAATAATAGAAAGACAATCAAAAAGATATATCGCGTTATATAAACCGCTTGGAGTGGTAAGCACGACAAAATATTTGCCCGGCAGAAGAATAATAACTGAATTTTTTAAAGGAGTTAAAGAAAGATTATTTTACGCGGGAAGATTGGATTCGGAATCTCGCGGAATTATGATTATAACGAACGATGGAGAATTTGCCAATATAATAACTCATCCGTCCTACGAAATATTAAAAGTTTACGATGTGGTAGTTAATGGAAAAATAGATTCTGAAAAACTGCTCGAAGCGAGCAAAGGAATAACGATTAAAAATATAAATTATTCTCCGTTCAAATTCAAAATATTATCGAAAGGCAGAATTCAAAGTAAAATAAGATTAACCATAAACGAAGGAAAAAATCGAGAGATAAGAAAAATTTTCGAATATTTGGGTTATAAAGTTATAGATTTGGAGAGAATTTCCGTAGGATGCGTGAGTAAATATAACGAATCGGCGGGAACTTTGGAAGCGGGACATATAAGAGATTTAACCGAAAAAGAAATAGAATTTTTCTTTAATCAAAAGGATAAAAAATTAAAAGAAATAGAAAATCTTTTTTCTTCAAATAATATTAATAATGTTGATATTGAAAATTTTGAAAGCGCTGAAAAAGAAAATATTAATAATAATGAAAAGAAAGAAAAGAAAACCGAAATAAAAAAACATAATAAATCGAAATGGGCAAAACCTCGACATAAGCGAACAAAGACTAAAAAAATATAAATTTAAAGTTGACATTATTTTAAATAAATGTTAAAATAATTTTATTAATTGAATTGATTAGTGGAGGCGAAAAATGTTATCGGTGAATAAATTCTCACTTCTCACTTCTCACTTCTCACTTCTCACTTCTCACTTCTCACTTCTCACTTCTCACGCTATAATTATAGCGTTTATTGTCATTTTAAATTTTTTCAAATATCTTATTATACTTTTCTTTATAAGTATAAATCGAATAAGAGTTTATGATTGTCGGAGCAAATCATGAGCTTTTTTAATATATTATACAATGCGACAATTTACCCGATAGAATTTATAATAGAAATCGTATTCTATTATTTTAAAGTAATCGCTCAAAGCAGTTATGCCGAAAGCGTTTTTATCACAAGCATTATAATAAATATTTTAGCTTTGCCGTTATACAATAAGGCAGAAGAATGGCAGAAAAAAGAAAGAGATATTCAAAATAAAATGAAGCCGATGATTGACAATATAAAATCGGTTTATAAAGGCGACCAGAGATATTTATTAATCAGGGCATGCCAAAGAATCAACGGCTATAAAACGATTTACGCTTTCAGAGGAACATTAGGATTATTGATACAAATTCCGTTCTTTTTGGCGGGTTATAATTTCTTTCATAGTTTGACGGGCGCGTATTCGGAAAGTTTTTACTTAATAAAAAGTCTTGGCGAAGCGGATAAATTGATTCATGTCGGAGGCTTCACTATAAATTTACTGCCTTTTATAATGACATTTTTCTCTTTGCTTTCTACAATAGTTTATTCAAAGAAATTAACTTTTAAAGAATCGCTTCCAATATTTTTAATGAGTTTATTCTTTTTAGTATTTTTATATAATTCTCCCGCAATACTTTTATTATACTGGACTATAAACTGCGCTTTTTCGTTTTTCAAAAATTTAGTTCTTCTTAATTTGGATAAAATAAAATCAATATTCAAAAACAAAAAATTTATTTTGATTTCTAAAATTTTATATAGTTTATATTCCGTATTTATAATTATAATGACGATTCTTTTCTTTTTAAGAAATTATTTTATAAACAAATCGAGCGAAAACGAAATATTAAAAGTTTTGATTATTCATATAAAAACTTATAAAGATTTGCTTTTTATTTGGCTAATTATTTCAATAATAATTTTGATTTTTATTTTGTCAAAAAAGAAAATTTTAAAATCTATAGAAATAAAATATAAATTCAGATTATTCGTTTCTTCGATAACGACAATTACGATTTTATCGGGTTTATTTATTTTGACTTCGCTTATAGCTTCTTCGGGGCAGGAATTTGAAAAACCTTTTGAAATAATATTAACGAATATGTCTAAATATTTTGGATTATTTTTCGTTTATCCGATTTTTTTATATTTTCTTTTTTCGGACAAATTTAAAAATATAATAACTTTAATATCCGTCATTTTTGCTTTATTATTTTTATCGAACACTTTTATAATGGTAATGGATTACGGATTTATAGCGAGCAATTTCAAATTTGAACTAGAATATTTGCTAATTCCAACGACAAAACAAATAATATTAAATTCCGCTTTAATGTTTGCCGTTTTACTTATAACTTTATTTATAATAAAAAAGAATTTGCAAATTTATTTATTCAATGTTTTTATAATCGTAATAATTTCTTTGATTTCAATATCAATATTCGATTTTGTAAAGATAAATAAAGAACAAAAAATATTGTCGGAAATAAATTCTTTAAATATAGAAAATCAAAATAAAAATGAAAATTACGAAATATTTAATTTTTCCAAAACGGGAACAAATATTTTTATAATAATTTTAGACAGAGGATGCCCCGAATTTGCAGAATTGGTATTCGAGGAATTTCCAGATATTAAAGCCGAAATGGAAGGTTTCGTATATTATTATAATACCGTTTCTCTTGCGCCTCAAACTTTCGGAAGCATACAAGCGTTATACGGCGGATACGAATATTGCATTCCGATAGATTTAAATAGAGAATATATTTTAAAAGAACATCATAACGAATCTTTAATAATGATGCCGAGATTATTTTCGGATATTGGATATAAATCGATGACTTTCGCTCCCGCGTTTGCAAATTTTTCTTGGACGCCCGATTTGACGATATTTAAAGAATACACAAATATTAAAGCGTATAATATTGAAAAAAGCATGATTGAAAAGGAATTAAATTCTCTGCTTAATAATTCTAAAAATAATATAACCGAAGTGGAAATATTTGAAGAAAATAAAAGACGAGCTATGAGATTCGCTTTATTTAGAGCGCTTCCCGTATTTTTGAGATATAAATTATATTCGCATAACGACTGGTTTATTCCAAACGGAAATAAAAATTTAACGATAGTCGGAAAAGGAATAGAAGAATACGCGCTATTGCAAGCCTACACGAATCTTACAAAAATAAACGAAAACGGAATGGAAGAATTTAAAGTATTCAACGCGATGATGTTTGTGAAAGATTTTAATAGCAGAGGAAATATAACTGAAAACGGCGACTTTATGACTATAGCCGACATTCCATTTTTGGCAACGAAACATTTGGGCGAAGCTAAAAATCCTTTCACGGGAAATATTATCACAAACGATTATAAAACGAACGGCGTTAATATTATTCTGACTAAACATAGCGACCCGAAAGGAAATTTTAAAACGAGACTGGATTTCGATTATTATTATCATGTTAAAGATAATATTTTTGATATTAATAACTGGAAAAAATTTGCAGTCGATTGGAAGACTAAAGAGAGTAAAGAAATTGAACTTAAATAAATAAAATTAAAAAATAAATTTTATTTTAATTCTTCGACTTTATTCATGCCTTCTCTAAAAGCGGAAAATTTATTCTGCCAATTCGTAGTTATAGACGGAGACATTAATATATCGTCAAAATCTTCTTCGTTTAGATAATTAATAAAATTGAATCTTATATTCGCTATGGAATTATTTGCAAAATTATCAAATTCGCCATTGTTATCAAATTTATATTTAACTTCGATATCGTAATATTCGACATTTCCCATTAAATAAGGACTGTAAACCACTTTTTGTATATTTCGCAGTTCCGTTTGGATTCCGCCGTCAAAAGTAAATATTATCGGAGTTTGATTATTCACAAAAATTTTATAAGGACTTCTATATCTAAATTCCAAAGTTAAACTTTTTCCAAATCTTTTATAAAATCTAAATTTACAATCTCGCATATATTTATAAGTTTCTTTCCAAGAAGTGAAGATATTTATTTTTGAGGTTAATGCGTCTTTTTCAAAGCTATAATTTCTTCCGCTCATAATGTCGGACAAAATCGTATTAGTTCTTTCCGCGTTTTGATTATTTTGAGAATAAAGATTAAAAGAAAAATATATAATAAAAAAAATCATAAAGATAAATCTTCGCATTTTCTGTCCTTAAAATAATTAAAATAAACTACTATTTAAAATACGGAATATTAATCGTTAAAAATTAATATGGATAAATTATTTATTAACATAATATTTTTTTCAATATTGAATTTTATTTTTTAAGTGTTAAAATTATAAATAAATTAGAGGTGCAAAATTATGGACTTAACTATAGAAGATTTGAAATGTCAAACCGCTTTAAATTACGATAAAGAATTATGCGTTTGTAAAAAAGTGTCTTATAGAACGATTTATAAAGAAATAATAGAAAACAAATTATTAACGGTCGAAAGCATTGCCGAAAAAACAAGCGCGTCTACAGGCTGCGGAGGATGTGTAAACAGAATAGAAAGCTTGATAGAATACGCCAAAAAGAATAATTACGAACCTTTGCCTTAATTTTATAATTTGAATTAAATTAAAATTGAAAATTAAACAATAACAGAAAAGAGACGGAAGAGTAAATCGACCGTCCCTTTTCTATTTAATGAGTCTAATATGAAAAAACTTTTATCTATCAGTTAATTAGACGTTTAAATCGCAAAAAAGTTCCCGAGTAATTCTATTTTTTTTAAAAAATTTATTAAAATTGTTTAGAAAGTTATAAAAAAGAGACGGACTATATTAAATAATCCGTCCCTTTTCAAATATTGAGGAGTCTCATATGAAAAAAATTTACTTATTTATCATATAATTAGACGAATAATTTTAAAAAAAGTTCCCGATATTTTTTATTTATTATAATTATTTTTTGACAAATTATTAAAAACTTTATATAATTTATTAAAATAATCAATCAAAAAGGAATTTTGACAATGAAAAGAATAATCATTACGGGCGGAGCGGGTTTTTTAGGCTCTCATTTATGCGAAAGATTATTAAAAGAAGGAAATCATATAATATGCATTGATAATTTTTTTACTGGTTCTTATGAAAATATTAAACATTTGGAAAATAATAAGAATTTTGAAATTATAAGACACGATATAACCGAACCTATTCATATAGAATGTGATGAAATATATAATTTTGCCTGCCCAGCGTCTCCAATCCATTATCAAAGAAATCCCGTTCATACTTTTAAGACAAGCGTTTTGGGAATATTGAATATGCTTAATTTGGCGAGAGAATGCAACGCTAGACTGCTTCAAGCTTCCACAAGCGAAGTTTACGGCGACCCTTTGGAACATCCTCAAAAAGAAACATATTGGGGACATGTAAATCCCGATGGAATAAGGAGCTGTTATGACGAAGGAAAACGAGGAGCGGAAACTTTAATGATGGATTATCATAGACAATATAATACCGATATAAAAATTATTAGAATATTCAACACTTACGGACCGAGAATGAACGAAAATGACGGAAGAGTGGTTTCAAATTTCATTATTCAAGCTCTTAAAAATATTCCAATTACCGTTTACGGAGACGGAAGTCAAACGAGAAGTTTTTGTTATTGTGACGATTTGATTGACGGCGCTATAAAAATGATGGAAAGCGAAAATTTTATAGGACCAGTTAATTTGGGAAATCCTTTTGAAATGCCCGTTATAGATTTCGCAAAAATCATAATAGAAAAAACTAATTCAAAATCGGAAATTATATTTAAAGAACTTCCGAAAGACGACCCCGTGAAGAGACAGCCCGATATAAGCCTTGCCAAAGAAAAACTTAATTGGCAGCCTAAATATAAACTTGAAGACGGACTCAAAAAAACGATAGAATATTTTGAAAATTATATAAAAATCAAATAAATAAATAAAAATATTTATTATAAATTTACTGTAAATTCATAATAAATAAATATTTTTATCAACGCGCTTGACAAAATTTATTTTTCAATTATTATATTATAACTATATTTTTTCGAGGAATTATCGTGTTTAATTATTTTCAAAAGAGTCAAAGAAGAAGAAATATCTTAAATAAAATAAAATCAAACAGAATAATTATTAATAAATTTCAGTCTCCGCTCGGTATTGTTCCGAGTAAAGACGCAAAACCGCGGGAAGGATTCGATTTTGAACTTAAAGAAGATGAATTATATTCTTATAGAATTTCCGTTTCGGCAAATAAGATTCCGTATCTATTCTTAAAATTAATTAAATTATTTCCGTCTTACGCGACAATGGTAATTGAAAGAATAAGCGAAGACATAAATAGAGATTTCGATATAATGATGAGCGACCCCGATATTTCAAAAGAAGAAATAAAAAATATATTCAAAAGATATAAAGAATTATGGGTTGAATGCGGATTTGTAGGTTTTGGAATAATAGACGAAAGAACGGAATTTGAAGTTTTTATTAATTTGGATAAAGAAGTTATAATAAATACGCCTTACGAAAATGTAAATAATATCAATTCTATTTTAGGTTATTTTAATCTTTTAAATGAAAATCCGTCTTTTATAAGCGACTTTGAACACTGGCATTATCCATTATCTTCTGTAGTTTCTTACGAAGCGGTATCGGAAAGCGAAGAATATATATTTGATTATTACGATATAATAAATAATTTAAAACATATTTACGGTTTTTCGATTATTAACAGAAACGAAAGAACAATAAGAATACAGCCGAAATGGTGGAATGTCACGGTAAAATGTCTTGGAAAATGCAAAAAAATATCTTCGGTTTCAAGCTATTATATCGTGGCAAATACAATCGAAGAAATGGAAACTTTGGTAGACGAAAAAATGAAAGATATGAATATAGAAAATTATTATATCTACGATTATTATAATGTCGAACCAAATAATTATAATCCAAGAAATCTTAATTTAAGCGATATAAGAATCTGCGATTTTGAGAACGCGCCTTTTGGAATTTGGGCGGAGTCGGATATTTTTATTTATAGAACGAGAAATATAGCTTCTTACTTCGTTAATAAAAATTACGATTTATCGTTTTAGCTTTTTAATTTTATGAATAAATTTGATTTTAAAAAACTTGAATGCCCCGAACATATTAAACATCAATTTAAATACTGTCCGTTTTGCGGAGAAAAAGATTCTTTAATTTTCGATAATATAAAAATTTTTAACTGCGGCAAATGCGGTAGAAGTTATTTTGTAAATCCGTCTTCGGCAGTAGGAATAATAGTCGACACTCCAAAAGGAATCGTTTTCGTTTTAAGAAAATTCGAGCCTAAAAAAGATTTTATAGATATGCCAGGCGGTTTCTGCGAGCCTTACGAAAGAATTGAAGATTCCATTAAAAGAGAATTATTTGAAGAAACGGCGATAAAATTAGATAAAGTCAATTTTCTTATGAGCGGAAGCAACGAATACATTTACGAAAAAATGATGTATGTTACTTCCGACATTTATTTTTATGCAAAATTGGATTATATTCCAGAAGTAAAACCTTCAGATGACGCTTTGGAAGTCGTATTTATAAAAAGAGAAAATATAGACTTCGATAAAATCGCATTCGAGTCTTCAAAAGAGGCTTTGAATTTTTATTTTAAGTGTTGATATATTTTTTGTATGTATTGCTTCGCCGTTCGGCTTGCAATGACGATGTTTTTTAGCCGTCATTACGATAGCAACGCCCGAAGTAATCTATTATTAAACTAAATTATTAATTTATTCTTTTTTACTCAATTATATTTTTTATTAAATTTATTTTTTATTCCTTTGACAAAATTCAATAATTATATATTATCAACTATAGTTATAATAATTCATAAATTAAAACAGGAGACTCAAAATGAAAATAGAAATGGGCGAATCTTTAATGCAATCTTATTTAAAACATATAAAAGATTGTTTAATAACTCAAACAAATTGGAAAACATTAAGGTCATGGGAAAAGTCTAATGAAAACAAGGCAAAGGAAAAATTTGAAGAAATTAAAAAAGAATATCCTAATATTTTTTCAGAAAAAATAACTTTTGAACAAATGCTAAATCAAGCGGAATTAGATGTCATTGGTATAGCTAACAATAAAATTTATATGGTAGAAATAGCTTTCCATGAACAAGGATTACGATACGGAAGCAACGATGAAGAAGTTAAAAATAGAGTTTTGAAAAAAATAATTAGAGCATATTTAATTTGGAAAATTTATTTTTCAAATTATTCTTGTAAGATAATATTTGCGTCTCCAAAAGTCAATCCTAGCCCAGATGAGTTAATTAAAGAAAGGTTTTGATGAATTAAAGGATAAAAAATTTTACGAAAAAGAAAAAGTAGAATTTAAGTATTTTTCAAATGAAGAATTTAGCAATGAAATTCTTTTAAAAACATTAGAGACTTTAGAATCAGATTCCGACACTTCTGAATTATTTTTAAGAAGCGCAAAATTATTAAAGATTTGTGGAATTATAAAATCAAAAAATAAATTCGATAATTAATAATAAAATAAATTTGGAGATTTAACATGAAAAAATGGTATAACGAAGAATATCAATTTGAAATCGAGGTGATTGGATTTTTACGAGGAAACAAAACAGAAGGATATTGTAGAAACGGTGAAGAGATTGGCGACAAATATAAATGCACTTACGGTTGCCCAGTTAATTTGGACGGGCAGGGCATTTGCTCAAAAGTAATGATGATAATGTTTCCCGTTATGGAGGCAGTGCGAAGCGGAGGAGATTTGGAAAATATCGGCGGAGACGGTAAATATAGCAAAATTATAGTTTGCCCAGACGGATGCGTGATTTTCAAACTTACCGCGATTAAAACGGGAAATGAAAATTTTTTTAAAGGCGGATTTATAGAGGAAAGAAAATGAAAGTCGAACTTAAACCTCTTGAAATAAACGAAAGAGAAAATTTTATTAAAGATTTACAAGAAGCTTTTAGAGTTGCGGCGATAGAAGAATTTGGCGAAAGCGATGAAGAAATAATTACAAAAAACGAAATAGAAGAATCGCTCAATGCAAAAGGCTCTCAAACTTTTCGCATTACAAAAGACGGAGAAAATGTCGGCGGAATAATTATTTGCATTAACGAAGAAACTCAATGTAATTCTTTGGAATTATTTTTTGTAAATCAAAATTGTCAAAGCGAAGGCGTTGGACTCAAAGCATGGCGTCTTTGCGAGGAAAAATTTCCGCAAACTAAAATATGGGAAACGGTTACGCCTTATTTTGAAAAAAGAAATATTCATTTTTATGTCAATCGCTGCGGTTTTAAAATTGTAGAATTTTTTAATCCGCGCCATAAAGACTCAAATATGCCAGAGTCTATAGATAGAGAAGACATGGAATATTTTTTTAGATTTGAAAAGAAAATGATAGATTGATTTAAATTTAGTGAGGAGATTATATGGGACCAAATCCGAATGAAATTTTTCCTAATCCGAAAATTCCAAGTTTATGCTTTATTAAAAATGTCATTAAAAATCCAAATATAATTGTTGGCGAATATACTTATTATGACGATATTAACGGAGCGGAAAATTTTGAAAGTCATGTAACGCATCATTACGATTTTGTAGGAGATAAATTGATTATAGGAAAATTTTGCGCTATTGCAAAAGGAATTGAATTTATTATGAACGGAGCGAATCATAGAATTAACTCGATTACCACATATCCTTTTAATATTATGGGAAACGGCTGGGAAAAAAGCGCTCCTTCTTTGACGGATTTAAAATTGAAAGGAGACACTGTTGTAGGAAACGATGTCTGGATAGGACAAAATGTAACCGTCTTGCCCGCTGTTCATATTGGCGATGGAGCGATAATCGGAGCGAATTCCGTTGTAGCAAAAGATATTCCGCCTTATTCTGTTGCAGTCGGTAATCCCTGTGAAGTTAAAAGAAAACGATTTGACGAAGATTTAATTGAATATTTGCTTCAAATTAAATGGTGGGACTGGAATTCTGAAAAGATTTTTAAGAATATGGAAGCTTTATGCAGCGGCGATTTGACTAAAATTAAAAATATTATAGATTAAAGAATTAAAATTTATACGGGAGATTATATGGATTATATTAACGAAGTAAAAAATAAAATGAAGTATATTAAAAGAATTACAAAAAAATTAGGACATGAATTAGGACATTATGAAATTGAAGATATGGGATGCCCACATAAACAACCAAAAAAATTACAATCTGGACGCTCCGCAATATACATTTTTATATATAAGGATGAAGTTTTAAAAATAGGAAAAGCTAATTCTAATAGCGATGCAAGATTTACAAGTCAACATTATGGGTTTAGCACGCCAAGCACTTTAGCAAAATCATTATGTAATGACGAAGATTTTAAGCCTTTTATAAATAACTGTGGAGGAATAAACAAAGATAATTTGAAACAATGGATGCTTAAAAATTTACGGCGTATAAACATATATCTTGAACCAGACAAAGCAAAAACGGAATTAGTAGAAGCAATTTTACATTATGCATTTAGACCAAGATTTGAAGGAAATATAAATTAACGAATTAAAATTTAGTGTGGCAATTATGAATATGGAAGAACAATTTAATCTTATCGCAAACGAATACGATGCAAATAGAAGAAAATTTATTCCTTGTTTTGACGATTTTTATAAATCTACAACCGAATTTATATCTTATAATATAAATTCGCCGAGTAAAATATTGGATTTAGGAGCAGGCACGGGAATATTAACTTATTATTGGTATAAAATATTTCCAAATTCAAAATATATTCTTGTCGATATTGCCGAAGATATGCTTGAAATTGCAAAGAAAAGGTTTTTGAATATTGAAAATATTTCTTATATCGTTTTAGATTATTCCAAAAAATTACCCGAATTAAAATTTGACGCGATTATTTCGGCTTTGTCCATTCACCATTTAGAAAATATTGATAAAGAAAATTTATTTTTAAATATTTACGATAATTTAAACAACGGAGGAATTTTTGTAAATTACGACCAATTTTTAGCGGGTTCAAAACTAATGAATAATTGGTTCGATAAATATTGGGAAAACCAAATTATAAATAGCGGACTAACGGAAAACGACTTAAAGCTATGGAAAGAACGAAAAAAACTTGATAGAGAATGCTCGGCTGAAGATGAAATAAAAATGTTAAATAATTGCGGATTTAAAGAAGTTAAATGCGTTTATTCATATCAAAAATTTTCCGTCATAACTTGCATAAAATAATGAGGTAAAAATAATGAGCAAATATAAAGATTTATGGATTTACATTGATTTAATTTTTAAGCAGACGAATAAAGAAAAGATTGAATTATCTTTTAATCAAATAAAAAATGCGACTAATTTTAAAATCGACCATTCTTTTTTAACTTATAAAAAAGAACTTTTGGATTACGGTTATAAAGTTGGAAAAATAAAATTGAAAGATAAAAAAATTATATTTGAAAAGATAAATAATGATTAATTATTTTTTATTTTAAAC
>NZ_JBNMIZ010000016.1:0-22989 GCF_050873525.1 Brachyspira sp. | reverse complement strand
TAATAAATGAATATTATAGGAATATCTGGAAGTATTTTTGAAGAAGGTTCTGTTGTAAAATCTTTCGTCAATCGAACTTATGTTGATTCTGTAGTTCGGGCGGGAGGAGTTCCTTTTATAATGCCGATATGCGAAGACGAAAATATAATAAAAAAAATGATTGAAAATGTTGACGGCGTTATAATGACGGGCGGAGTCGATATTCATCCTTTTAAGTTTAACGAAGAGCCAAATCCTAAAATAGGCGAAATTTCAAAAGAGAGAGACGATTTTGATTTTTTGATTATGAAACATGCTTTTGAAAAAAATAAACCAATATTTGGAATTTGCAGAGGAATACAACTTATTAATGTTTTTTTCGGAGGAACTTTGATACAGGATATTAATTCTCAAAAAAATACGAAAATACTTCATTCTCAAACCGCTCCGAGAGATGTGGCGACTCATAAAATTAAAATAAAAAAAGATTCTATAATCTCCGATATTTTTGGGATAAGCGCCGAAGTAAATAGTTTTCATCATCAGGCTATTGATAAACTTTCCAAAGATTTTAAAATCACATCTACGGCTAACGATGGAATTATAGAATCGATAGAATATAAGAGGAAAGACAGATTTATATTGGGCGTTCAATGGCATCCTGAATGTATGACTGAAAAAGACGAAAAAATGCAAAATATATTTTCTATGTTTGTCGATATTTGTAAAAATTAAAATTATAAATTATTTTAAATATAATTTCATTTATTGAAATTTATTGAAATATATAATACAATATACGAATTATTTTTGAATAAATTTTTTATTAATAATAGAGGTTAATGTATGTTTAAAGGCACTACTATTTGCGCCGTGAGTAGAAACGGAATTACGGCAATAGCTGGAGACGGACAAGTTACGCTTGGAGAAACCGTTATGAAACCAAACGCCGTTAAATTGAGAAGATTATACGGAGGAAAAGTAGTATCGGGATTTGCGGGTTCGACTGCGGACGCTTTTACTTTATTTGAAAAATTTGAAAAAAGACTCGAAGAATATTCGGGCGATTTGACGAGAGCGGCGGTTGAGCTTGCAAGAGAATGGAGAACGGATAAAATGCTTAGAAATCTTCAGGCTTTAATAATAGTCGCAAGCAAAGAGAGAATGCTTTTACTATCTGGAAACGGAGATGTTATAGAAAGCGATAATAATATACTCGCCATTGGAAGCGGAGGACAGTATGCAAAGGCGGCGGCTATAGCGCTTACGGAAAATACCGATTTGCCTGCCGATATTATAGCTAAAAAATCGCTGGAAATAGCTTCTAATATATGCATATACACTAACAGTAATATTTCTTTGGAGGTTATAGAGTAATGTCATTCGATGCAAAATTGGAAAGCGAACTTACGCCAAGAAAAATTGTTGAGGCTTTAGACCAATATATAATAGGACAAACCGAAGCGAAAAGGTCGGTTGCAATAGCTTTGAGAAACCGATACAGAAGAAGGCATTTGCCCGAAGAATTAAAAGACGAGGTTGCTCCTAAAAATATAATATTAATCGGACCAACGGGAGTGGGAAAAACGGAAATTGCAAGAAGACTCGCAAAACTTGTAAAAGCGCCGTTTATTAAAGTGGAAGCGACAAAATATACGGAAGTCGGCTATGTCGGACGCGATGTGGAAAGTATGGTTCGAGATTTGGTTAATGCCGCAATATTCGATTTGAAAACTGCAATGATGAAAGATGTAGAAAAAGAAGCTACAGATATTGCTTTAGATAAATTAGTCAAACTTCTTTTGCCGTCCATAAATTCCTCAAGAAAAGAAGAAGATTATTTAACCGAAAACGAAGCAGAAAAAAAGAAAAACGCTAAAGAGCAGATGAAAATGAGAATTGCCAACGGAGATTTTGACGAAAGTTATGTTGAAATAAAAGTTAGCGGAAATCAAAATAGAATGTTCGGAATAATTCCAGGAATGGGATTTGAAGAAAGCGACATGATTCAGTCGATGGTTGGAAGCATAATTCCCGCAAGCAAAAAAAATAAAAGATTGAGAGTGAAAGAAGCGAAAAAATATTTGATAAGCGAGGCTTCGGAAACTCTTATAGATATGGAAAAAGTAACATCGGACGCTTTGAGTTTGACGGAAAACATGGGAATAATATTTTTGGACGAAATAGACAAAATCGCGAGCGGAAATAAGAGCGACCATGGGGATGTGGCAAGGCATGGAGTTCAAAGAGATTTGCTTCCGATAGTCGAAGGAACTACGGTAAATACGAAATACGGACCCGTGAAAACGGACCATATTTTATTTATCGCCGCTGGAGCTTTTCACACGAATAAACCTTCCGATTTGATTCCCGAACTTCAGGGAAGATTTCCAATAAGAGTGGAATTAAAAGCTTTATCAAAAGAAGATTTCAAAGATATTTTGGTTAATCCTAAAAACGCGATAACGAAACAATATCAGGAATTATTGAAAACGGAAGGAGTTTCGATAGAATTTGAAGAAGACGCTTTGGATTGCATCGCCGATTTGGCTTATAATATAAATACGAATATTGAAAACATAGGAGCGAGAAGACTATATACGATAATGGAAAAAGTTTTTGAAGATATTTCATTTACGGCAGACGAACATAAGGGAGAATCCATAAAAATTAAATCCAATAATATAAAAGAAGCTATGAAAGATATAGAAGAAAACAGAGACATTAGCAGATATATTTTATAATTGACGATATTAAATTTTTTATTATCTTATAAATAGAGAATTTGCTAAATTCACAAATTTAATTAAGGAGTATATTATGACGGATAATAAAAATACGGATACTTTGACTATTGAAAACGAAAGTCGCGAAGATAATGTTTTTATAAAATGGAATCCTCTATACGATACCAAACATAAAATTATAGACGAACAGCATAGAGAACTTGTAAATATAATAAACGACCTTTATTTTTCGACTATCGACCATAAAGCTAATAAAAACGAGGCTTTTATTAACGCTGCAAAAAGATGCATAGAATATACTCAATATCATTTCAAAACGGAAGAAAAAATAATGGATATTATAAATTATTCGGATGCTGAAAATCACAGGGCTATGCATAGAGAATTTTACAACGAGGTTATAAATCAGATAAAAAATTATCAGGAAGGACAGCCTTTTATAGCAAATAAACTTGTAAAATATCTTAAAGACTGGCTTTTGGAACATATAGCTTTTAGAGATAAAATTCTTGTGGAAGAATTGATGCGGGTTTTGAAAAACAGAGAAGGCAAATAATTATTATAAAAATTCTTTAAAAACATTTTGCATTTTTATCTTAAATAATCTATAATCTATACAATATAATAATAAAATAATTTAGGAATTTAGAAGTGTCTAAAAATAATTCGTATATTTTGGGTATAATCATATTATCCGCATTGAGCGCGTTATTGCTTATTCCCGCGTTTCCGCCGCTCAATATTTTTCCAATGTCGTTTATAGCGTTAGCGCCTTTAAATATAATTATTTATAAAGCGAATAAAATCAGATATTATATAATATCAGCGGCAATATTTATACTCGTATTTTTCGGTTATCTGCTCATGTGGGTATCGGCGTTCATGTTGAAAGAAACGGAAGCCTCGATAGCGTTTTTAGCTTTATTTACGATTTTATTTTTACTAGTTCTTTTGTTTTATCTGCCCGCGATGTTGTTAAGCGGTTTTATATCGAAACGACTTCCGCAATTCAGATTCATAGCGATTCCCGTAATATTTACTTTCATGGAATATATGAGACATGTAGGATTTATAGGTTTTCCTTGGGGAATAGTAGGATATTCGCAATGGAATTTTTTGCCTTTCATTCAGATAGCCGACACAATCGGACTTTTGGGAATAAGTTTTTTTATTTATTTCACAAACGCCGTGATAAGTCATTATATTCTTTTATATGCCGACAAAATCGATATTAAAAAAGATAGAAAAAATTATTTGCCCGCGATAATATTAGTTTCTTCTTTCGCGGTTATTTTAATTTACGGAATTGCAAAATTGAATTTGGAAGAATCGAGAAGATTAAGAGCGAATAAAACAAAAATCGCTTTGATACAAAAATCTTTCGACCCGAATAATTATTGGAGAGAAATTTATACGGGAGAACCTTATCGAAGAAATTCTGGAGGCATTCAAGGTTTTGCAGAGAATTTTTTACTCAAATCGGATAAATTTAAAAGCGCGGAAATTCCAGATGGAACTACTCAAAACGGAACGATATCGGTAAAGAGAGTCGCTAATTTGGCGAAAGACGCTGCATTATCGCAACCTTCTTTAATAGTTTATCCCGAATCGGTTACTATGGATTCTTATAGTTTTTATTTTAATAGAAATAAAGAATTATACCAATACGGTTTGGCTTCCAACTCCACATATCCCGCGATTTATAACACTTTTATTTTATACGACATGATAAGAGAAACTCAAACCTATCATCTTTTGGGAACTCCGATAATAAAAGAAAATACCAACGAAAACGCTTACAACAATTACGAATATTATAACGGAATGGAATTTATAGATTATAGAGGCGAAGTGCTTGACGAATATTCCAAAATAAAACTTGTTCCAGGCGGAGAAGCTTATCCTTTTCAAGATAACGAATTTCTTTTAAACACTTTTCCGTTTAAGAATATAATTAATTTTATGTATCAGCAGTTCGATAAAGCGGGAGCGAGCAAATGGAATAGAGGAAAAAAAATAACGGTTTTCAATCATCCGAGAGGCTATACTTTTTCTGGACTTATTTGTTATGAAAGCGCTTTTGGAGATTTTGTGAGACAGTTCGCTTATAACGGAGCGGAAACTTTGGCAGTAATAACGGAAGATGCCTGGTCCTACAGCGATGAATCTTTACTTCAGCATTTTTACATGTCGGTATTCAGAGCGATAGAAAACAGAAGGGATTTGATTCATAACGGAAATTCTGGAGTAACGGGGCATATTTCAAGTTCGGGAAAAATTATATCTACGATTCCTTTTTGGCAGCCCGATTATATGATAGCGAATGTGGCTTTGAATAATAAAATAACTATATATACAAGATTTGGCGAATGGTTTGTTTGGCTTTGTTTTATAGCGATACTTTTACTTACATTTTTCTCGGTAAAAAAAGATTTTATAAGATTCAAAAAATCGTTAAAAGAAAAAATATCCGCAATAATATTACGAATAAAATTAAACAAAAGATTAAAAAAAAAGTCTAAAAAAAACGAAATAAAAAACGATAAACCTTCGGGCGAAAAAGTTCATTCGTATATAAATAACGATAATGCGGATGAACTTCCGACTTTGGACGATATAGAAGCTTCGGTAAAATCCGTAAAAATAGAAAAAGAAAAAAAGAAACCTTCCAGCATATTTGACGAACCGATAACGGATATATATTCTGTTTTGGACGACATTATGGAAGAAAACAACGAAAAAAAATATAGGAATTAAACCAAAAATGAAAAAAATATTTATAATTTTATTAAGCGTTTTTTTTGTTATAAACTCCTGCGATAAAAAGTATGATTCAAATTCAGAATTCGGTACTTATGAATTTGAAAAATATATTTCAAAATTGGCTGCAAATAGAGACACATTGGAATTTACTTCAAATTTTATTTTGAATTTGGACGAAGATTTAATTGAAAAAATAAATCAAATGAATGTGATATACGAACTTTCTCCCATTGAAATAATAGAATCGATAAAAAGCAGAGGCGCTTTATATCAAAGAATTTTTTCGGACAATGAAGATTCTCTTTGTAATTATTTGCCAAAAGAAGGCGGATATTACGATGTAAGCGTCACATACAGAAAATATCAAGATGTAAGCGTTGCGCAAATAGAATATCCTTCGTTTAATGAAATCTCAAAAAATTCTATGGAGTTTGTGGCGATATATTTAAACGATAAATGGAATCTTATTACGATTAATTTTTTAAATATTTAAAATTATAATTATAAAAGGAATATTTATTAATGAAAAAAATTATTTTGGTTTTAATAATTTCTATATTTTGTATTTCATGTTTTGAAGATTTGGATACGATAAAAAAAGAAAATTTATTTATTTTTTACGAAGAAATGAAAGAAGAAATTTTAAAAGAAAATATTGATTGGATAGAAAAAAATTTTAAAAATTCAAAAGAAGAAAAATTAACCGAAAACATAAAAAGTATTTTAATCGAAAATAACGATTCTATAAAAAATTTAATCTCTTCGGAAAACGGCGAATACTCGGCTACAATAAATTTTATTATAGGCGAAAATTCACGAAATAACAGAGGATATTTTATAATAAGAAATACGGCATATTCTCCGACTTATTATTATATAAGATTGGTAAACGAAAATTCCGCCAAATGGGAAATTGAGAGTATAGACAAACTGCCTTTAAATAATAGATAAAATTAATGAAAGTAATTATAATTAAAAATAAAAAATCGAACGGCTATAAAAACCATTCGATTATCATTTGCTATAATTAATTATTTTATCAAATTACATATAAATCCTATTATACCGCCTACGGCAATAAAGTCGGCATCGCTAAAAGTCGTATTTTGGAAACCTAAATCTCCAAGTATAGGAAGAAGAATTAGAGGCAAGAAAGTAAGAAGAATACCGTTTATAAAAGCTCCTACAAAACAGCCTCTTTTACCTCCAGTGGCATTTCCAAATACTCCCGCCGTAGCTCCGCAGAAGAAATGAGGCACTACGCCGGGAATTATTAATATTCCTCCCGTAATACCCAATATTGCAAGCCCTACAAGTCCGCCTATAAAACTCATTATAAAACCTATTAATACCGCGTTTGGAGCGTAAGGAAACACTACAGGACAATCCAAAGAAGGTATAGCGTTGGGAACAAGTTTTTCCGATATGCCTTTGAAAGCTGGGATTATCTCTCCCAATATCATTCTAACGCCTTGCAATACTACCGAAACTCCAGCGGCAAAAGTAACTCCTTGTATTAAAGAAAATACTAAAAAGTTTTGTCCGTTTGATAATTCCTTTTCTATATATTCGCCTCCAGCAGCTATTGCCACAACTATATATATTATTGACATAGTGAGAGCTATAGCCAAAATATTATCTCTCATAAAACTCAAACCTTTAGGTAATTTTAAATCTTCAACCGAAGACGATTTCCCGCCTATTAGTTTTCCTATAAGAGCCGAGATTCCGTAAGTAACATTTGAAAAATGCCCAAGAGCCACATTGCTTGAAGAATCTCCTATAACTTTAGGCATAGCCCAATATGTTAATATAGGCGACAAACTCATCGCTAACGCGTTAACTAACGAAGAGAGTATAACAAGTTGTATTCCCGTAACTCCCGCAACTGCAAATATAACAGTAATCATAACGCCCATATAAAATATATGATGCCCCGTTAGGAATATAAATTTTAAAGGAGTAAATCTTGCTATAATAAGATGAAATACCATAGACAATATCATAACCAAAGAAACTTGAGTTCCGTATTTAGTCAATGCTAAAGATACTATAGCCTCGTTATTTGGAACTACTCCCTGAACATTAAAAGCCGCTTCAACCATACTGCCGAAAGGAGCTAAAGAAGAAGTTATAACATTCGCTCCAGCTCCCAATAATATGAATCCTATTAACGATTTCATAGAACCCGCTATTATTTCATTGGCTGGTTTCTTTAATAATATAAGCCCAACCATCGTGAATAAAGCCACGAGTATTGAAGCCTGACTAAGTAAATCTACAAAAAATTTTAACATGTTTGCCTCCAGAATATTATAAATTAAGTTTTTCTTTTATTTTTGTTTTAAGTTCGTCCAAACTTAATATATTTTTAAGCGATATTATTTTATCCTTATCCAAAGAACTAACGGCTGAAGATTCCGCTATATCTCTTCCTAAAACATAATAATCCGCTTGCTTAAATAATGCGCTCGTTACATCGGAATGTTCGACTTCGGCTTCTATATTTAATTCTTTTAATACTTTAGAAATATTCATAGAAACCATTAATGAAGAACCTATTCCCGAACCGCATGCCGCTATAAATTTTAATGCCATAATATTAATTCTCCTTGAAATTTTAATTATAAAATAAAATTATATAGAATATGCTATTTTTATCAAGGTATAAATAAAATACTTTTGTTTTATAACTAATTATGCTTGAAAAGTATAATTTATAAATATTTTCTTAATTCGTTTTCCATTAATTTAATCACATTATTTAAAATATTTTCTTCCAATGGTTTAAAATTTTTATGTATCGGTTTATTAATATTTCTTTCGCCTTTTAACAAAGTTATTATATTTAAATCTACATCTTCAAAATAGCTCATTATAGAATGCGTTGATTTTGAACCGTATATAGTTTCGGGCAACTGCGAATAATCGCCGCCTAATTGACTTTCTAATTGAAATAAATAACATGATATATTTGGAAAAATAGTTTTAAGCAAATGAAAATCTATTAAAATTCTTTTTATCATCGCGTTTTCGGTATATGCCTTGCATTCTATTCCGATAACAAATTTATTGTCTATAAAAACATGTTTATCAACGCTCAAACCGTAATAATAATATTTTTTATTTTCTGTTATATATTTTCTAACTTCTTCATTTTTAATATTTTTTATATAACTTTCTTTTATAGGAAGTTTAATTTTTTCGGAATTTATTTCCAATCTATTTTGGCTGCCGTTTAAATTATTCCAAGCTATTTTTATAATTTCTTCGGTTATATGTTCTTGCAACTTTCCTTTAACGCTTCTTATAATTCCTCCGTAAGCTCTGTTATTTTGTTTGGAAGCGTCTTTATCTATAACTTTAACTACGCTATTATAATCTTGTATAATATCTTTTACGGAATTCATATTTATTATTCCTTTGAATCAAATAAATCTTTTATTTCGTTTGTTCTATTTTCCGCTGTTTTACAATATTCTTCCGATATATCTATTCCTATAAATTTTCTGTTTAATTGTTTAGCTACTTTAGTCGTAGTTCCCGCTCCGTTAAAAGGGTCAAGAACAATATCATTTTTATACGAAAATAATTTAAGAAGTCTTTTAACCAATTCTTCAGGAAACATAGCGTCATGTTTATATTTTTTCATGTTTCTTTCTGGTGCTATGCTCCATTTTCCGTAAACCCATTTTTTAAACTCTTCGGCTTCTATATCGATATTATTTTTATCTCCTTCTTTCTTCAAAGAATTTTTGCAAAATATTTCCACAAATTCCCAAGAATATTTTAAATACGGCGAAGAAGGACTTTTCCAGCTTCCCCAAGTGCAATATTTACAATTATAATTATTCTTTTCCCAAATTATCTCGCCTTTCCAAATTAGTCCTTCTTTTAAGAAAAAATTACTTATTAAATGATGCGTTGGAATATAATCCGAAAACATAGGCTGAACATTTATAATAATTCTTCCGCTATCTTTCAAAACTCTTATGCATTCTTTAAAAATATCAAATAATTTCTCAAAATAATTTTCCCAAATATTAACATCGTTAGTATTCTCGTAGTTTATACCAAAATTATAAGGCGGAGATGTCAATACTATATCGATGCAATTGTCGGGAAATTTTTTTATTAGCTCTAAAGAATCGGCGCAGTGAATTTTATTTATAAATTTTTTATTAATTTCGTTATTTGCGCTTTCAAAATCTTTTTTATAATATTCGTAAGCCAATCTTTTTTTGCTATTTTCTTTTTTATTTTTTACTTTCTTCTCTTTATTAAAACTTTTAAAAACTATTTTTCCGTTTGAACTTGAAAAAGAACGAATTTTATATAATTCTTCAATAGTTTTTTGTATAAGCGGATTATATTTTATAGTTTCAAGTAATTTTATATCAACCGTATCAAAATTAAGTATAATATTAGTTTTATCGGTAAAAGCGTTTATGCCCGAAGAATTAAGCAAAGGCAAAGCATGATTAATATCGTTTATATTGTAAATATTTTCTATTTTTAAAGTTTTAAATTCCTGCATATTAATTCTATATTTTATTTTTCATTATTTTTTTATTATAAATTCAAACCGACTAAAAAACAACCGAAATATTTTTTAAATTTTTATCAAATTATAATTATAAATAAAGATTGCCCTGCAGAATTGCAAGACAATCTCTAATTCAAAGGATTTAAAAATGAAAAAATTTTAATCTTTTATCTTAATTTAAAGTCTTCATATCTATGACATATCGGAATTTTACTTTTCCGCCTATCACATTTCTATAAGCTTCTTCTACAGCTCGA
Source organism: Brachyspira sp. (assembly GCF_050873525.1). GTDB lineage: Bacteria > Spirochaetota > Brachyspiria > Brachyspirales > Brachyspiraceae > Brachyspira. The sequence continues at coordinate 12,697 of NZ_JBNMIZ010000016.1, read as the reverse complement.
GGTTCGGCGTTAATAATCTCAACTTCGGGATAAATATCGTTCGCAACGGAATAATCGAGCATATCTTGAGTTTCTTTTATTCCGCCTATCAAAGAACCGAATATTTTTCTGCTTCCGTTTGCCACTACTAACTCTCCGACATTTATACTAGGCATTTGACTAAAGGCTGGGAGTCCCAAAACAGCCATCTCTCCGTTTCTCTTTAGCATAGACAGATACATATTTAAATCGTATCTCGCTGGTATCGTGCTTATCACATAATCCAAAGTATTTTCAAGATTTTGCAAATCGCTTGGATTATTGACATTCACATATTTAACCGCGCCCATATTAGAAGCGCCCTCTCTCTTATCTTCCGTTATATCGAAAACCGTAACTTCCGCTCCGAGTTTAACGGCGTATTGAACAGCCATATGTCCGAGTCCTCCGAAACCAGCGATTCCCACTTTATCGCCATTCTTTATTTTCATTACTTGAATAGGCGAATATGTAGTCACTCCCGCACAAAGAAGCGGAGCCACTTTTTCAATTTGAGCGTTTGACGGAATTAAAATGGCGAATTTTTCCGAAACGACTAAATTGTCCGAATATCCGCCTTGAGTAATTTCGTTATCATGAAATCTGTCTACAGAATCGTAAGTGAATACCGCTTGATTCAAACAAAATTGTTCCTGATTATTGAGGCAGTTTACACATTCTCCGCAGGAATTAACCATACAGCCGACTCCCGCATAATCTCCGACTTTAAATTTGGTAACAGCGCTTCCCACTTGAACCACTCTTCCCGCAATTTCATGTCCGACAACTAAAGGATAACTTGGAACTGCCCAATCTCCGTTAATATTGTGTATGTCGCTATGACATATTCCAGCATAAAGGATTTCGATTAAAATATCGTTTTCTCCTACTGGATGCCTCGTGAACTCTATAGTCGCAAAATTCATGTTTGTTGAAACTGCGGCTATTCCCTTTGAATTAATCCTTCCGTTTGCATTTGTGGTGAAAGGATTTACCACATCGTTTTGACTTGCATTAATTTGCTCGTTGTTTTGATTATTATTACAGCCAATTAATGCGAAAACCGTAATAACAATGATTAATGTTTTTTTAAACATACTTTTTTCTCCTTCGCCATCCTATCACAGATGGCATTGTTTTTATTTAATTTTTTATTTTGTATCACTATTATAACATTGGAGTTAACTCCAGAGTCAATATGTAGTTTTATTATAGTTTATGACTTATCATAAATTTTACAATTTCCACATCGCTATGACTAAAGAATAAACTTTTTCCCGTATCCATAGGTTTTATTTTATTCATGTCGTCTTCGGAAAGTTCAAAATCAAAAATATTAAAGTTTTCAATCATTCTTTCTTTATGAACGCTTTTTGGAATAACGACTACATTTCTTTGGATTAGCCAACGCAAAATAACTTGAGCGACAGATTTATTATATTTTTTCCCTATTTCCGACAAAATCGGATTAGTAAACATATCGCCTCGTCCTTCGGCAAATGGTCCCCAAGATTCGATTTGAGTTCCGTATTCTTTCATTATTTTATTGTCATATTCTCTTTGAAAGAACGGATGCGTTTCTATTTGATTTACCGCAGGTTTGATTTTATTATTTTCCGCAAAATCAACCAATCTATCGGGATAGAAATTACAAACTCCAATCGCCCTAATTTTTTTAGCTTCATATAATTCTTCCATCGCTTTCCAAGAACCGTAATAATCGTTGAAAGCCTGATGAAGTAAATACAAATCCAAATAATCCAATTGCAATTTTTCCATAGATTCCTCAAAACTTTTTTTAGTTTTTTCGTATCCGTATTGCGAAATCCATAATTTAGTCGTTATAAATAATTCTTTTCTGTTTATTCCGCTTTCTTTTATGGCATCTCCAACCGCTTTCTCATTGAAATACGCGGAAGCTGTGTCGATTAATCTATAACCGACTTCTAAAGCGTCCAAAACCGCTCTCTTGCATTCGTCATAATCGGGTATTTGAAATACTCCGAAACCTAATATTGGCATTTCCACGCCGTTGTTTAATTTTACATTTTTCATGTAATTTCTCCTTCGCCATCCTATCACAAATGGCATTGTTTTTATTTATTTTTTATTTTGTATCACTATTATAACATTGGAGCTAACTCCAGAGTCAATATGTAATTTTTATTTTTAACTCATTGCCATTTCTACAATATTTGGGTCGTTATATTCAAGCCACATTGATTTATTTTCATCAAGTGTGCGAATTTGTTCCATTTCGGCTTTATCAATCGAAAAATCAAAAATATCAAAATTTTCTTTCATTCGCTCTTTATTTGCCGTTTTTGGAATTGCCACAATATCTCTTTGCATAAGCCATCTTAAAGCAATTTGAGTTTCTGTTTTATTATATTTTTTCGCGCATTTTTTGAAAATATCATTATTTATTATTTCATTAATCCTATGTTGAGCAAGCGGTCCCCAAGCTTCATGCTGGATATTTAGTTTTTTCATCCAAGAATTCAATTCGTATTGCTGAAAAAACGGATGCGTTTCGACTTGATTTACCGCAGGGACAACCTCGTTAAATTGCGTCAAATCCGCCATTCTCTCGCTTGAAAAATTAGAAATTCCAATCGCCTTGATTTTGCCCTCTTTATACAAATCAATCATCGCTCTATATGCCGAATAATAATCTCCCAAAGCCTGATGGATAAGAACTAAATCCACATAATCAACTTGCAATTTTTCCATAGATTTTTCTATGGACTTTTTTGCTTTTTCGTAATTGTGTTCGCTTACCCAAACTTTCGTAGTGATAAAAATCTCGCTTCGCGCAATTCCACTTTGTTTTATTGCATTTCCGACAAATTCCTCATTGTAATACGCTTGCGCCGTGTCGATTAAACGATAGCCGACTTCCAAAGCGTCCAAAACGCATTGCTCACATTGTTTGCCTTCGATTTGAAATACGCCGTAGCCCAATTTTGGCATTTCTACGCCGTTGTTTAATTTTACACTTTTCATGTAATTTCTCCTATCTTTTGTTTATTTTTTATTTTATTGTTTAATTATACCATTGGAGTTAACTCCAGAGTCAATAGTAAAATTTGATTTTAATTATTTTATTTGCCTTTCCCAAAAAGCTACCGCATCGTTTATCCAGCCTTCCGCAGAAGTTCCAATTCCAAGCCCGAAGCCATGCCCGAGATTTGGATATTTGTGAAACTCCGTAGGAATTCCAATAGCGCTCATATTTTTAAGCCTTCTCTCCATTGTCTGCCAATTTGCAATCCAGTCGTTTTCGCCTACGCATGCATAAGTCGGAGGGTCGTTTTTCGTATAATCCGTATGTCCCGTATATTGCATAATAACCGCGCTTGGAGATGGCAAATCTTTTTCTCCAAAAGCAGCCGTTCCATAAGAGCCAAGCCATGCAACCATTCTTGCACCAGCCGAACCTCCCAATAACGAATAGCCGTTGGTATCTATTTCAAGTTCATCAGCATGACTAAAAATAAAACTTATTGCCCTTGCCAAATCTTCGCAAGCCGTCTGCGAGTTTGGACGATAAATTAAAGCGAAAGTGTTATAACCCATTTTGGATAATTCCAAAGCATGCGGAAAACTGTCTTGCATAGCTCCGACATAAGCAAATCCTCCGCCAGCGTTACAAATAGCAAATTTTTCTCCAGCTTTTCCCTTAAAGAAAAATAATCCCGTATTAGCTTTTGACGGATTAGCCGCTTTTTCTTCTTCCGTATAAATATCGAAGAAAATTTTATCGCCTGAAGCCGCATGATATTTCATGTAATTTATAATCTCCACAGTTTTTGCAGGATTAATATTGTTATACCAAGTAAGCCTTAAATTCCCCAAAGTATCTCCGCTGTAATATCCGCTATTTACGGGAAAAATTAACCTTCCATAATCGCCAAAATCCGAATCCGATATAACCTCCGATATTTTCGAGTTTACGGTATATTGTTTGATTACCGTTTGATTTGAAAATGGAGAGTTTGCCGTCATATTGTTTTGAGGATTGGCTTTATTTCCGCAAGAAAACAACAAAAAAGTGGCGGGCAATAAAGTTATGATTTTTAATGTTTTAGTCATATATAATATACCGTTTATTTATTTTTTTATTTACTTATCCCTAATAATTCTTTTTCTCTTTTGATTAAAATCTTTTCGTAATTATCGATTTTGAAATTTAATTTTTCAAAAGTGTTTTGAATTTCGTCCAATCTTTTTTGAATTACCTCTCTTTGCGAAATTAATAATTGTTTTCTCGCTTCTATAGTCGAATCTCCTTTCTTATAGAGCTTCATATATTCTATTAGAGTTTCTATAGATACGCCCGCATTTCTGAAACATATTACAAATTCCACAAGTCCCAAATCTTTTTCCGTATAATCTCTTATTCCCGATTCCGTTCTATTTACTTCGGGAATCAATCCTATTCTTTCGTAATACCTTAAAGTATCCGCCGAAAGATTAACTTTTTTACTTACTTCCGCTATAGTCATAATTTTCTCCTTAAAAATTTTTAATTTATTTTTTATTTTGTATTACTATTATAACATTGGAGTTAACTCCAGAGTCAATATGTATTTTTTGTTTTTTATTTATTTGTCCAATCCCAAACTTTCAAGCCATCTCTTTATGCTAGCTTTATTTTCCGCAAAATTAAATTTCTTGCCAGTTTTAAATATCGCTTTAGGACAGCATTTTTGCATATAACGAGGAGCAGGGTCGAGTCCGCTTCCTCCGCTTGTGCAAAAAGGAACTATAATTTTTCCGCTAAAATCATAGCTTTCCAAAAAACTAAAAATTATATTCGGAGCGTTATACCACCAAACAGGAAAGCCGACAATAATCGCGTCAAATTCCGAAATGTCTATAGTATTTGCGATTTCTGGACGACATTTTTTATCCTTGCATTCTATAGTGGAACGACTTTTATCATTTGTCCAATCCAAGTCCGCTTTGCTGTAAGGAACTTTTGGGACGATTTCAAATAATTTCGCTCCCGAAACTTCGGCTATATTTTCCGCCACTTCTTTTGTTATTCCGCTTGCGCTGAAATATGCTACTAATATGTTCATTTTTTTCTCCTTCGCCATAAGGCATTTTTAAATTTTTAATATTTTAATTATAACATTGGAGCTAACTCCAGAGTCAATAGTAAAATTTAATTTTTTTATTTTTACTCTTTATATTTTTTAAAATTTTCATTTTTCCAATTATTGCCAAATCCATTTTGCTGGGTTTCCTCAATGCCTCTATGTCCATGAATTGTTATATTATCAATGGCATTTTGCAGAGCGTTAAATTCGCTGTCGCTTAAATCTACATTCCACGCTCCCAAGTTTTCTAAAATCCTCTCCTTATTTTTAGAACCGGGAATTGGAATGCAGTTTGAATATTTATGCAACATCCATGCAAGAGAGATTTGCGCTGGAGTAGAATTTTTTTCATTAGCATATTGAGTAATTAGTTCCAATAAAGGCTGATTGGCGTTGATATTTTCTTTACTTAACTGCGGGACAAATTTACGGACATCATCGCCTTCAAATTTTGTGCTTGTAGTTACCTTGCCCGATAAAAATCCGCTCGCTAATGGCGAAAACGGAACAACGGCAATATTATTTTGCAAACAATATGGAAAAACCTCTTTCTCGCATTCTCGCTCCATCATAGAATAAATATTTTGCACCGCGCTTAAAGGCGTGATTTTGTGGGCTATGTCGATATATTTCACGCCAACCTGCGATAATCCCCAGCCGCGAATCAAACCGTCTTTAATGAGCTTTGCTATCGCCTGCGCTACTTCTTCCAACGCTATAGTTTCATTTATCCTATGCCAATAATACAAATCGACATAATCCGTTTTAAGTCTCTTCATAGATTCAAGCAAATGCGACTTTATCGTCTCATACAAATTTTTTTTGCCTTCCTCATTGCTTAAATGAAATTTCGTAGCAAGTAATACATTTTTACGAATTCCTTGCAAAGCCTCGCCCACGATTTCTTCATTATGCCCCGCATAAAACATTTCCTTGCCGTAGCCTTCCGCCGTATCAAAGAAATCGCAGCCAAAATCATAAGCCGAGCGTATGGAATCGATAGCGTATTCTTTTGGCGGCGTTTTTCCATATCCATGTGAAAAACCCATACAGCCCATACCGATTGCCGAAACTTCTAAATTTCCAATTTTTCTTTTTTGCATTTTGTTTCTCCTTAAGAATAATTTTTTTAATTTTTTTTTGATTATTATAACATTTGAGTCGACTCCAGAGTCAATAGTAAAATTTGAAATTATTTTTAACTTTTAATTATTTATTGATTTAGATTTTAAAATATTAAAAGATTTGTGGCAAATACTTTTGTTTTATAACTAATTATAATTAAAAATTATATCGATTATTTACAGATAAAATTTATTCTAATTTAAACTTGCAATAATATATACGCTATATTATTATTTTAAAAAAGGATAATAATTTTTATGCAGACAAAGACTAAATTTGAGACTAATTCAAACCTATCGCTAATATTAAATAATTTTCATGTGGACGAATGCGTTAATTTCATGCAAAAAAATATAGAAGATAATAGCGTTGATTTAATAATCACTTCTCCACCTTATGACAATTTAAGAAATTATAACGGATATACTTTTAATTTTAAGGAAATAGCGACCGAGCTTTACAGAATTATAAAAAAGGGCGGCATTGTGGTTTGGATTGTAGGAGATAAAATTAAAAACGGCAATAAAAGTTTAACGAGTTTTAAACAGGCTTTATATTTTCAAAAAATCGGTTTTAATGTTCATGATGTTATGATATATGCAAAGAAAAATACTCCGTTTATGCGTTCTAACGCTTATACAAATAGTTATGAATATATGTTTATATTTGCTAAAGGAAAACCTAAAACTTTTAACCCGATTAAAGAACCTACCGTAAGAAACGGTATGGAAATGCTTGTTGCAAATAAAGGAGCGGACGCTAAAAATAATAAAGTTCTAAAAGAATTGAAAAAAGAGAAAACAAAAAGCAATATTTGGTATTATGCCGTAGGTTTAGGCGGAACTACAAAGGATAAAGAAGCTTTTCAACATCCCGCCGTTTATCCCGAACAACTTGCGCTTGACCATATTTTATCATGGAGCAACGAAGGGGATATAGTATTTGACCCAATGTGCGGCTCTGGGACGACTTGCAAAATGGCTTTTTTGTCCAATAGAAATTTTATTGGAGTTGATATAAGCGAAGAATATATAGAAATAGCAAAAAATAGATTAAAAAAATATCGGACTTAATATGGACATAGATAATTTTGTAATAGCAAATAAAGATATAGATAATATCGTTAAAAATTCCGTAGGCGTTATTAAAGCTCTAAATGGAAATTCCGCTATGGTTTTATTTATTGGAAAAAATGAACTCAAAAAAACAGAAATTGAAAATTTGGAAATTATAGATATTTATAAAACGGGAAAAGGTTATAAAAATAAAATATGTAATATTTGCCATATTTTAAAACCTACTGATGATTTTGAGGTAAATCAAACCGACGCCAAAGGAATAAAAACTACTCGCCCAAGTTGTAGAGAATGTAGAAAGACTATAGACGGAGTAAAACTTTCAAATGCGGAAAAGAAGAGAATGGATAAAATAGCTCCGACTAAAGGCAGTATTTTTGTATGTCCTATATGCGAAAAAAGAAGTATTGTTGGAGTTACGGCAAATCTTGTAAGAGACCATAATCATGAAACGGGAGAAGGCAGAGAATGGATTTGCGATAGTTGTAATACGGGACTTGGAAGATTTAAAGATAATCCAAAATTTTTAGAAAAAGTCATTGAATATTTGCGTAAATACGAAAAATAATTTACAAAGTATATTTTTTAAGTTTTTATCAAATTATAATTATAAATAAAGATTGTCCCGCAGAATTATTAATCATACGGAACAACCTCTAAATCAAAGGATTTAACCATGAAAAAAATTTATTCTAACACATCGCGCATTCAATATTATTTAACCTATTATAGATTGTTTTTGTAAAATTCTTCCAGCTTTTTTACCACTTCGTCCACCAAATCCGCTCTAAAATAAGTTTGAATATGGGTAGCATTTTTAAGCTCGTAAAGTTCTTTATTTTGAGTTCCGCTCGCTTTTGCAAAAACTTCTTCGCTCATATATTTTGTATCGGCATTATCTCCCACAATCATTAATAGCGGCTGATTTATAAGTTCTACATTGTCTGAGGCGTCAAATGCCATCAAATCGAGTAAAGAACTTGTCGTATAGACGAAAGTAGAATTAGGATGGGCATGCGTATCTCCGTAATATATTACTCCCTCTCTATATAAATCTGTAGTAATTTTTGAAAGTTCCTCTTCTGGCAATTTTGTTGGAGCGGAACCAGTATAGGATACTTCGCCTGTTAAAACTTCTTTTTGTCTCGCATCGCTTGCTTCTTTTAATCTCGCTTGAATACTGTCGATTTGAGAATTTAAAAATCCGTTTCTGCGAACAAGCCCACTGTTAAACATACTTATAGTGGCAACCGCTTTAAGTCTCTTATCCGTTTGAGAGGCTTTAATGGTATATCCTCCGCCTCCGCAAATTCCCAAAACTCCCAATCTGTCGACATCCACTCCATTAAAAGTAGATAAAAAATTGGCTGCCGCTCTAATATCTTCCACTCGATTTGCTGGAGTGTCTATATTTCTTGGCAAACCTTCGCTTCCTCCTTGATATGCCGCGTCAAAAGCTATCGTGGATATATCCTAATTCGGCAAGTCTTTGAGCGTAAAGTCCAGAAACTTGTTCTTTCACTCCGCCGTTTGGATGAGCTACGACTATAGCGGGATATTTTTGATTAGAATCAAAATTCGCGGGAATGTAAATATTAGCCACGATTTTATTTTCCCTTATATTATAGGAAACGGGAATTATATTAACTTTTCCTTTTTCGTTTTCGGTTATAGCTCCTTCATATACCAAACCGAATGGATTTTTTGAGGCATTTCTTCTTGCCTCTTCGCTTGTATTTGCAATATTCATTGTATTCTCCTTTTTTTCTGTTTGTATTGATTGTTCTTTTTTAGCGCATGCATTAAAAAGCGTTAGAATAATTATCAAAGTTAAAATTTTTATATTTTTTCTACTATTCATTTTTATCTCCTTGCCAAATCTTATATATGGCATTTTTTAATTTTTTCTTTGTATTAAATTTTTTAAAATTTTGATTTTTTATTTTCAATTATTTTTTTCAATTATTTTTGTTTATCGCCTCCTTAAAATTAATTGATTCTGTTTATTATCGCTATGGCATTTAAAGTTCTCGGATAGCCTATATACGGAATGCATTGAGTCACCGCTTCTATAAGAGTATCTTTGCTATTGCCAACGGATAAATTGCCCGTAGCATGTCCAGTGGCTTGAGATTCTTGTCCGCCAAGAGAGATTATCATTATGAAAGTCAAAAGCTCTCTCGTTTTCATGTCCAAACCTTCTCTCGTATAAAAATCTCCAAAACACATGGAAGACAAATATTCGCGAATATGTTTTTGATTTGCTGGAGCGTTTATATAAGCGTCCAATATGCCTCGTCCGAAAGTATTAGTTTGTATTTCCAAGCCTCTATCAAATCTCGTCTCTTCCGAAACGGTAGATTGAGACTGAAGAGGAAGTTTTATATTTTTATTTTTAAAAACTTTATTCGCTTCTTCCAACGCGGCAAATACTCTCGGAAAACCAACATAAGGAGCGCATTGATACAAAGCCTCTTTTATTTCAATCGCATTCGCCCCGACATTCAAAGCCGCTTCGACATGTTCCGCTATCATGCTATTTCCCTGACTTGCCGTAAGAGATACTAAAGTTATTAGCTCTCTTAACTTCGGTTCTAAATTTCCATGATTATAAACCTCTCCGTAAACGAAATTATTGAATATATTTTGCAAATCTTCGTCTTCTTTTGAAACTGCAAAATCTCTCCCCAATAATTCTTTATATTTTTCGTTTGCTTTCATTGTTCTTTCTCCGACCATATTTGACGAACTTTGAGAATTTTTTACGCATGAAAAAATAAACAAAACGACAAATATTGAAATTATTAAATATTTTATTTTATTCATAGTTTTTATATCTCCGTAATTTTTTAATTAAATTTTTATTCTAAAATAATTTAATTTAATTTTTTTTCTTCAAGATATTTATAAAGCAAATCTGCCACTTCTACATTATTCAAATCTGAAAATGGAAAATGCGTATTGCCGTATATTCCCTTATCTGGAAGCATAACTATTTCCACATCTCCGCCATGTTTTCTTAAAGTATCTTCCCAAATTTTCATTAATCCAATTCTTAATCTCCATTCTTCCGCAAAAGGATTTTCCGAATGTTCGTTTGGAATAAAATCTCCGAAATAAAGAACTATTGGAATTTGAGCGAGTTTATTAAAATCTTCCACGCTTATTTCTTGAATAGGAAGAAAGGCTGGCATAGTAATATCGTTTGAAGAAGGCATCTCTCCCGCTGGAAAAGGCAAAGTGCAACCGCCTGGCTCGTATAAAACCAAAGATTTAACTTTATCATTTTTTATAGCCGTAAAGAAAGCTGGTCCGCCTCCTTGCGAATGAGCGAGTAAAATTCCTTCGCCTATTTTATTAAAGAGTTCCGACATCGCATCCGATATTACCTCTTCGTCAAAATCTCCCGTATTCGGAGTAGCCTGACGATAATATTGATTCAAAGTTTCTTCGTCCATTTTGAATTGAACTCCTTCATTAACATCTGGATAAAATCCTAATCTGAACCAATTAAATAAATATTGTTCGTTTGGCGCTGCATCAATAGTAGCCGAAACCGAACCTCTTCCCGCTCTTCCTCTTCTTGGCTGGTCAACCAAATATACGCTAAAACCTTTTTTCAAAAATATATTTTGAAATCCTTCTCTGCCGTCTGGAGTGGTTTCAAAACTTCTTGCCGATTGTCCGCCTCCATGCAAAAATACGATTGGATATTTTCTCGCGTTAATTGGAATTTGATAAAAAGCGTATCCATGGTCGCTATGATAAGTTTGTCCGTCTGAGCTTGGAAATAATTCGTATCCGTTGAACTCTCCCGCCGCTTCGGTTACTATTCCGCCGAAAGCGAAACTTCCCTGTTCGTCCAAAATAATTTTTCCTTCGTATTGGTTATTTTGGCTGTCGTTTTTGCCATTGCATCCATAAATTAAAAATATGGATATAACAATCGCAATAATGAAAATGTTTTTTTGTTTTAGCATTTTTTTCTCCTCGCCATGATTTATATCTGGCATTATTTTAATTTTTTATTGTTTAATTATAACATTGGAGCTAACTCCAGAGTCAATATGTAATTTTTATTTTTTATTTAATTTTTTTATTTAATTTTTTAATTTATCTATTGTTATATTCTTCGTCCGTCACTTTTTTCATCCAAGTCACGCTCGAACCGTTTGAAACTCCCGTTATTGTGGCATGTTTCATATAGGAATTTGGAGACGCTCCATGCCAATGTTTTACATTAGGCGGACAGTATAAAACATCTCCCACTCTCAACTCTTGTATCGGTTTTCCTTCTTCCTGCGTAAGCCCTATTCCTTCAAGCACTATTAAATGCTGTCCCGCTGGATGAGTATGCCAAGCGCTTCTTGCTCCAGCTTGAAAAGTTACATAGCCTACTCCAAATTGTGAGGCGCTATTCGGAGTTGTTAAATATTCGCCTTCAACTTCTCCCGTAAAATATTCTTCCGAACCTTTGAATTTTTGTCCCGTTCCGCTTTTAATTAAAGAAGTTTCTAAAGGCGGAGATGGAAAATCGTTTGAAACATTATTAGAACATGATAATGCAAATGTCGTAATAATAAACGGAATAATTTTCTTAATTAAATTATTTAAATTCTTCATTGTAATTTTTTCTCCACAAATAATTTTATTTATTTATCCCAATTTTATTTATCCAATCTCTAACCGTATTTCTCGCGCCGCCAACGCTTCCGCCTCTGACATCCAAACCTTCCGTTATAGTGGAATTAGGGCATAAAGCTCTTATATCGGTTAAACTTCTTCCCATCCTCGAACCTTCATGCGTGCATATTGGAGCGATAGTTTTTCCAGAAAAATCGTTATCCTGCAAAAATCCCTTCACTATTTGCGGAATCGTTCCAAACCAATTTGGATAGCATAATATTATCGTATCGTAAGAAGATAGATTATTAATCTGGTTTCTAATCGCTGGCAAATAATTATCATTTACTTCTTTTCTACCCCGTTCGGCAGTCGCTTGGTATTGACTCGGATATGGCTGAGCTGGAACAATTTCAAATATATCGCCGCCCGTTATTTCTCGCGCATATCCCGCCAAAGTCCTTGAGTTTCCGCTCCAAGTAAAATAAACGACAAGAATTTTATTATTATCGTTAGCGGCAATATTAATCGCGTTCGCGGAATTTTCTTTATAATCCGCTGTCATAATATTTGCTTCTTCCGTTCTGCTTGTATTGTTTTGAGCGTTTGCTTTATTACCACAAGAAAACAATACAAAGCTCGCAAGTAATAAAGTTATGATTTTTGATGTTTTAGTCATTCCTGACCTCCTGTTTATTTTATTTTTTTAATTATTATAACATTGGAGTTAACTCCAGAGTCAATAGC
>NZ_JBNMIZ010000015.1:0-23506 GCF_050873525.1 Brachyspira sp. | reverse complement strand
TTTATAAAATTCTATTTTCAATTTTGTATCGAGAATTTCTTTGCTATAATTAATAATATTCGAATATTCTTTAATAATAGTTATATCTTTATTAAAAATCTTGTCTTTTAATTCTTTTAATATTATTCCTTTTTCCATTTTTATATTCTCCGTAGTTTCGCTAATTATTTTTTCGGCTTCTTTTATTTGCTCCATAGCGATTAATACATTTTTATATTTATTAGTATTTAATATATTTTTATTTTTTAATGAAAATTCTTCTATAAAGTTTGCTATATCGTCATGTATTATTTTAGAGTAATATACGCTATTGTCTTCGGATATATTTGCCGAACTTCCGTAAGGCGTTAAATATAATACATGAATTTTATAATCTTTATAGTTATTTTTTAATAATTCTATATATTTATTTACTTGGCTTTCGCTTGTTTCTTGCGAATATATTTTATTTTCTATAACCAATACAAACTTATCTTTTTTAGATTCAAATTTAATATCAAATCGTCCTTTAAAATTTTCATCTTTCTCAAATTGCTCTTTTTGTATATCCAAATCATATTGAAGTATATCGGTTGAAAAATCAATTTTTTTATTTTTTCTTAAATATTCTAAAAAATAATTTCCAATTTTTATTTCGTTAATTGTTATGTTAAAAAACGATGTAAGCAATATCGTATTTGAAACTTCATCGTATAGAATGTTCGCTTCTTTAATAATGTTATATTCTATCGGATTTTTATTTATAAACTCTTTTATTTCCGACAATATTTTGGGAATATTCTCTAAAAAATCATTAAATATACTTAAAACTAAATTATTATCTTTCATTTAATTAATAATATTTCATTCTAAATTAAAGTCAATAATTTATCTCTCTTTTAATTTTGAAACCACATTTAAATATATTTTTTCTATCTGCCATTCGTATTTTACTTTCAATCTGCTTTTTAATTTGAAAGTGAATTCCGCGACTCTATTTCTACTAGCCATTTTGAAACCGTCTCCGCTGAAATACTGCCCGACAATCCATTTTTGATTTCTTCTCAAATAAACGGCGTAAAAACTGTCGATATTTTCTATTTCCGAATTTTTGTCAATATCCATAGGACTCACGACTATGCGAAATTTAGAATCTTCGGGCGGAATAATATAATTTTCTCCCGCTTCAATTTCGTCTTTTTGAATATTGTCCGTATTTACAAAATTATTAAAATCGTTCGGATGCATCAAAATCATATTGCCGTTATTTTGCAAAGCGAATATATATAAATAACCGTCTCTATTCGGACTAAATTTAATATTTATTGAATCGCCTTCCGTAACTTCGCCTTTGCTCAATATAGAATTAGTGCGATTGTCCGAAGAAACTTTTTCTATTTCAAAATTTAATTCAATATTATTATTTCTCTTTTCAAAAGAATCGAATACCATTTTTGACAAATAGGCTTCCAAATACTCGGATATTCTCTGAACTGTGGATATTGCCTCGTTCGATGAAACGGATTTATATTCTTTTAAAATATTGTCGGTTTTAATGTCAACCACATTGAAATTATATCTGAATTCGTATCTTTCTCCTTCATTTTCGCCGCCATATCCGCTATTTACGGAAGTTAAATTATTTGTCAAATTTGAATTAGTTCCTCTTATAAAAATATTATTTGAAACGGAATCGAATACTATTTTATAATTATTTGAAAGCCGATATTCTTTGGGATTATTGCTTAAAGTATTTCTGGTATTTGTGGCATTTTCGTTCGTTATTAATACTCTTTCGCTGTCAATCAATATCGCAATTCTCACATTTAAATTTGACGCTACGGTTAAACCTTCTTCAATATTTAATTCGTTCGTTCCCGATAATCTTTTTTTTGCTCTGTCAACGGTTATTGTTTTTTTTTGTTTCAAATAATGAAATCTATTTATGGTTCTAACGGTTTCTCTTCTTAATTCTTTATTTATTTTAAAATGATTATCCAAATCGATAGTCGCCACATTTAATTTTTTTTTATCTATTTCCGATTTTTCTTTTGCATATAGAGATAAAGAAAATAAAACTAAAAAGATTATACATTTTAAAATATTAGAAATCTTCAAAATATCTCCTAATATTCGAGTTTAGGTTTCGAGGAATTTTGCTCCAAATCAATATTGTCAAGCATATCCATTATTCTCGATAAATCGTCCGCGCTGTAATATTCTATAATTATTTTTCCTTCTTTTCCGTTTTTATCTATAACATTAACTTTCGTTGAAAATATTTTTTCCAAATCGTTTTCAAGTTTTTTTATATTCGGGTCTTTTTTAGGAGTTTCTTTGCTTTGAATATTTTTCGATTCTTTTTTTTCTTTTACTATTCTTTCGCATTCTCGAACGGAATAATTTTTTTCGACAATTATTTTTGCAAAATTTTCTCTTTCTTTTTCGCTTGTCAACGACAAAATGGCTCGCGCATGTCCTTCCGTGAGTTTTCCCTGCAATATCATATTCTGAATATTTTCGCTCAAATCGAGTATTCGCATAGAATTTGAAACGGCGCTTCTGCTTTTTCCCACTCTATTTGCCAATTCTTCCTGCTTTATATTTAAATCGTAAATTAATTTTTTATAACTTTTAGCTATTTCTATCGCATTCAAATCTTCTCTCTGAATATTTTCTACCAAAGTAAGTTCGAGCATTTTAGAATCGGCGATATTTTTCAATACCAAAGCTGGAACTTTATTTCTTTCCAAAAATTTAAATGCGCGAAATCTTCTCTCGCCCGATATTATTTGAAATTTCCCGTCTTTCTCTCTTAAAGTTATCGGGTTTATTAATCCGTTTTCTTTTATCGATTCGGCAAGTCCTTTAATCTGTTCTTCGTTAAAAACTTTTCTCGGCTGGTCGGGATTCATTTCTATAAGTTTAATGTCAATTTCCAATACTCCGTTTTTTTCCGCTTCTTCGACTGCTTTTTTTATATCTCTGTCTCCCGATTTTATAAGGGCGTTCATTCCCTGTCCAAGTCCTCCTTTTCTGCTCATATAGTATCTCTCCGAATTTTATATTTTAGATTTCTCTACAAACTCTCTTGCAAATTCTTTATAACTTCTTGCCCCTATGCATTCTTTATCGTAATCTTCTATCGCTTTTCCGTAAGACGGCGCTTCGCTTAACCTGACATTTCTTGGAATCATCGTTTTATAAGTTTTCTCTTTGAAAAAATTAACGACTTCTCTAACAACATCGGAACTTAATTTTGTTCTTCCGTCATACATAGTCAAAATTACTCCCTCGATATTTAATTCGGGATTCAAATTTTCTTTCACGAGCGAGATTGTATTATTGAGTTCGGCTACTCCGTCCAAAGCGTAGAATTCGCATTGAATAGGAATAAGAACGGAATCGGCGGCGGTTAATGCGTTTAATGTAAGTATTCCCAAAGTCGGCGGGCAGTCTATCAATATATATTCGTAATCGTTTTTAATGGATTCTATTGCTTTTTTTAATTTGAACTCTCTTCCAATTTCGCTTACGAGTTCTATTTGCGCGCCAACCAAATCCGAGTCCGAAGGAATAATATATAAATTTTCTTTATAAGTTTTCATTATAACTTCGTTTACATTAGCGTCCCCAATAAGCAAATCGTATATTCCTTTATCCATATCCAATCTTGAAATTCCTATTCCCAGACAAGTATTCGCCTGCGGGTCAATATCTATTAAAAGAGTTTTATATCCCATATCCGCTATAGCCGCGCTTAAATTAACTGCGGTTGTAGTTTTCCCGACTCCGCCCTTCTGATTTACTATAGCTATAACTTTAGACATAAATTATCCTTTAATAAAAACAAACTAAATTATTTTATTGTCGTTTATTTACTATCATTGAAATTATTTTATTATATCAAAAATTCGCTTTTTATCAAGTTGTTTATTTTTTAATTCAATATTTAAAAAAGTTATTGTCTATTTGCAGATAATTGCTATCTTATGGATGTAAGGTTTGAATAGACCTAATAATTTATTACAAAGGAGTATTTGTATGACTATTACAAAAAAATTAACTATCAGTTTATTGGCTTTAATGCTAACATTGGGTTTGGCGGCTTGTTCTTCCGCTGCAGACCCTGAAATCGGCGATGAAAACACATGGACCGAAGCCCCTTCCGTTGAAAATACGGGACCCGCAAGTTCTCTTCCTTCTTTTGGAAAAGACTATAAAATAGATTTTGTCAGCGGTTCTACCAGCGGAGAGTCTTCTGGAGGAAACAGCGGAAGCGAACAACCTTCACAGCCATCAACCCCAGAAACTTCTAAAAAGTTGCATGACGAGAATTTTAGAGTATTTCTTCCTTGGGCGGGAGTTCATGACGGAAACGGAAACTGGGAATACACTTGGGTTAACTCTTCCGACACGAACAAAATCAATCAGCTTTGGAAGAAGTTTATAAAAAGAGTCGCTTACGCTAACGAACCTTTTTATATCAGAAACGCTAAAAACGGAAACTCTCAAGCAAATTTGAAAAGCGGAAACGATTATTATTTATTCGATAATAACTTGGATATATGGCATGCTAACAGAATGAATCAAACGGCATTAAAGAAATTTGTCGCAGGAGTTATAGTTCAGTATAAAGGCGGACAGCATGAAGGCGCTTATACGATAGGCGGACTTTACAGAACTTACGCAAAAACGAATCCTGCAAGCGGAAACTGGGATGACGAAGGTATAAACATATTTATGGGAATATCCGAAGGCAAACCTACGAGACAATCCGTATTAAACGGATATAAAGGCGACTTGGAAGTTATAGTGGTTAATGTTGGAAAAGTTAGAGTGGAAGGCGGATATGGACCTAATCCTAAAAAGGAATACGCGCTTGATATTTATTACAGCGACAATCAATATGATGCAAAAGGATTATATGTAGGCAGAACTTGGATAGAAGACGAAACGACTTATATAGGACAAAATCCTAAAAACAATTACGGATATAAATTGAATAGGTCACTTTTCTTATCCGAAGGCTGGTATTATAATAAATATTTCTACAGCTTCGTTCCTTACTGGGATAAGTAATTAGAAAATAATAAAGTCAAAAATAAAAAACGGTTTATACTTAAATAGTATAAGCCGTTTTTTATTTTATAGATTGCTTCACTTCGTTCGCAATGACAATATTTTTTACACTGTCATTGTGAGATTTATTTATAAATCGAAGCAATCTACTATTTTAATAAAGTTAAATTTTTAAAATAAAATTTTATTTTAATTGGATTACTTCGCTATCGCTCGTAATGACGATAAAAAAAGATTGTAATTGCAACTTTGCTTTATATGTCATTGTCATTGCCAAGACTAGGCTAAAAGCCCACAGAGTGAAGTCCGCCGTTGGCGAGGCACACAGAGTGTGCGAGCATTTATTTACTGTCATTGCGAGCATTTGCAAAAATGCGAAGCAATCTAAATTTAGAATTTTGTTAATATTTCTAATAACAAGGGGTTTTAACCCCTTGCGTCCATTTGCATTATTGCATTATTCTATATCTTGCACACAATGGGCTTTCCGAAGAGACGCAGAGCGAATGACGAATAAAAATTTGAAAGTAAAAATTTGTCCGTTATTTTTTATAATTCATTAAAAAATCAATATCTTCTTTACTCAAATAACTTTTTGGAACGATTATTGCGGAAGCGATGTCCGTGTAAATAAAAATCGACTTATCGCTAAAATCTATATTTTTTATATATGATTTATTAAAAGTAGTTTCGCCTCTATCTTCTTTGAAAATAAATTTGTCTTCGTATATTGTCAGAATTTTATTGCCGAATATCCCGTCAAGTTTACCCGATTCGGCATATCTATAAATCTTTTTTATTATATTTTTTTCCAAACGATTTTTATAAGTTTTTATTTGTATTATCGAAAATAAAGCGGATAATAAAATCGCGGGAATGATTATTAAATAATTGTCGCCTTTAAAAAATGAAATCATAATTACGATTAATAATATATAAATAACCGCTAAAATTATAATAGTTTTTTTAGTCGAAGATTTTATTTGAGAGTTTATTTTCAAATAATGAAGCTGAAAATCTATAAAATCTTTTAATTCTATTTTATATTTAAATTCTTTCATAATTATTAATTAAATATCTATTCCTAAAAAATTTTTAACCAAGATTCCTATAAAGAAACTTATTCCCGCAACCGTTAAACTTATGCTAACCATTTCAAAAAATCTATTTCCAAACGGAATTGATTTTGCAACCGAAACATAATAAGTAAAAATAAATATTATAAACACGACTATAAAAATCATCGTAATCAAGGCATAGACGCATTTATCGTCTGGAAAAATCAAATAAGGCGTTATCAAAAAACTTACCGTTATCAAATAAATTATTCCCGTATATAAAGAAGATTTGAAAGCGTTTTTATCCCCGTCCGATTTTGCCGAAAGATACTCGGAAGAAGCCATTGATAAAGTCGCCGATATTCCCGTGATTATTCCTGATAGAGCGACAAGTTTATTATTCTGCAAAGCAAAACTTAATCCCGCTAAAGTTCCGCTTATTTCAACGAGCGCGTCGCTTAAACCCAAAACCATCGAGCCGATATATTTTAATCTGTCTTCGTCAAGTATTGAGATTAATTTATTTTCATGTTCGTCTTCTTCAAAAGCAATTTTTTTAGCATCTGGAATTTCTTCCACTATTTTTGAATAAATATATTCCGCGTTTTTCTCTCCGCCTTCCATTATTTTAATTACGAAAGTGTAGCCGAATATTACGCTTAAAATAAAGAATTTAAAAACTTTCAATTTTTGAGGTTTCAATTTTTTATTTGTATATTTTTCCAAAGTTTTTGAATGCATTAATTCCTCTTTCGCTATATCCATTAAAACTTTTTTATCGTCTTCTTTCTTAACGAATTTAGTCAAATTCAAATAAACATGATATTCGTTGATTTCGTTTTGCTGCATATTGAGTAAGAATTTTAAAGTTTTTTCGGAGATTTCCATAATAATTCCTAATTACTTTTAATTTAAATTATTTTAACGAAATTTTAATTCCAATTTTTACCGATTACTTCATCGTAAGTAGGAATTGAATCGATTGCGCCTTTTCTCGTAACGGTTATATTTGAAACTTTAATTGCAAATGTTATTGCTTCTTCGATTGTTTTATTTTCGGATAGCATTCTCACTATTCCGCCCAAAAAACTATCTCCCGCCGCCGTAGTGTCGACAACTTTCACATCGTAAGCGTTAAATTTTTTTCTGTTAATTTTATTATTTTCTTTTGTTATTAATTCGCAGCCGTTTTTTCCTAAAGTTAAAATAATATTTTTTACTTTGCAGTCAAAAACATAATCTATTCCGCCGATTATATCTATTTC
Source organism: Brachyspira sp. (assembly GCF_050873525.1). Classification (GTDB taxonomy): domain Bacteria; phylum Spirochaetota; class Brachyspiria; order Brachyspirales; family Brachyspiraceae; genus Brachyspira. Next base: position 16,122 of record NZ_JBNMIZ010000015.1, on the reverse strand, counting down.
GGTTTCGTTTGGAATAAGAATATCGATATAACTTAAAAATTCTTCGTCCAATTTTACCGCTGGAGAAGGATTTAAAATTACGGTTTTATTAAGTTTTTTTGAAATGCTTGCCGCATATTTTGCAATCTCCAAAGGAATTTCTAATTGCATAACTATAATGTCGAAGTTATTTATCAATTCTTCTTTAATGTCGTTTTTAGTAATTAAAGCGTTTGCTCCTTGTGCGACTATTATATTATTCGCTCCGCTTTCGGTTACCGTAATAAAAGCGATTCCTGTAGAAACATTTTCTTTGATTATAAGATTATCTATATTGACTTTATTTGAAGATAAAGAATCGGATAAATCTTTACCAAAATTATCGTTTCCAACCGCTCCGAGTATGGCAATGTCTCCGCCCAATTTCGCTATAGCCGCTGCCTGATTCGCGCCTTTTCCTCCGTTTCCCGCATAAAAATCTTTTCCAAGTATCGTTTCGCCTTCTTTAGGAAATCTTGGAGCTACGACAACCAAATCTTTATTTATGCTTCCTATTACTAAAATTTTTTTATTCATTTAAGAAATCTTAATATAATAATTATATATTCCTTCAAAAATTAATTTTCCTACAACGGAACCGCCGTCAAGAATTCCTATACTTTTATCTCCATAATAGCTCGCTCTTCCATGAACTGCTTTCATATTTTTTGTATTTTCAGAACCTTCCGAAGCGGATTTAAAAGCTTTTTCAAACGCTTCTTTAGGAGATAGATTTGAATTATTCTTTAAAGTTTCCGCTCCGTAATATAACGAATCCAATATAGTTTTTTCGCCTAATTTTGAATCAGCCTTATCCATTATGGTTTTTATTCCATTTTCAAACGCTTGGGCTATATCTATTAATTCGATTTTATTTTTGCCTTTCAGAGATTTTGCCATTCCAATCATGCCGAAAGAAAGTATAGTTCCTAGCGAAGATGGAGACGCTTCATTAAACGCAGAACCCATTTTCATGAATACTTTTCCTATATCGGTTTCTTTATTATTTTCTAAAAAAGATACCAAAGCCTTAAATCCGTTAGACATTGAAATGCCTAAATCTCCGTCTCCGTTTTGCGCGTCTAATTCTATTAAATAATCTTTATTTTCGTCCATTATATTGCTAATAGATTTTACAATATTTACTAAATCTACGCTTTCCATTTTATATTCCTTCCATAATTATTTTAAATATTAAAATTTATTTGTTATGATTAGTATAAAAAGGCGTCATAGCGGGATATCTTAAAAGTTCTTTTAATTCGTTATCCAATTTGAGAATCGATATAGAAAGCCCTGCCATTTCCATAGAAGTCGCAAATTCGCCTATATGCGGCATATAAGAATTAACTTTTTTTTCTTTTAATAATATATGCAATTGTCTATATACTATTAACTGCTCTTCTAAAGGCGTTCCTCCGAGTCCATTAACCATTACCGATACTTCATCGTTTTCATTTAACGATATTTCGGTAGTTATTTTTTCAAATATCGCGGACGCTATTTCGTTGGCAGTCATCATTTTTTTTACTTCTATACCTGGCTCTCCATGTATCCCCATTCCTATTTCTATTTCATCTTCTTTAATAGAAAAAGTAGGTTTTCCAACTTCGGGAACTATACATGGCGATAAAGCGATTCCCATAGTTCGTATATTACTTAAAGCCTTTTCCGTAACTCTTACCACTTCTTCCAAAGGCATCATTTTTTTAGCGGCAGCTCCAGCTATTTTAAATGCATATACCATTCCAGCTACGCCTCTTCTTTTACCAATATCTTCATTGGAAGCTATATCGTCTTTAACTCTTATCGTGGCGGTTTTAATATCTTCAAAATCGGCGTTTTCGCATGCCATGTCGAAATTCATGTTATCGCCTCCGTAATTTCCGTATAGGCATAATACTCCAGCTCCGTAATCGCATGCTTTAATCATCTCCGTCATTTTATTAGCCGAAGGTGATGCAAATACATTTCCAACCGCGCATCCATCCAGCATACCGTCTCCGACATATCCTAAAAATACGGGCAAATGTCCGCTTCCTCCACCCGTTACTATTCCGACTTTTCCTTTTTCAACGGGAAAATTAGTAATAATTATTCTCTTATCGCCGTTTAAGAGTTTTAATTTATCGCTATAAGCATAAATTATGCCCTCTATAGTTTCATCAACAAAATTTTCGGCTTCGTTCATTATTTTTTTCATTGTATTTTATCCTCGACTTATATTTATTATAAATTATATTTCAAAATAATAAATATCTAAAATTTAATCGTTATATTTTATATTTCTTTTTTTATTTCTTACTTCTATTGCCATAGATATTAAAACGGATATTATAGAAAATCCTAAAAATAATATGGTTATAGGTCTGCTCCATAAAAAGTCAATAGAACCGTAAGATAATACTAAACTTCTATTAAAATTGGATTCTATAATTGGTTCTAATAAAAATCCTAATATAAACGGTCCAAGCGGATAATCATTTATTTTAGCTATTAAACCAAGCAAACTAAATAAAAGCATCACGGACACATCAAATAAAGAATATTGTAAAGCATAACTTCCGATTAAACTAAATACTATAACGGAAGCCCAAATATATTCTTTTTTCAATTTTAAAAATTTACTCATAACCCGAGTCATTAAAAGCCCATAGATTAATATAATAATATTAGCTAAAACCATTAAACACATAATAGTATATACTAACCCTGCATTATTTGTAAACATTTGTGCGCCAGGTTGAACGCCATAACTTATTAACGCTCCTATCAATATGGCTGTAACCGTATCTCCTGGAATACCTAAAGTAAGCATCGTTATTAAAGCTCCGCCGATAACCGAATTATTTGTGACGCAACTTATAGCCAAACCTACTAAAGAGCCTTTTCCATATTCTTGTGGATTTTTTGATAACTTTTTAGCCTGTCCATAAGAAATAATTGAAGCTATATCGCCTCCCGCGGCTGGAATAGCTCCGACTATAATTCCAACTCCAGATGAAGCTACAGAAGGCAAAAATATTTTTTTCAAAATAGAAAGATTTATTTTTTCGTCTCCAAATTTTATATTTGTATCACGATTGCCAAAAAATTCACGAGTCGCTATTTGATAAAGTATTTCGCTTAATCCTAAAGCTCCGATTAACATGGCTATAAAATTAATTCCTTGTATTAAATTTATATTTCCAAAAGTAAATCTTTGAGCGCCGACAACGGCATCTGAACCTATAGTAGCTATTAATAAACCAGCAATTCCCATAGTTAAACTTTTAGCTAAAGTTGTGCCACCTATAGCAATCATCATCGTCAAACCGAATACTCCGAGAGCAAAATATTCTGGAGGACCAAATTTAAGAGTTATTTTAGAAAGAGGAAAAGCAAATACTATTAAGATTAATGTGCTAAATAATCCGCCAAAAACAGAACCTACGGTATTAATATCTAATGCAAGCCTAGCCTTTCCTTTTTTAGTCAATTCATATCCATCCAATGTCGTCATTATAGAAGCGGGAGTTCCAGGCGTATTTATTAATATAGCGGAAATACCTCCAGACCAAATAGCCGAATTCCATAAACCTATAAGCATAGCGAATCCGCTTGTGGAATCCAACCAAAAAGTTAAAGGCACTAATAATGCTATTCCCATAGTAGCCGTAAGTCCTGGTAGAGTTCCTATTAAACTGCCTAAAAATACGCCTACTAATAAAAACATTAATACGCTCGGATTAATTAATGAAATTAAAGCGTTAATAAATTCCATAGTAAAATCCTTAAAGATTTAATTTTAATATTAAACTAAATACCACATAAATAACTAACGAAAGGGATATGGCAAAAATAATATAATTTTTTAATTTAAATATACCAAATAATTTAAATAAGACAAAAATCAATATTACTAAACCGACAAAAAAGTTTATAAGCTGCCATATAACTATAAAAATGATTATAGAAATTGTAACAACAATAATATCTTTTATAGCATAAGATGAAACTTCTGCCTCATTATTATTATCGCTTGTTTTAATACCTTTTCTTTTTCCATTAATTATTTGCAAAACTGATGAAACAATAATAAATAAAGAAATTATAATTAATAATATTCCTAAAAACATTGGAAATACTCCAGGTTCTAAATTTATATTGCTACTGTTTGGTTTTATTAACGGAACACTATTTATACTAAAAAAACAGCCGACTATTAGAAAAAATATTGATATAATTAAAGAGTTCATACCATATCCCTTAAGTTGCTTATTTTAAATTTACTTCTTTAGCAAGTTGCATAAACAAATCATATTGTTCTTTAGCAAATACTTGCATTTGTTGAGCATCCAAGTATCCAGACTGCAAACTTCTTTCTACCATTTGTTCTTGGAATTCTGTAGATTGAAGTATTTTTTCCGATGTAGGTATTAATTTATCCAAAATATCTTGGGATGCATTAGCGGGTATTGCAAAACCTCCCCAACCCATCATTACTACATTATAACCAAGTTCTTTTAATGTAGGTATTTCTTTAGATATTGTGCCTCTTTGGTCGCCCATTGTGGTAAGTATCTTTAAATTTCCATCGAGAACTCCAGAAAGAACTTCCGATTCGGATACCGTTACGGCTTCTATATGATTGCCCAATAATCCTGCAACTGCCGAAGCCCCGCCGTCAAAAGGAATATGCGTAAATTCCACGCCGAATTCCCTTCCTAACACTATACCAGCCATATGCCATATAGAACCAGGACCAGAATTCCCTATTCTTATTTTTTGAGGATTAGCTTTTGCATATTCTATAAATTCTTCAAATGTGTTCCAGGGCGAATCGCTTCTAACCGTAACTGTAGCGGGAACGATAGTCGCTCTTCCTAAAAAAGTAAAATCTTCAGGTTTAAGTTGAACATATCCCAAAGCTTCAAGCATTGAGGATTCCACAGGCATATAACTCATTATATAACCGTTGGGTTTACTTTTTTGAACATAGGCTAAACCTACAGAACCAGCTCCTCCCGTTCTATTCTCAACGACAACGGGAACGCCTAATTCTTTCTCCAACATTTGTGCGAAAACTCTTGCCGTTTGGTCAGATGCTCCGCCTGGAGAATAAGGAACTACTAAAGTGATATTCCTTGAAGGATACTCTTTTTCAGAGCATGAAATAATTGTGATTGATAAAATTAATAAAAAAATCTTTTTGAACATAAAATACTCCTTTGTTTTTATTTAAATTTTATTAATTTATAGCTTTATTTAATCTTTTTTCCCATGAGTTTAATTTTTCTATTAAACTATTCTTTTGTATATCGCTCATAGGTTGATAAGGATTTCTACAATAAGACTCACAAAAACCTTTATAAGCCAATGATTCTTTAAATATTGGTATATATCCATATTCCATTATTTCAGCTATTTCTATGGCAAATTCTTGCAAAATCATAACCTTTTCTTGATTATGCTCTTTAAAAGCATTTAAAAGATTTACAAATATATCTGGATATACGCAACCTATTCCCGATATAATTCCTTTAACTCCGCTTGATATTAATGCAACAAGCATATGGTCAGTTCCCGAAAGAACTCTAATTTTTTTAGGATTTACATATAAATATTTATGAATCCTATTAAAATCAAAGAAACTATATTTTATACCAGCTATTTGAGAAAATTCATTTGAAAGTTTTAACAAAGATTCTGGTAGTAAATCTAATCCTGTGCATTGAGGAATATTATATAAATACACTTCCTTATTTGGTATATTTTTCAATATATTTCTATAATATTCTATTAACTCTTCTTGACTAATTTTATAATAATTAGGAGTTACTATGCATACGCTATCCGCATTTTTAGATTCAGAGTAATTAGCTAATTCTATAATATTTTGAACCGATGTTCCGCCTATATGAACGCAAATATGCTCGTTATCCTTTTTCCTTTCTGTATAAAAATCTATTACAGATTTTCTTTCGTCTATGGATAGACTCATCATTTCGCCACAAGTTCCACATATAAAAAATGTATTTATGCCGCCATTTCTCCAAAATTCTAAAAGTTTTTCATTACTCTTAAAATCTATTTTATTTTGTTTATCAAATGGCGTAATCGTAGCTAATACAATATCTTTTAGCATTTAATTCTCTCCTTGATTAAAAAATTATTTATGCTAATAGTATAGTAAATTATTTTAAATTTGTCAAGTATTTTCTGCAAATTTTTTTGAAAAAATTAATAAAATTTCTTAAAATTTATAAAATTATGATGATATATAGTCATAATTTTATATTTGGGGTGATTTTTTAGGATTAAGAAGTTAAAAAATTACTTTTATTAATGGCAATATTTTTTAGTTTTTGAAATATTTTTAGTTTAAATAATCTATTTAATTTGGATTACTTCGGCTATAAATAGCCTAATAATGACGATACTTTTATTTTCCATCATTCATTACTAAAAATGACGATTAAAAAATATTGTCATTGCAAGCCGATGCCGTGACTTTGTCCGCCTTTGGCGAAGCACACAGCGTGAGGCGTGGCAATCCAAACAAAGTGGATTACTTCAGGCTACGCCTCGTTCCCTGCGGGACGCCTTCGGCGAATGACAAATTCGTCATTGCGAGCTTTCGTAGAAAGCGAAGCAATCCAAAATAATAAAATTTCTTTGTTCTGGATTACTTCAGTCGTTCACCAAAGGCGGGCAGACGCCCCACTCCCTCGTTTCCTACGAGACGCCTTCAGCGAATGACGATGCAAAAAGATTGTCATTGCGAGATTTATTTATAAATCGAAGCAATCCACTTTTAATAAAACTAAATTTTAAAATCAAATTTTATTTTAATTGGATTACTTCGCTACCGCTCGTAATGACAAATCAAGTCGTCATTGCGAGCCTTGATAAAGGCGTGGCAATCCACATTAAAAAGCGAAACAATACACATTAAAAACAAAAAAATCTAAAATCACACAATAGACTTCAATTCTTTTTTCTCTTCTAACATTTTTACCACTTTTGCTGGAACTCCAACCGCTACGGAATTTGCTGGAATATCTTTTACAACAACCGAACCAGCGCCGATTATCGAATTGTCGCCAATGCTTACCCCGGGAAGTATATTCGCTCCCGAACCTATCCAAACATTATTTCCTATAATCACTTTTGACGGGTAAGTCGTATTTCTATCCGCCAAATCGAAACCATGATTTAAAGTGGAGATTATAACATTTTGCCCAATAAAAACTCCGTCTCCTATAACGATTCCTCCCCTATCTTGAAAACAGCAGTTAATATTAAAAAATACATTTTTCCCGATGGTTATATTTTTTCCAAAGTCCGTGTAGAAAGGCGGAAAACAATTAAAAGTTTCGTCTATTTTCTGTCCCGTAAGTTCCGAGAATAATTTTCTCACTTCTTCGGGAGTATGATAAGAATTATTTAAAATCGTTGTTATTCTTATTGCATTTTGAGCGCATTCATGCATGAAAGGAGCTTTTTCTTTATCGTCTCCGCTAATATAATTTCCTTCTTTGCAATATTTTATAAAATCGTTCATATTCATTTTGTATCTCCAATATTTAAATTAAATTTTAATACCAGTCATGTTTTTCGTTTCTTTCGAGGGACGCTATTTTTTGCATCTCTTCGGCGGTTAATTCAAAATCAAATATATCAATATTTTCTTTAATGTGAGCGGGATTGCTCGAACCCGGGATAACGACAACCTCTTTTTGAATATCCCATCTTAAAATAATTTGAGCCACAGATTTATTATGATTTTGAGCTATCTCTTTCAAAACTTTATCATTTAATAATTCTTTTTGATGTCCTCTTCCGCCCAAAGGATACCAAGCCTGAACTACAATTCCCTTCCCTTGAATATATGGAATAACTTCATTATCCTGATAGTAAGGATGAATTTCATTTTGAACGAGCGCGGGCATAATCGTTATTTGAGAAAGAAAATTTTCCAATTCTTTTATATACCAATTCGACAAACCTATCGAACGAATCTTTCCTTCTCTAACCGCTTTTTCCATTTCTTTATAAGCTTTAACATCGTTTGCGCCGGGATGATGAAGAAGCATTAAATCTATATAATCGATGTCCAATTTTTCCAAAGCTTCGTTTATTGATTTTTCCGCATCGTTAAACTGATTCGGATATAATTTTGTAATGACGAAAATCTCTTCTCTCGGAACGCCCGATTTTTTTATTCCTTCTCCAACGCTTTTTTCATTATGATACATATAAGCCGTGTCTATCATTCTGTATCCATTTTGAAGCGCCGTTGCAACGGAATTAACGCAAGTCTCTCCTCTCAAACTGTAAGTGCCAATTCCCACAATCGGCATATCGTATCCGCTGTTTAATCGGACGGTTTTTGTTTGTAAATTAAAAGAAATATTATTTTGCATATTATTTTTTACCTCGCTAGTCTGATTTGAAGAAAATAATTTTGAACAACTAATTAATTCAATGATTACAATGAAAATTATTATATAATTTAATTTTTTAGTTTTCATTTTAAATCTCCTTTATTTATTAAATTTAATTTATTAACGAGTTTATAGAATTTATTTCAAATCCATAAACTCGTTAAACATTATCCTTTATTTTAGATTTGTATTAAAAAAGTCTTCCAATTTATCGAATGGAATTCTGTCTACTCTATCGTATAAATCTATATGTTCCGCGTCTTCCACAATATATAATTCTTTAGGTTCGGCGGCGGCTTTATAAGCGTCTTCGCTGAAATAACGAGAATGCGCTCTGTCTCCCATAACAAAAAGAATAGGACGAGGAGATATTTCATCGATAAAATCCAAAAGCCTATAATTCATCATAGACAAAAGGCTCGTAGTCGTAAAACCTCCCAAAGCGTTTGTATGATGTCCTCTTTTCAAAGCGTAAAATCTAAACCATTCTGCGTTTAATTCGTCAAGTTCCGCTGGCACTTCGTCTAAAGGTTCTTTTGGAAAAAACGGAATATATTCTGGATATCCGTTTTCCGCGTCAACCCATCTTTGCAAAGATAATCTCTCTTTTTCTTTTTGCAAATCTTCTCCTTTCAAACCGCCTCTTGCCGATACGCTAATATCATACATACTCGTTGTGGCAATCGCTTTAATCCTTGTATCCGTTTGAGCCGCAGAAAGAGCGAATCCTCCCGAACCGCAAATTCCGACTACTCCGATTTTTTCTCTATCTACAAATTCCTGCAAACCGAGATAATCTACCGAAGCGCTGAAATTTTCGACAAATATATCTGGAGACGAAACATTGCGAGGAGAACCTCCCGACTCTCCCATAAATGACTGGTCGAAAGCCAAAACTACAAATCCTCTCAACGCGAGTTCGTTTCCATATACGCTTGAACCCTGTTCTTTAACTCCGCCGTATGGAGCGCCGACTATAATCGCTGGATATTTTTTCGTTTTATCAATATCCTTTAAGTAGTATAAATCCGCAGCCACATCCAAACCGTAGCGGTTTTTGTATGTTACTTTTGTTCTTGTAACATTTTCGTTTAACTCTGAAATGTATCCCATTTCTTCCTCCGTTTTATTTTGACTTGCATTAATTTGTCCGTTGTTTTGATTATTATTACAGCCAATTAATGCTAAAACCGTAATAATAAAAATTAAAAATTGTTTTGACATTGTTTTCTCCTTCGCCGTTTTTTCGGCATGATTAATTTTTTTTATTTATTAAATCGTATTGCAAATAATAGTCAAATACTTTTTTGTTATGGTTTACTATGCTTTAAAAGTATTGCAAAATATGATAGTATAAAAAATAAAATATCAATTCGCGGGAGACAATCGAAATGGAAATAAGAGCTTTAAAATATTTTTTGGTGTCGGCAAGAGAAGGAAGCATAACGAAAGCGGCAAACAGTCTCGGTTTAACTCAGCCGAATCTTTCAAGGCAAATAAATTTTCTCGAAAGAGATATTGGGAAAAAACTTTTTAATCGAAGCAATTATAAAATCGAACTTACGGACGAAGGAGCTTTATTCAAAAGAAGAGCAGAAGAAATAATCGATATGGTAGAAAAAACGAGAGCCGAGTTCAAATCGGGCGACAAAATAATCGCGGGAAATATTCGAATAGGCGGAGGCGAAACTTACGCGATAGAACTCATTACAAAAATAATGCGAAATATTCAAAAAGAAAATCCAAATATACAATATCATGTTTATAGTGGAAATTCTGAAGATGTCGCGGAAAAATTGGATAAAGGACTTTTGGACTTCGGAATATTTATCGAACCAGCGGGAATACTAAAATACGATTATATAAAAATTCCCGCGAAGGACACTTGGGGAGTTTTAATGCGAAAGGATTCAAAACTTGCAAAAAAACAATTTGTAACGAAAAACGATTTGATTAATCTTCCGTTAATATTATCGAGACAGCCTTTATATAACCGTCCTTCCGATAATAAATTTTTGGAATGGTTTCAAAGCGATTTTGACAAAGTAAATATAGTGGCGACTTACAATTTAATTTATAACGCTTCAATTATGGTAAAAAGCGGAATCGGATACGCGGTTTGCCTCGACAAATTAATCAATACAAACGGCAGTTCTCTCTGTTTCGTTCCGTTAAAACCAAAATTAGAATCGGAATTAAATATAGTTTGGAAGAAAGGACAGGTATTTTCGCCCGCAGGCAGAATATTTTTGGATACGCTTTATAAAAAATTTTCAGTATAAATATTAAATTAAATTAGAAAAATTGAATTTGAAAAAAATAAAAAATTTTTATATAATATAACATTAATAAAATCAGGAGTAATAATTTATGCTCGATTATGTTATAAGAAGATTATTAGTATCCGTTTTGACTCTATTCGTTATAGTGACGATAACTTTCTTTTTGATGCATACGGTTCCAGGCGGACCTTTTGTCGGGGAAAAACCTTTAAGTCAAGTGGCTTTGGATAATTTAAATAGAAAATACGGACTCGATAAACCTTTAATAGTTCAGTATGGAAATTATCTCAAAAACGCGATTAAAGGAGATTTGGGAACTTCGCTTACAAAAATAGGACAGTCGGTTTCAGGCACTATAAAGAGAGCTTTTCCAGTTTCGTTTAGACTCGGAATTTTTAGCATGTTTATCTCGACAACGATTGGAGTTTTATTCGGAATAATTGCGGCTTTAAGACATGGAAAAGTCATAGACAGAGTCGTAATGGTTGCGGCGACTTTGGGAATTGCCGTTCCAAGTTTCGTTGTCGCTACAGTTTCGATTATTATATTTTCCGTTCAATTAAGACTTCTTCCAGCTTACGGTTTCGATTCTTTCGCTCAATATATAATGCCGGGATTCGCCTTAAGTTTCAGTTCTTTAAGTTTCATGGCAAGATTAATGCGAAGTTCGATGCTCGATGTTATTCATCAGGATTATATTAAAACGGCGAGAGCAAAAGGAGTTAGAAGAGGATTTATAATATTCAAACATGCTTTAAGAAACGCTATTATTCCAATAGTCACTTATATCGGACCTTTATCTGCGGGAATACTTACGGGTTCTTTTGTGGTTGAAAAAATATTTAATATTCCGGGGCTTGGAAGATATTTTGTGGAAAGCATTACTCAAAGAGATTATCCTACAATACTCGGCGTGACGATATTTTACGGGGCTTTTTTAATCGCTATGAATTTTTTAGTGGATTTGTCTTACGGAATAATAGACCCGAGAATCAAGATACAGGAATAATTTAATTAAGGAATAAAAATGGAAATATTGGATAAATCATTATTTGAAAAAGCCACCGAAGAAGAAAAAGCGGCGGCGGAAGTTCAAAGAGAAAGCGTAACTTATTGGCAGGACGCTTATAGAAGATTCAAAAAAAATAAAGTCGCTCTCATTTCTATAATAATAATCGGAGTCATAGCAATCTTGTCAATATTTATTCCTATTTTTTCGGAATACGGATACGCTCAAATAAACAGAGGGGTTGAAAACAGTTTGCCAACTTTTGAACATCCTTTTGGAACGGATACTTTAGGAAGAGATTTGCTTGTCAGATGCATGATAGGAGCGAGAATCTCTCTTTTAATCGGAATAGTTTCTGCAACTTTAGTCGTTATAATAGGAATAGTTTACGGTTCGGTTTCTGGTTATTTCGGAGGAATGCTCGATAATATTATGATGCGAATAGTCGATATTATAAGCGCCGTCCCTACCCTATTGGTTGTAGTTTTGCTTTCGGTTGTCTTAAAAGCTCCGATGGACAGATTATTTTTACAAAACGAATCTTTAAGGGCAATCGGACTTTTGGGACCGGGTTTATTCAGTATATTTATTGTAATTTCTTTATTATATTGGACTAATATGGCAAGAATGACGCGAGGACAGATTCTGGCTTTGAAAGGACAGGAATTTATAACGGCGGCAAGGGCTTTGGGAACTCCTCATAGAAGAATAATATTTAAACATTTGATTCCAAACGCTATGGGAGCTATTATCGTTTCGGCTATGGTTCAAATACCTAACGCTATATTTGTCGAAGCGTTTTTAAGTTTTTTGGGACTCGGAGTAAGCGCGCCAATGGTTTCGTTAGGTTCTCTAACTTCAAATGCTGTAAGCGGAGTTTATTCCTATCCTTATCAATTATTATTTCCAGCGGCTTTGATTAGCGTTATAATTTTATGTTTTAATTTGGCGGGAGACGGTTTAAGAGACGCGTTGGACCCAAGAATGAAGAATAGATAAAATAAATAAAATAGACAAAACAGATAAAACGGATTTAAGAAAATAATGAAGGTAATTAAATGAGCGATAATTTAAATAGTTTGCTTGAAGTTAAAAATTTAAGCGTATCTTTTTTTACTCCATCGGGAGAGGTTAAAGCGGTTAATAATATATCTTATAAACTCGACAAATCTAAAGTCTTGGGAATAGTCGGAGAATCAGGCTCTGGAAAAAGCGTTTCGGCATATTCTATAATGGGACTCATAGACGAACCGGGAAAAATAACAAACGGAGAGATATTATTCGAAGGCAGAGATTTAATTAATCTTTCGGAACATGAAAAAAGAAAAATCAGAGGCGATAAAATTTCAATGATATTTCAGGACCCAATGACATGCCTAAATCCCGTATATACGATAGGAAATCAATTAATGGAAGCTTTGACTACTCATCAAAAGATTAGCAAAACGGCTGCGGTAAATAGAATCGAGGAACTTTTAACATTAGTCGGAATAAACGAACCGAAAAGAAGAATGCGACAATATCCTCATGAACTTTCTGGAGGAATGCGTCAAAGAGTTATGATAGCGATGGCTTTGGCGGGCGACCCTCAAATACTTATCGCGGACGAACCTACTACGGCTCTCGATGTTACAATTCAGGCGCAGATACTCGAACTTATAAAAGATATTCAGAAAAAAATTCAAATGGCGGTTATTTTGATTACGCATGATTTTGGAATAGTGGCGGATATGGCGGACGATATTATAGTTATGTATGGCGGCGGAATAGTAGAGAGAGGAACGGTTTTCGATATATTCGAGCGTCCTAAACATCCTTATACTTTGGGGCTTTTGAAATCTCTTCCGAGAATAGATATTAAACAAGACAGATTAATCCCAATAGAAGGAACGCCGATAGATTTATTAAACATGAAAGCGGGATGTCCTTTCAGCACGAGATGTGAGGAATGCATGAAAGTATGCATTGACAATAAACCTCCTATAGTTCAATTTGAAGAAGGGCATTTTTCGGCATGCTGGCTTCATCAAATGCCTAATGCCTAAATGATTAAAATTAAAAATAAAAATTTAAAGAAAAAATAAAAGCGAGTATTTAATGGAAAATTTAACAAAACCTTTAATAGAAGTTCAAGACTTGAAACAGCATTTTAAGATAAAGGGCGGACTCTTCGGCAGAGCGACTCAAACGGTTAAAGCGGTTGACGGAGTTTCATTTAATATATATAGAGGAGAAACTTTCGGACTGGTTGGAGAATCTGGAAGCGGAAAAACTACTTTGGGAAGAACTTTGCTCCATCTCTACAATCCGACAAGCGGAAAAATATTTTTTGACGGAGAAGAAATCAATAAAGAAAATTATAGAAATTACGCTAAAAAAATGCAAATAATTTTTCAGGACCCTTACGCGTCTTTGAATCCGCGCATGACAGTCGAAGATATAATTGGCGAAGCTTTGGATGTTCATAAATTATATTCCACAAAAAAAGAAAGAAGAGAAAAAATAATCGAACTTCTTAAACTTGTAGGATTAAACGCCGAGCAGGCGCAGAGATATCCGCATGAATTTTCGGGCGGACAGAGACAGAGAATTGGAATTGCGAGAGCTTTGGCGGTTAGCCCAGAGTTTATAGTTTGCGATGAACCCGTTTCGGCTTTGGATGTTTCGATTCAAGCGCAAATTATAAATATGCTTTACGATATGCAGCAGGATTTGAAATTAACTTATCTTTTTATAGCGCATGATTTGGCGGTTGTTCGTCAGTTATCGAAAAGAATAGCCGTTATGTATTTGGGAAATGTCGTGGAACTTACGGACAGCGAGTCTTTATACACTCATTCGCTTCATCCTTATACGCAGTCTTTGATTTCGGCAATTCCGATTTCAGAGCCTTCGATTGCGAAAACAAAACAGAGAATAATACTTTCGGGCGAGATACCCTCCCCTATCAATCCGCCTTCTGGATGCAAATTCAGAACGAGATGCCCAAAAGCGGAAGCGATATGCTCGGAAAAAGTTCCAGAGTTTAGAGAAATCGAGTCGGGACATTTTTGCGCATGCCATTTGGTTTGATTGATTTTTAATTTATAATCTAATTATTTTTACGGAGATTTTATAATATGAATAATAAATTAATAAATACTTTTTCTATAATATTAATAATTTTTTCTATAACTTGTTCGGTTTATATTCAAAATTACGCTTTTGGCAGAAGAGCGATACTTATAGACCAGGTTCAGCATTTTTACGACATGAAAAAATGGAACGAAAGCGTAAAATTGCCAACGACTGGAGCAAGATTTATTGCAAGTCAAGTAATTAATGAAGAGTTCACAACTCCGAGAGTTCCCGGCGGAGCTTATTATATATTCTATACTTTATTTTATAAATTAGGAGGAGAAAATTTATCAAACGCGAGATTGATTAATTTAATTTTTAGTTTATTTATTTTGGCGATATTTTTAATATGGTTTTATAAAAAGTTAGGACTGTTTTTAACTTCGATAATGACGGCTTTATTATTATGCAATCCTTATATTATGATGGCGATTACAAATTTTTGGAATCCAAATATAACTTTGCTTTTTAGTTTTTTATTTTTTATATTTTTATTCGAATACATAAATAACGAAAATCAAAAAATTAAAAAAATCTCGGTTTCTTTAATTTTTCCAACGCTCGCTATAATGGCGCAGGGACATTTTACGGTTTTCTTTTCTATGATTCCGACTTTGATAATTTATTTTATAATCAGATTTAAGAATACAAAAAAATATTTGCCGTATTTCTTTTTAAGCGTTTTTATTTCATTTTTATTATATTTGCCTTACTTGATTGACGAAATGCAAAACGGTTTTAATAATTTGCATTTGGCTTTAAATATTAGAGAGAATTTGGCAAAATTTCCTTTTCCGCAAATTTATTTTTTATTATTATTTCCTACAAATGAAATGTCGACATTTTTTGGAACGAGGATACATTCGGCTTTATATTTTTGGCTAAACAAACCGATTTATATTTACGGTTTAATTTTTCTTTTTATAAGCGTTATATTTTCGGCGTTCGCTTTTGTCAGAAGTTTTATATTTTTAATAAAAAAGCAAAATTCAAATTATAATAGCGACAATATTGAGAAAACTTTTAAAGAATTGATTTTTATATTATTTTTATTTATCCCGACAACGATTTTATCTTTTATAATATTCAGAAGCAAGCCCGGGACTTTTCATTATTTGAATTCGGCTTTTTCAATTTCTTTCGTTCCCATAATTTTATTTTTCTATCAAATAAAAAACAAAATTCAAAATAAAGCGCAAATAAAAAATAAAAATTTAAGAGTTTCTTCATATATATATATATATATATATATGTATATATCGTCATG
>NZ_JBNMIZ010000014.1:0-24780 GCF_050873525.1 Brachyspira sp. | reverse complement strand
TCGCTATTCTGCAACGAGTTCGCCCAAAATTGATTTTTGTTTGTCGCTTCGCTATAGTCGTCTTCTTCGTTTCCGCCGAATAATGATAAAAAAATAGCGCTCTCGAATCCGCTTGTCATTTCGATAAAATTATTTTTTATATCTATATCGAAACCTTCTTCTGTCATAATAAGTTTTATATCGCCGTTTTGATAATCCATTTTTTCCTCTTTTAAAATTATGGAATTTTTATCGATTCCGATTTTGCTTCTTTAATATCTAAAGTTATTTGAGTCGATGACGGCGGTTTTGGCATTTCAGTCGGACCGCTCGGGCTTGCATGAACATGCGCGTTATATTCTTTTATAAAACCGTTCAGCTGTTCTTTTAGTTTTTTCATTTCTTTATCTAATTCGTTAAACTTTACAGCGTAATCTTTTCCGTCATTTAAAATAACTTCTTTATCGTATTTTATATTTATTTTATCTTTCGTTTCAATATATACTTCGCCGTTTTGTTTTAAATGAATTTTTGCAATCACTTCGGCGTTAGAGTCTCTGCTATAAATTATTTTCTCTCCTTCTTTTGCGTCTATATGCTGACTTATTACTCCGACTGCAACTAATTGATTTATTCCTTCTATTTTCGCTAAAAGAATTGTGTCGACTTGCGAAATCGGAACAGAGTCTTCGCCCGCGGGACAGACTAAATCAGCGTCTCGAGGCATTGTATTATCTGTAATAGTAGTTATTACAATATTCTTTGACGCTTCATCTACTTTAGTTTTTTCTACGCTTCCTAATAAGTTCATTTTTTTACCTCAACTTTGATTTACATCGTTTTGAAAAAAAGGCAAGTTATTAAACAGAACAGGAATATTTATATCGTCTAAATACGCGTCAGGCAAAGCTAAAGTAAGATTAGAAACATCGCCTCCCGCGACTGTTCTGCTTAATTCAAGTTCTTTCACTACAAAATTGCAAGCTTGCATGATAGCAGAATGCGGAGCATAAACGCTTATTATATCGCCTTTTCTAAATAATTTTTTCGTTTGCGGATTCTTATGTCCTTGCACTGTTATTTGATAGTTCACAGAATTTGCAAGCATCCTTCCATATTTTGCTTTTGCTTCTTTATATGCGTCAATCGTTTTATTTTTTTCAGCTTGCGCTTTAAATACATGCGTTCTATAAGTCATAAACGCGTCATTTCCTGTTATAATTTTTTTTAGCGACTTTGGAATCTCTACATCTTTGAGCGGATATTCTCCGCGTTTATTTTTTGTAGTTTCTTTTTTTTTCGATTTTCTTTTTGAGCTATCTTGTTTAACAGAGACGGGAGTTAAGCAAATAATTTTTGAAAAATACTGCTGTGGATTAAAAGACGGAGACGCGGAAATAAAAGGAGCTTCATCTTCTCTTAAACTGCAAACGGGAAGAGTATTTTGTATTTTATGCAATACTAATCCGCCGCTCGCTGTCGATTTTTCATTTAATTTTTCTTGCATTTCGTAAGTATTGTCTGTTATCAGTATTCCTTCACTCTGCACCAAATTAGTTAAAAAATCAAAAATATTTTGGTCGGGTTCGATTGCAACTTTATCAAACTTATATTTTGTTGCAAGCGACTGCGGATAAAAATCGCATGTTATAGCGTTTGCTACGCTATATACAATATCTTTTAAAGTAGCGTTTTTAAATTCCAATTTTGCAATCGGCGATGCGATATTTACATTGCAGTCGTTTAATATGCTTGCCGAACTAGCGATAGTTACATTCAATACATACCCGAATTCGCTCATGCTCGGAACGGAATTCAAAATTATTCCTCGCATCATCTCGAAAGAATAATTATCATAATAAATTGAGCATGCGCGAAAAGAAAACGGAGGAAATATTTCAAGAAAAGAATTGAAAGTTTTTTTATCCGATAAAGCATTTAAAATATTTTTCGGTTCGTTAAAAATATTTTTTACTTTTTTATTGTCAAGTTCGGACGCGCTTGTCGAATAAGGAATAGTTATCTCTATTAAAGTAAAAGAATCGACAGAAGATTTATATTTAAAATCTATTATCTCGTCTACTGCGATACGATTTATATTTCCAAAATCGCTTCCGACAACGACACTTATTTTTGAATCTTCGCTTATATTAGAAAAATCGGGCTTAAATGTATTCTTTAATAAACTGCCTAAACCTTGCGACATAAAAAATCCTCTTTAAAATATTTTAAAAAATTATGGAATAATTAGAACATCGCCCGCGAAAACTTGAGGCAGTCCGTTAACGACTTCTCGTTTAGATAAAAAATTATTCGCGTTGATTATCGAATAGACTTCTTGCGCTACTCCGTAATAACTTCTGCAAATAATATCTAAATCTTCGTTTGCTTTAACTATATGCTTTGTCATAATATAAAACCTCCTTTCCTCTTTTCATCATTTCAATATCATCGCAAGTTAGGTTATTTAACGCTATAAAATCGTCTATTTCGTCTAAATTACCGTATTTTTCTTGCAAAAATTCTAAAATATTTCTGTCTTCGTCTAAAATTTCTTTAGTTATAGAGCTTAAATTAAAAGCGTAAGTTATTAAATAATTTTTAGTTTGAGTAAAGAGTTCGTATATTTGATTATAGTCCGACTCTTCGTCAGAGTATTCGATAACTCTTCCGTTCTCGTCAATCCAATTTTGAATCGAATTAAACGACTCTTTTATTCTTTCGTTTATTTCTATCGCTTCTTCTCTGCTCGTCAAATCGTTATATGCAAGCGAATTGCACATAGCGACAGCGGACGCGTATAAATAATTTTTATCTAATAAGAAATTATTTTTATTTTCGCTTTTTTCTTGAGCGGAAACTTTTTGATAATATTTCGTTTTGAGTTTCGGATTAATAAGAGCTTCAAATATACTCATTTTATTTCTAACATCATAATTTGGAATCTGCGAAGGAATAAGTATGCAAGATAAAAGCAAGTTAATCGCGTTTGCGGGCTTATTGCCTAAATCGTTTACTGTGCTTACTATCGAATCGTCTAATAATTTAAGTAAACTATCGTAATCATCGTTTATACCGATTGTGTATGAAAGTTGATTCATAACATCGCTAAACATTTGAGTAGCAGAATCTCTAATTGCAGTTATCTCTCCAGCTCCGACTGTCGCGAAAGTTTTTACAAAATTGAAGCTCGCATATTGACAGTATCTGTCCGTATAGCTTTTTATTTTGTCGCTCATCTCTGCGATTTTTGTAAATATATTGTCGCTCGTTATTTCAATATTATTTTCGCTAAATGTAATATCGAAAGTCGCTTGATTAGCAGCGCTTACGAGTTCGTCTTTTCGTTTCACAGAAGAAGTGATAACGACTTTTTTAATTCCGTATTTTGGATGTATAAGTGTTCCCGTTCCAGCTTCTTTTGTCGCTTTCCAAAATCTGTCCGCTTCTAAATCGTAATTCTCGCCTGAAAAAATTACTGAAAAAGGATAGCGACTCTCTCCAGCTCCCATGTCTTGAATTAGAGCGCCGTCCACATTTGGAAAAATGAAAGTCGTAGTTTTTTTATCGAATTCCGCGCTTACATCTTCGTATTGAAAATTAAAAGTCATCCCGCTCGGACTAATATAAGAAGCGATTAATAATCTGTCTACCCATGACATTTTTTAAAAACCTCCGCTCGATTTAAAAGAGATTTGCGGATTGTCAGACTTTATAGGACGAGTCATTGTCGCTTTACCTGTCGTATCTCTTATCTCTACAACTCCTCGCGTTGTCGTTTCCGTTCTCTGCGTGACTGTCGCTCGTTCTTCTTTCGTGGTTGGAGTAAGTAAAGAAGAATGAAAATTATTCAAACCTGTAGACATTCCGCTCGTGAGTTTGCCTACGCCTGGAATTCTTGAAAGTAAATTTAAAGTATTTTTTAACGGCGTTATTAAAAAAGCTAAAATAGTTTTTCCGATTTGAATTATTCCCGCTTTTATTCCGTTTTGCGTAAACGCAGTTATTACAGCTCTCCAGCCTTGCAAAAATGTTTTTACTAAATCTATTGCAATTCTAAAAGGCAAAGTAAAATATTGAGCGAAGAGAGGAAGCCCGTCCATCCATTCAAAAATTTTCTCGAATAGATTCATTAAAAAATTATAAGCAGTCGTTACGAAACTAATAACCGCCGCTTTTACTTTATCCCAATTTTTCACTAATAAGACAATTAAAACTATCAATACTCCGATTGCAATTCCGATTAAGACGAAAGGATTAGCTGCCATGACAGCGTTTACAACTCCCATCACGCCGCCAAAAGCTTTTAAAACGATTATTAAATCTCTTATTAATTGTATTGTTTGCATGAGTTTCACGCTTCCGAAAATTATTAAAAAATAAGGCAAGAATGATTTTAAAGCTATTACTAAATTAAAAATAAACTTCGCCCAATCCGAAAATTGCAATCCCAATTCTTTTACATTTTGAATTAATTTCTCGAAGTCTATTTTATTTACAAAATCTTCTAATTTTGTTTTTATAGCTTCTACATCTATGCCTTGAATTATTTTTAAAAGTTCGTTCGAGAATTTAATCAAAGCAGGCATAAAGACAGTTCCCAGAGTCGCTAACATTTGCTCGATAGAAGTCTTTAATACTCTCTGCTGATTTGCAAGCGAGTCGTCCATCGTCCGAACGAAGTCGCCATGCGAATCTGTAGACGCCTGCATCAAGTATTTATATCTATACATTGTCTTTTCTGCAGCTGTCATGTATTTCCATTGTTTCGCGTCCAATCCGAATTTTGTCTGCAAGTTAGTCACGCTCATGTCGATACCTAGCATTTTGAGAGGTTCAGTCTCTCCGCTCAAACCCGCTCTTATTTTATTAAACGCTTCTTCTATATCTAAATTGTAAAACGATGCGACATCTCCCGCCAAGCCCGCGAGGTTCATACTCATTTTTGTAATTTGCTTTCCCGCAAGTCCGCTCGACTTCATCATAGCGCCGAGCGTTGAGCTAAATTGTTTCGCTTGAAGTTCCGAAAGCCCGAAACTTTGCAACGCTGTTTTACTCCACGCGTTTATGACTTCCGCGTCTTTTCCGAATGTGACATCAACGACATTTTGAACTTCGACTAAATCTGAAGCAAGTTGAATAGCGTCTTTCCCGACTTTTACTAAACCTACTGTGAGTAGTCCTCCGCCGATTCCCAGCGCTGCTCCCGCTTTGCTTAAAACCGACATAGTTTTACTTATAGTGTTGCGAACATTTTTTGCAAATCGTTGCAAGTTTTTTTCTGCGCTTTTAAAATCGCCTTTGAAATTTTTAAAAAATCTTTTACTTGAAGCAAGCATTTTTTTAATCGGAGCGGTGAATTGGTCGGTCGCTTTGAAAACCGCTTCTATACTGTATCTGCTTGCCATCTCTTTTTATTTTCCTTTTTTCAATTTTTTAATTTCAATTTGACTTTCAATCAAACTCGGCAAAAGAGGTTTATAAAAAAAATCTATTTCTTCAATCGTTATTTCGCGAATATCGGGCAAGCTGCTATAATCAGAACAGATTTGAAGAAGTTTAGAACATATTCCCGAAATTCCCAAAACTTTTTCTTCGCGTCCGTTTACCGCAAGTGTAGAGCTTACCCTTGCGAAAAAAGTATCATGCAAGCTTGCAGAACTTTTAAGTCGTTATTATCTAAAGACGAAATATAAGAAGTCGGTCGTGCAACCATAGACGCTATAACAGAATAAGTTTTATGAATTAAATCTTTTTCTTTGTAGTTATCCATTGCCATGAAGTCCGCTCCTTTTAGTCGTCTTATAACGAGCGTCTCGCCGCGCTTATCTTCCGAAAAGTCCGAAATCGTATAGACAAGAGTTTTCTTTTCTCTGTCTATAATTAAGCGTCCTTGTCTGAAAGCTTTAACTATCGCAGATTTATTTTTATTAAAACCGCTTTTATCTTCATCATTCATTACAGAAATGTCGTTGTCTATATCCCACATTTCGCAAAAATTGTCGAACTCCATTTCTGCAGTTTTTTCGTCAATTTTGTATTTATTTGACGAATTTTCCGCTTTTTCTTGCGTTTTTTCGTTATTTTCATTCTTTCCAAACATAAATACTCCAGAATTTTTTCAATTATTTTTTAAGAGATTTGCTGAACGCTTCCTTGCAAATCTATCTCTTTAATCATAGTTCTTTTATTCGTCATAGCATCGCCGACAAGTTGCATCTCGCCTGCATAGACATGCTCGTTTATATCTGTAAAAGAGATTTTTATAAATTCATGTCTATTCATAATTTCTTGAATAAAAGCCTCGTCTCCTCTGCTGTCATCAATGACGAGCGGAAGTTTATTCGCCTGTCCAGCTTTTGGACTTTTAATTAGACGAGCTGAACCGTCTCCGTTTGCGACTACTTCATTCGTCCAACCCCCTAAAAACATTTCGACTTCGTTTTCGCCGTCTACTTGAAATGTTCTTCCTTCTATTGTTACATCTCGAATCGGTCCGCCTACTGCTGCCATAGTTCACTCCTTAATTTTTATTTTAAATTTAATTTTCTAAATAAACGCCGACATAAATATCGCCGCTTATCACTTCAACATTTCCAGAAATCTTAACAGGGAATTTCCAATTAAGTCTTTTTGGATTTTGCGAGTCTATGCTTACAGTCATATTCTCTAAAGTAAAAGCGCTGTCGCTTATAATAGAATCCGCTTCCAAGTTTTGCGCTAAAATCGTTAAAGCGGTTTTAGCGTCTTTCGGTCTCTTCGTATTTGGATTGCGAGGCGTTGCCGAATCGGGCTGAAGCGGAACTCCCTTCCATTCGTCAGATGCAAAAATCAATTCGCAGTTATAAAGAACATTCATGATTTTTACTATATCGCAAACATATTTCCAAACTCCGATATTGTCCGAAGTCGGATGATAGAAAGTTACGGTATCGTTTAAAGCCGCGCTATCGCCGATTTTTATATTAGTAGAGCTTCCTAATTTTACCGCTTTATCTCTAATCGTCCAATCTTCTTGTTTTATATCGTCTCCCGCTTTTAATTGAGTCAATGTTGCTTTGTAGTTTGTTGCAGGATTGCTATTCGCAGTCGTTACGATGTCTTTCGCTAAACCGCGAGCGGCAACGCGAAAAGGCAACTCTTCGCTTCCTACCGAAACGATAAGAAAATTTATTTTATCGTTTATTTGAGCGGGCGCATCGGTTATCGCAGTTCTAGTTGTAAAATTGTCAGTGCAACCGTGAGCGACAAGACATGGTTTTTTGACAGTATTAACCCATCTTCCTTCGCCGAAAGTTCGATATTTTTCGAGAGTGTCAGCGTCATTGTAATTTAAGCAATTCAAAATAAATGTTTCCCAGATGTCGTTTATTTGAGCGAGCGCGTCATTGACATCAGGATTCACAGCTCCATTTTGAAAATTTGTTTTGCTTATAGTAAGTCCGCTTACGATAGCGTCTTCTATGTTTATACTTATTTGATTTCCGCTCTCGCCTTTCCATTTCGCCGTGAGCGTGAGTTTGCCGTCTGCGACTTCGGAAGTCTTGCAAGGCATTTTCAATATTCCGTCAATCGCGTTTTTTATTTTTGTTAAAGCAGCTTCAGCGTTATCGTTTTTAGAGATAACTACTTGAGCGCTTATTCCTCCGACATAAATTTTAAAAGATTTTGTTTCCGTTGCCGTTCCCGTTATCGCTATCTCGCCTGACGCGGCTATAGCGTTATCTTTATCTTTTAAAGCATAAATCGAAACAGGAATAGCGCCGACACCGTCATTGTTCGCGGGCAATAACATATCTACTGCAAGATGAAGAGGAGAACCGTAGCCGAATTTTTCAGCAACTTCTTCGCTTGTAAGAACAGTATATTTTTTAGTATCGTATTGAGTATCGCTATTGCCTTGTCCGATTATCGCGATTCGCTGCGGTAAATACGCAGTATTTCCGACATTGAAATTACGCGCTTCTACATCTATTCCTAAAATTCTACTCATTGCTTGAACATCTACACTCATAATAAAAACTCCTTTTTATTTTTATTTATTACTATATTCAAAAAGCACTTCGCCCGATTCGGCTAAAATGCATTCTCCAAAAATTTCTTCTAATGTATATGAAGTCTCTTCTAAATCTTCTTCTAAATATTCGACTTCAAAAATCAATCGCATTGCCGAAACATTTTCTGCAGATTGATTTTGAGAGTTCATTTTTTCTCTTTTCGTTACATAGCGTCTAACGACTGTTTTTGACATATCTAAAACTCTATAGCCGTCAAACATTAAAATATTTCTCGCTATCGTTCCGATTCTGTCCGCTTCTCTGCTTGCTTCTTCGTCTCCCTCTTTGTTTACTTCTTTATTTTTAAAAGCATAGCAGTCGATATAATAAGTTCCTCTTACTTTTTGCCTTCCGACATTTCCGCTTCCTTCCAAAGTCAAGTCATCGCCGTCAAAAATTATGTTAATAATCGGGAGTTGTCCTTTTTCATTTTGAGTTTGAGATTCTGAATAAATCGAAAGCGGATTTATTTTGTCTACAAAAACTTTAATATCATAGTCTTTTGATTTTTCTTCCGATATTTCTTTTGCAAGTTTTTTTTGATTTTCGAGTTCGCTTTTAAGAATACTTGCGATTTTATATTTGATTAATTCAAAATTATCTTTTTTATCAATCAATACATTAATCATTAATAGCCTCTTCCTCTTTCGTTTCAGCTTCTTTTTCTTCTTCTTTCTCTTTATGTAGCAGCTCTAAAACAAAATTGTAAACTCCGAGCGTGCGGTCGGGTCTTATCTCTTTAATAGCAAAATAAAACTCTTCGTTGTTTACATTGCTATATTTCACTTGCCAAGAATTAGTCGGATAACCAAAACCTAATTCTTTTAAAGTTTTTATTCTCGCAGTTATTTCAACTTGTCGAGATGAAACTGTAGCGCCTGAAGTTATATCTAAAAGAAGTCCGATGTCGCTACAATTACAATTTATATTTTCTTTTAATTCGTTCGCTTCGTCTATAAACTCGAACTCTACGCCGAAACCGTTTTCTTTATCCTCAAGCGTAAATTTTAAATCTTCTTCGGCTTGCTTTAAGAGATTCATTATTTTTTACTTGCTCCCGCTTTTTTATCCGCGTCTTTTTTTTTCGTCTTTCTTGTCGCTATCGTTCGATTTATCTTTATCGTCTTCGTTCGCTTTATCGTCTTCTTTATTCTTGTCTTCGTCTTTATCTTTTTTTTCTTTGCTTTCCGCTTTTTTATCAGCGTCAATTTCTCTTATAATTCCCGCTTTCAATAGCGCTTCAGCGTTTCCGTTCAAGAGTTCTTCTTTAACTTCTTGATTTTCGTTTATAACGCCTTCTTTCGTAGAGATTGCCTTTCCTTTTTCTACAATGTATTTTTTTGACATGTTTCGCTCCTTTTTTTAATTAGCTCTTCGCTCTTTCGAGCGAAGAGTGAGAAGTATATATCGTGTTAATAAACAACTTGCTATTTTACACTTTCGTTTTTATACATCCGAACGAGTCTTTCGAGATTGGAATCAAAATCGGACGCGTTACGAGTTCAGCTTCGATTGAGTTCGCTTTATCGTTAATCCACATTCTGAATGTATAAGCTCTATCGCCTAAATTCATGAAATCAGGGAGCGCTTGCAAAATACTTGCGAGACGCGAGTCTACGCCTGTCAAGTTTGGAACAAGCGCGTAAACTTTTCTGAAGTCATAATTTTCTTTAAAAGAATCAGGAAGTAAGATAACATTATCAGCGTCAAGATACGCAGTCGGCGTGCCGTCCGCTTTTTCGTAATAAGATTTATAAGTATAGCATCTTAATTCTTCGCTTCCTAATCTGATTATACCTTGCAATGTCGCGTCATCTCGAAAATATTTTGGGTCTACGATTATAGTGTCCGCTCTTCTAAAATTGAGTCTCTTTTCAATTTTAGTATTTTCAAGAAGATTGTTCCATGCATTTTGTCCGAAAATCGCATTATTGACTTTTACTTTTCCGTCTTTCAAAATAACATCTGCAAGATTTTCGATATCTTGAATCGGGTCCGCGTTAGCGCGGTCGCTCCAAGCTGTCGTTACAGTCGGAAGGTGAGACGCTTTAATATCGAAGTCGATTTTATAAGCGCTATTTCCAGCCATATCTTGCAAATCAAGTTTTCCTGTCTGCAATATTTGTGCTGCTTGATTTTCGATATGATTGTTAATCGCTCCTTCCACTACTCGCATTTTTTCAGCGTTATATAGTAAAAGATTTTTTGTGTAGTCGTAATTTGCAGAATCGAAAGGGTCTAAACCGAAAATTTTTCCGCCCAAATCTTGAGCCGTTATGTCGTATCCGAGTCCCGCTATCGGAGGCGTTATCTCGCGTTCTTCGTAGTTCGAGCGCTCGATTTTTGGAACTCGCTCGTCTTGAGCAGTGATGACGGGAGCTATTATATTTTTGCTTCGCATAACATCTACGCGAACTTTTTCAGCTCTCACAATGTCGCGCGGTCCCGTTTTAAACCATGATGTTAAAAATGACGGTTTAAATTCTTTTTCTATATACGATTCGATAAATTTCTGTCTTATATTTACATTCATAGTTGGCATTAGTAAAACTCCTTTTTTATTATTTTTATTATTCTTATTATTTTTATTTTTTATTGAGCGATGTCTGTATAATCTTTTAAGAAAATACTATACATTCTCAAGTTATCTACAATCGCAGAAGTTATACCAACTCCCGCTTCGCTTCCTTGAACTATCGCTCCTCTTTTGTTCACTACGCCTTTTACCATAATCGCAATGTTATAGTCTCCAGCTGTAGTGCTGTCTATATCCTCAAGCGCTATCGCAGACGCTACATTACTATCGCCTGTCGCAAAAGGTTTAAATTTATCGCCGTCTCGCATTAGGATAGTTCCACGAGCGAGAGGTTTGTTTGCTTCTATAGTTACGCTTGCTCTAATCGATTCTTCGACTTCTCTAATGATGTCATCGACAAGTATTTTTTCGCTTGAATATTTTGCCATAGTCGTCTCCTTAAAATTTTAAATCTTCTTTCAATTTTGCTTCAAACTCTTGTGTCGCTTTCGCTTGCATCTCTTCGTCATTCGATACATTTTGATTGTCAGCGTTATCATTGATTCGATTTTGCAAGTTCATGTTGCCTAATATTTTCGCTTGATATTCAGCTAAAATATTATCGTTTGTTATACTTTCGCCGCTTTCGATATACTTTAAAGATATATCTATAGCGTTCGCTTGTTTTCCGAGCGTTACATGAGCCATAACTCTTTTTCTTTCGAGTTCGATTCCCTCTTTTCTGCCTTCCTCTTTTCCTTGTGCGATGCCAAGATTTAAAATTTCAGCGTAAAGTTCGGGATATTTTTCTTTTAATTCGTTGATATTCATAATATTGCCGTCCTTTTTATTATTTTTATTATCTTTATTATCTTCGTTGATGTCTCCGTTATTTTTATTAGTAGAATTATCTTGCATGTTAATTTGCATTAGAGCGACAGCTTTATTCAAATCATCTTTATATTTTTCGCTTTCATGCATTTTATTAAAGCAAGCGTTGATTCTGTTTTTAGCTACTAAATATGCTTCGTCTTTATTTGAAGTCTCGCCGTTTTCAGCTTTTACAATCTCGTCCGCATAGCCGTTATTCAAAATCTCTTCGCCGTAATAAAAACTTTCTTCGTCCATCAACTTTCGTATTTCTTTTATATCTAAATTAGTTTTATTCGCGTAAATTTTTGCAAGTAAGTTTGTAATTGCTTCTAACTCTTTCGCTTGTTTATTTAATTCCCTATAATCGCCTACTGTAGTGCAGTAAACATTATGAATCATATAAACAGCGTTGTCGTAAGCTATTAGTTTATTTCCTGCAAGCGCTATATACGAAGATATAGACGCGCATAAACCGTTTATGATTATTTCGACTTGTCCTTTTTTATTAGAGTAATCTCTAATTAAATTAAAAATCTCTATACCGTCATAAACAAAACCGCCTGGACTTGCAATTTCAATTTTTAAATCGCCTTGCATGTTTTCAGTTTTTTTTCTAAAATCATGCGGCGTGAAATCCCATCCGATTATTCCTTCTATGACTATTCTGTTCTCGTTCATACGAAAAAAATACAATATGCGAAAAAATATGCAATATAGGTATCGTTTTTTAGAATAGAAAATATGAATAAAAATAGCGCTATAGCGACAACATTAAAAAACTATAGCGCTCAATTAATTTTATTTATGAGTTAATCTTATTTTAACTTACTTAATTATGTTTGTCAAATAGTCGTTAGTTATTATCGTATCTAAATCTATATTTAATTCGTTGATATTAGTTATATCGTTATAATTGTAATAATTAGTTCGAGCGTTTAAGTTATACCATAACTGCCATTCTTTTATCGTCATGAGCGCATGTTGATATTCAAAATATAATTCTTTTTTAGTCTTATAATCAGAAATATAATATTTCTGAGGCGGAGTCGTGAGAGGAACGGTTCTATATTTAATTTGAGTTTGACAACTAATTAAAAATATAGCAAACAAAAATAATAATTTAGTTTTTATAGAAATCATATTTATAATTCTCTCTTAAAATAATATCTTCTTCGATTAAATAAAAATCGTTAGTAATCATAATAATTTTTGTAGTAGTATTCGTGAAACTATTTCTTACAAAAGCCTTATTGCTAAAATTAAGAATTTCAAAAGATAAATGTTCGTTTGTAGTTTCTAACTGCTCGACTTTAAACTCTAAATTATCAATACTATCTTCTAATTTTGAAACTTGATTTTTTCTATAGAGTAATCGAAGCGACATAAAAGATATAACTAAAAAACATACGAATACGACAAGAAAAAGCATAAATTCTTTTTTATTATTTTTAATATAATCTTTAACTTTGCTTAATGCAAATTTAGATAATAAACTAAAAATTATACTCATTTATTCCTCGTTCGCTTTTTTAATCATTTCCCATCTGCTCGTTATTGTAGTTATTTCTTTTGTAAGCTCGACAGATTTATTTAAAATATCTTTATAATCGCATAAATGATGATACGCAGATTTTAATAATTCTCTATCTTCTTCGCTATCTACTAAAATAGATTTTTCAAAAATTTTATCAATACAATCGTCAAGTGTTTTCATCGTCCTTCTCCTCGTTTTCTTCTTCGTTATTTTCTTTATCTTTAATATTAATAGATTTTAGATTTTTAATAAATATCGAAGAGTCGATTGGCAACAAAATCATGAAGCCCGCGATTGCAATAAATAGAAGTCCTTTGCATTCGTCTGCCGAGAGCGGATGCCCTGCAATTTTTGACTGAAACATATAATTATAAAAAATAAAAAAAACTATAATTATTTTAATTAAATTGCTTATTCCTTTTGCATTATGCTTTAACATTTTGCTCGCCTCTTTTTCTTTATTTTATAACTTCTATATTTTGAGCTATTTTGTAAACGCATACCAAAAGCCCTACTATCTTGTTTTGCAATAGCTTTTATATACTGCTTATTAAAAATATGTCCGTCTTGCATTCTAGTTAAGCTGTTATATTTTTGACTCATAAATCTTTTTCAACTCCTTCATTTTCTTTATAAACTCTTCTGTCTCTTTTATTATTTGAGTTATTTGTATTATTTGCATTGTTAGTCTCCTCTATCGCATACATTAAAGCTAAAAAACACACTGCCATGAGTGTCATACCTATAACGAATAAAATAAGAGTTTGCTCAATCATTCATGTTCCTCAATGCTTCAAAAAATATTTTTAAAATATAAATCATTAACGCTATAAAATAAATAGTTCCCAATATTTTTGTTATCATTTTTTATTTAACCTCTTTTAAAAAATCAATCAATTTATCATGAAATGTTCCGAGCAAAACATTATTAAAATTTTCTAAACAGTCTTTTAATAATTTGCTGTCGTTATACATCATCTCGTTATAATAATTATTTACGCTTTCAGTTAGCATATTTAATTTTAATTCTACATCGTTGTTTGCTTGTTCTTTTATCTGCTTTATTTTTTTTGCTTTTTCTTCTATAAAATCTTTATGACTATCGTAAATGTTATTATAGAATAGTTTAATATCGTTAGTAAGAATAACTGCATACATACCTAATATGTTTTTTAATTTTAGTTTTTTTAAAAAATCATTTTCGGAAGATTCAAAACCTGTATTGTATGTTTGACGAAAATATTTTATTTTTTCTTTGACATACTCGTTATAATCGTTATCGTTCATAGATGTGATGCCGTTTTTAAATATCCAAGAAATTATATCTGAATAAATTATTAAAGTGCAGTCGGAAATTATTTTTGAAAAGTCTTTATATATTTCTAATTTTTTTACGCACTCATTCGGCTTAAAGTTTTTATATTTTTCAATCATTTCGCTATTTGCGTTTATATTAGCAGTCTCTACATTTTGAGAAAGTTTTTGCATTAACAGTTTGCCCGTTTTTGTATCGTATTCTATTTTACCTCTCGCGTTCTTATCTTTAAATAATAGATATACAAAGAAAGTGATTATTATAGTAGTCACGCATATAACGATTATTGAAGTTTCCAATTTTACCTCGCTTTTTTAATATTAGCCTGCATAGTAAAAATTCTAAAACCTACGCAGGCATCTAAACAACTCAACAGGAGAAATAAATAAATGATACATCATATTGCATTAGCTCTTCTTAACCAGCCATTTAAAAATTTTGATTGAGTAGCGTCTTTTTTAACTAGCGATTTATAATATTCTATTTCTATTTCAGTATATCGCTTCGCTTCTTTCAAGCCTGCATTTTTCCATGCGCTCAAAGTATTTTTGCCGATTATTCCGTCAACCGCTATTTTGCATGCTTCCTGCCCTGTTTTTACTCCGCGCTTTACTCCCGCATTCACGCTCAAAAGAAAAACATTGCATGCAAACGCTTGATTTTCAATAACATTGCATTTTGATTTTAGCCAATAATTTTTATAAAAAAATTCGTAAACCGTTTCTGTTATATTTTTATTTTCAAGTATTTTATTCGATAGAGTTATTAAATCTTTAGTTCCAAATTTTCTCGTAAGTTTATCTACTTCATCCCAAATTGACAAGTTCGGATGTATTTTTCTTGCAACGCCTAAAACTGTCTCGCCGCCTTTATCTTCTTTGATATTAGAATAAACTATTAATCCTTTTTTAGTTTTTCTATTTTCAAATTCTTCTAAAAGTTCGTATGCTTCTTTATAGTCGCTCATTTTATACCGCCGCTTTTGGATTGCTTAATTTTATTTTAAATACTTCAGTATTGATAGAGTTTAATAATTCTTTTTGTTCGTTACTTAAAGTAGAATAATCTAAATCGTTAATAAAAAGACGCATAAACTCTATTACTTTCGAGTCTACGCTTTCTTTATATTCAGTTTCTCTATTGCTATTTATTATCTCTTCGTATTGTTCTTTATTTATCTGTCCTTCTTCGTATTGTTCTAATAAAGTTTTTATTCTTATTTCGCCGTTTTCGTATTTTTGATTTTGCTCGAGCGGAACTATAATATAATCGTCTTTATAATCTTCATGACTTCTTACTTCGTCTATATTCTGCGCTTCGACAGTATTAACGAGTTTGTCTTTATTGATAATCAAAAACTGCATCGTAATTCTCCTTTTTCTTTACAAAATACTATATTATAAAAACTTGTCAATATAAGCGTTCAGTTCAAATAGTTTAATATAATAGATTAACATATTATTTTTGACTTTATAAGAATTTGACGCTTTCAAATGTCCTTTCCAAGATTCGTATGTATTTCTCACATCATGATAATTTATCTTTCCTTCGTCAAGAAATTTTTTAAACTTTTTTAATTTTCGTTTTAATCGTAAAATATTTTTCTTGCAAGATTTGACGATTATTTTTCCAGATTCGCTTATTCTAAAATTGCATTTCAAAAATATAAATCCGATTTCGGTTTTGTGAAATTGAGTTTTATTTTCGTTGATTGTTATTTTTAATTTTTCGCATATTCTTTTTATTTCTTTTAAGCAATAATTCAAATATTCTTTATCGTTATGAATTAAATATAAATCGTCCATATATCTTCCATAAAACTTTATCTTGAGAACTTCTTTGATAAAGTGGTCTAACTCGCTCGGAAACCATGTCGCTATGAGCTGCGATAATTCAGAACCTAAACAAACTCCGACATCGCCCGAAGAATCTATAATTTGCTTTGCAAGATTAAATAATTTTTCGTTAGTCAATACTTTTCTTAATTTATTAAAAACTATTTCATGATTTATATTTGCGAAGAACTTTGAAAAATCGACTGTTAGAACATGCCCCTTATTTCCGTTTTTAAAATAATATTTTCTTAAATGTTTCTTTAATTCTTCTTTTGCAAATAAAGTTCCTTTTCTTTTTACGCATGCAGAATTGTGAAAAATGAGAGACGGCAAAATAAGAGGCGAGATAACATTATTACAAAAGTTTTTAACTACAATTCTTTCTTGAATCGGTATCGAGCGTATCTTTCGCTCTTTACCTCTTTCGTTAATCAAAAATTCAATCGGCTTCATAGTTATCTTTTTATTGTATTTTACTTTTTCGATTATGCTTAATATTTCTTGCGATAGATTTAATTGAAACTTTTGAATAGATTTCTTCCAGCTCGTCCTTTTTCTGCATTGAAAAAATGTTAAAACATAATTTTCAAAATCAAGCATACAGTCAAAATTATTAAAGCGCTTTATTTTTTGATTTTTAATTTCTAACTGCTTTTTAATTCGTTTTTCTTTTCGAGTAATAATAACCTCTTTTAAAAACGCTAAACGATAGAGAGATTAGACTTGAACTATTAAAAACAATTTTAAATAATTTTAATAGCAAGATTTTCGTTATAAACGAATTGATTACAACCTAATCTCTCGTTTTAGCGAAGTTTTTATATGCGTTTATATTTTTTATAAAGCATATACGGATAAATTCTCCTTACAAATTTGCATTGACTATTCTCAAACGAAAAGTTTGCAAATTATAATCGCAACACCCCACGACTGCGAAGCGTTAGAGTTGAATGCATTCCAATCGTTATTCGCATTCGCTTGCACTCCGTCCACGCCGACAACAGAAAAGTTGTTAGTGTTGTCATAGCACGGCGTATCGTATAGAACTACCCGCTCGCTTTTATTATAAACTATAAAAATATTTTTAGAATACTAATTAAAATTATTTACTATTTTGTCGTTAGCCGTTCTCCATCCTTTTAGCAATTTGATTTCTTCGTTTATTTTTTTAATTAACTGCTCGAATAGTTTAATTGCTTTTTTAAATATTTCAAATAAGAACTCTATCTCTTCGAGTAGTAAATGACTTATAGCTATAGCTTTATTTTGAAAGCCTCTTCGCATTTCGTAATCAGTTTTTGTTTTAACATAAATATTATGAGCTATTCTAATGTTATAAATTAATTTTCTTGAATATTCAAAAAATACTTCTTTATATTTTTCTACAATAAAATCATCGCTCTTGTCTATTTTCTTAATGATTTTTAATATATCAATTCTTATCTCTCGAGCGAGGCTATAATATTTTAAATTATGTTCTTTTCTGCGATGCACAGGGACGCTCATGTTCGATTCTTCTTTTAACATTTTCTTTCGCTATATTTTTTAATATTCTAATTTTTCGTATTAGCTTATTTTCCAATTTTTCTTGAGCGAGCTTTCGCTCGCTCTGTTTATAGGTTAAAGGCAAGCGCAACACCCCACGACTGCGAAGCGTAAGAGGCGAATGCAAGCCAATCGTTAATCGCAACCGCCTGCACTCCGTCCACGCCGACAACAGAAAAGCTGCCAGTGCCGTCATAGCACGGCGTAGATGTCCAATACGGCTTTGTTTCGTCTGCGCTATTTTTTTTGCGAATTTTTTCAGGAAATAAAGCGAATAATCTAAACTGCGAAGAGTGAGTAGGTCTTGCCCAATCTCCGCCCGTAGAACCCATCGAACCATATGTAAAATTTCCCCAGCCGCTTCCTGTTCCAAGAACTTCTTCGACTTGCGGAATAAACACTGACATAGCAGTGCAGGTTAGAGTTCGACAATCCCACTGCAACGGGATAGCGAGAGGCTCTTGTCCTATTGCGCTAATTAAAGCTGTTCTCACAGTATTATTTAAGTAAGTCGCTAAATCTCTATTTATATAATATCTATTTTCATTACTTGAATGCATTCGCTTTGTTTCCAAAACTTTTTCGCTCATAAAAGTAATATGCCAAGTCGCGTTAATCGGATTTCCGCGATTTAGATAATGATTGAACGCAGCTATTTCAAATCGTTGTTTACCGTATGTATGCAATTCAAACTCTAAATAGTCGCCGATTCTCAAGCCTCCAAAATTTCTATCTTTCTTTGAAGTTATTTCTTTTATTTTAGCGCAAGCCTCTTTAACATCGCTAACATTTAGAACTTTTAATATATCTCTTCCTGTTTCGTTTTCTGTAGTGTCGATAATCGTTTGAGTAGATTTATCTGACACAATAATATATTTAACATAAACGCTTTTATTAGTTATAGCGTCATATTCAGCTTGAGTGCATATATGTTCTAAAGTCGACTTTTTCCAAATATTCGTATATTCCAAAGTGTTAGAGTTTCTTTCAATAGTGATTAATACGCTACCTTCCACATGTCCGTTATCTACTCCGAGATTTTCAAAACTTCCGCTTATGTTTAGTTTTACTTGCTGTTTAGTATTGCTTTCGTAAGTAGAATATGCAGAGACAATACATTTCTCATTATCTAACTTTAAAATCATTTTAGAATTATTTTTGCAGACTTCAAACAGTTCAGTAAACTTTTCTTTTAATAATACTTCTTCAAAATTGCTAACATCTTTATTTAAAATATCGTTCATATCATCAATTTTAAAAGGCAAGATGTATTCGTTCGATTTGATTATCGTATCAATCGCTTCTAATTTTTGAGATTTATCGACAGTGTCGTCAATCCCGTTCGGTTCTAATCCCGCTTTTTTTAATAGTCCTTGCGTCCAAATCCACAAGTCATTTAAAACCCATTTTCTCAATGCAGTCCCGTTTGTGTCGCCAGGTCCCGTTGAGTCTACCGCTTCCGTGTTAGGAAATTTTCTATTGTTTGTGTATTGATTTTCTTCAGTGTAATCTTTCATGCATTACTCCTTGATTTTTTTTGATTATCTAAATTATTATTTTTATTATCGTTCGTATTATTTTCTTCGTCCGTTTCGTCATCTTCTAAATCTAAAGTCGTAACAGGTTCGCCTGTATAAGTTTCCAAATCTTTTGAATGAATACCTAATTTTTCCATTAACTCTTTTTCTTTTTTCAAAGTTCGAGCGACATCGTTAAAGCTTTTTCCTAAAATTCTTTTGCATGCCGCGTCTCTCGTTATTATGCAATATTCAATACCTGTTGACATAGCGCTAACATCTTTTTGAATGTCAACGCTTGGACGAGAGATACCGCTCCATGTCGCGTTAGTCCATGCTTTTATTATATGCATTTCGTTATTAATAATAGCTTGATGTAAACTCTTCGCTTCTATATTTCCGCTCAAGACTGAAGTTATAATTTTTTCTTCGTATATTTTTTGTAAGAATTCGTCTGCAAATTGACGATTTCTTTTTTGTAAATAAACCATGAACTCGTTGTTAGCTTGACGAGATGCCGAAAAATTATTTTGAAATTTTAAACGCAAAATTTCGGGGGGCAGTCCGACACTGCTTGCGATAGTGTCTATAATAGCGTCCTGAAAATTTTGAAAGTTAACATTCGGTCTTTGAGTATTAAACGAAACAGGTTCTTCGCCGACTTGCAGCTCGTCAAAAACCGTGCCAGGTAAGTTGCTCGTTATTTTTAGTTGCCTTTCTTTTTCGTCCGAGTTCGGAAGAGCGGGAATATTAAGAGTTTTTGAATGAACCGCTCCAGCTGAAAAAGGAGTGCTACCCAATCCCGCTTCGGTTTTTTTAATGAATAACGGCAACATACCGTTTATGACTGCAGCTCGCATTTCCGCGTCTTTATATCTGTCTAAATCTTTTAGCATATATAAAACATGCGACAAAATCGGTTCGCCTCTATCGTTGTTTAATAATCTTGTTTGATTGCCATATACAAGCCATGCAATTCTCCGTCCGCTTTTTTCTCCTACCGCAGGCACTCTTTTATAATCTAAAATATTATCTCCGATTTCATTAAAGCAAGTTTGCTTAACATAGTAAGCGACTTGTCTTCCTAAATTGTCGTATTCGATTCCGTTTCTGATATAATTTCCTTTTCTGCATTCAAGCCCGAACGGGGTTTGAATATTGCTTCCGTCTACGAGCTGAACTTGAGGCATTTTCGATTGAGGATTTATTCTTAATATTACTAAACAATCGCCGCTCACAAGCGCGGTAAATCTTAAAGCATTTTGTAATTGAGCAAAATTTTTTTGTTTGTAGTAGTCGCAGAGTTCAGGCGTTTCTGCCCAAATTTTAAAATCCGTTTCTACTTTTTGAATCCAGCTCATTGTTTCTTCTTCGTCTAAATTAGTATAAAGCGAAAGAGGATTAGCTTCTAAAGTCAAACCTGAATTGATTTCATTCTCAAGAAGTCGCTCAAATATTCCGCGAGCGTAAGGATTTTCTTTGAATAACTGCACGCTTCTAACTCTTAAAGTATAATAATCAACGAAGACATAATTTTTAGTAAGTCCAAAACTTCCAGGGTAAGGGTCGCCCGTGAAGATTGTTTGCAGTATGTCAGTTATATAATAATTGATTTTATCGTTAGAAGCAGTATTAGATATATCATTAAAATTATGATTAGATTTTTTTTTACCAATATTTACATTTAAACCGAAAAAATTAAAATTCATTTTTACCTACCAACTCGGCTCTACTTTTACTACTCCCTTTTTGCCGATTCCTAAAAATAATTCAAGTTCTCGCATTTGATTTAATATTGAATTTCTTGCATTAATTAAAGAACTTAAATCATGACGCGTTACTGTCTGCGTTGACTGTCCTGTATTGAGCGTATAACTTTTATGATTCGATACAGAAAATATAGCTTTATTATATTCAAATAATATTATTTTTAAGTTTTCGTATTCGTTTAAATAATATTCTCTATTTGAAAGAGAAGAAATATTATTGTCGTCAGCAAGTTTATTTCCTTGAGCGACTTCTTCGTTATTATCTAATTCGTTATTTTCTTCGTTATTCATAAATGATATATTAAGAAAATAAATAAAAAATACAATATAAGCGATACTTTTTTATTCGACTTTATTGTAGAATATTCCCGTTTTTGCATAGTTCCAAAACTCTTCCCAATCGAGCGCTGAAAGTCCGAGTGTGCTTAAACATATATTAGTTGCGAAGAATTCTAAATTTGCAAGATTGTAGCAATGAGTATCGAACAAGTGATTTGCTCTACCTTGCGTGAGTTTCCATCTCGTTCTTAAATATCGATTCGTTATTTTATCGTATTCGTCTATTCTAT
Organism: Brachyspira sp.; assembly: GCF_050873525.1. Lineage (GTDB taxonomy): Bacteria > Spirochaetota > Brachyspiria > Brachyspirales > Brachyspiraceae > Brachyspira. The sequence goes on along the minus strand of NZ_JBNMIZ010000014.1, from coordinate 3,272 downwards.
TTTCTGCAGTGTAATGTTCAAAATAGTCATCTCCAAAATCGTTCGGAAAATTGCAAAACCAATCAGGCAATAGCTTATTAGTTTCAATCTGCAGATTAAAACATCTTGCGATAAAATCTTTTAATTTAGTAGTATTGATATGTAGCGCAGTAGGTAAACCGATTTTTAATATAGTTTCTTTTTTAAAATTCTTATAAGTAAGTCCGCCCGCGATATAGTCGTCTCCTTTTATCGCATATACTCCGCCGCTATACATTTTGCAGAATTCATAAACATAGTTAGTATATTTTCCGCTATCGACAAAAGTGCAGACTATTTTATAAGCTCGTCCTTCATCGTCAGTCCAGATTTTATTCATTACTAAATCGTCAAGTTTTTTCCAAACGACAGAGTTATAATTTTCCGTTTCGCCTTCCTCAAAAAACGCGTCTATCAAATAAGATATTCCGCGCTCACACCAGCCGCGTATATCTATCCACAGTCCGTTTTTTTGAACATCGACTGAACATGTTAAAAATAATAATTCGCTTCCGCTTTCTTCTTTAAATCGTTTATTGTTTATTTGATTCTTTAAATAATAATAACTTCGATTTTGTTTTACTTTTTCCGAGCGTATCGCTTCTCCGCGCTCCTCGAACGGTAAACCTTGCATTAAGTTTCTAAACTCTCTATATTTTTCTTTATCTTTTAATCTATCGTTTTTAATATCCCATGCTTCATTCCACTTCTGAACCATATTCTCCCATGAGAACATTCCAACTGCAGAATATAATGCTGAAATATGATAAGAGACGAGAGACGGGTCTGTAGCTTTTGCAGTCGCTCTCCATTCGCCACGATTTAGAAAAACCGACTTCTCATAATTTTTCATGATGTAGTCGCAGAACTTACATTTATAGCCGATTGAATCATAATCAATATTTCCGTCTTCATGATTAAAAACTATTCCATAAATTTTTCCGCTTTCATCTACTCCATGCCAAACCAATTCTTGAAAATTATTGCAGCTCGGACATGGTATATAATATTTTCTTCTATCGCCTTGCATATATAGTTTGTAAATCTTGCTCGTCTGTTCGACAAGAGGCGTAGAGATATATAATATTTTTCTTTTAGAAGCGTAAGCGTTAGTTCGATTGTCCGCGAGAGAAACGGGGTCTCCTTCTTTCCCGATTTTGTCAGGCATTCCGTCAAGCTCGTCAAAAAGCACGAATGGGAAGCTCATACTTCGCAACTTGCCTGGATTGAGCGCTCCGATAGCTACTAGAAAACCGCCGACATAATCTTTTTGAAAAGTCGTGTCTCCGCTTTTTCGCGTCTTTACATTAGTTTGAGAGAATATGCGATTTCTTAATTTACAAGAGTCAATCATTCTTTCAATCTTTACTTCCATCGCTAACTTTACTAATTCTTTATCAGCTGAAATATACAACTGCGGTTGAGGGTTGCTTCCGATATTGTATGCAATAATATTTTCTAAAACTCCCGTTGTCGCTCCGATTTGCACTCCTTTCATGATTACGATTTTTTGATAACTCGACTTCGGCGACATTTGATTTAAAATTTCTTTCCAATATGGAGTTCGAGAAAATTTATAAAATCCTGGAATGGGTGATATTTCTTTATCTAAACTTCGCACTCTTTCTATATAATCGCTCGGCACTTCGTATTTTTTTTCGATAGTGAGAGAATCTAATAAATCAGACATAAAAATTAATTCATGTAATTTACTCATAATTATTCCTCGTCTTCTTTATTAGTAGTTTCAGTTTCGTATTTATAAATCAAGTCTTTAAGTTCTCGTTTCATTAATTCTTTTGTTTCTGCAAGCATGCGCGATAAATCTTTAGTCATATCTTCGATTAGAGTAACGCGAATATTTTTATTTCCCGTTCGAGCAAGCGCAATTAAATTGTCGACTGCCGACTCGGGATAATCTAATAAAGTTAAATGCAATAATTCTAAATGTTTAAATAATCTACTCATGACAAAATCTTTTTCGATAAGCTCTAAATCTCGTTCTTTTATTTTCTGCGCTCGTTCTTGCGATTGAAGTATTTTATAATAAATATCAGTCCATAATTTTAAATTTGCAGGTTCGTCATACTCAAAAACTAATTCTTCTATAGTTTTATGCATAAGCTCTGCAGGTAAGCCTGTTATGTCTTTAAATCTTTTTTCGTCTATTAATTCTTCTTCCGTTTCCGACTTTGACGATTGTTTTTTGTTTTTAGAGTTAGATTTTTCGCTTTTATTGAGACTATGTTTATAATTTTTAGTATTTTCTTCTAAACTTTCAAGACTATAACCAGACAAGCCTTTTACGAATTCGTTAATTTTTTTTGGGGTAATGCCTTTCGAGATTAGATAAGCAATATTGACTTTATTGTTTAAATCGTATCTAAATTGATTATCGCGTTTTAATTTATTATTTTTCACTGCTTGACGAAGCGCTTCTTGAGATATATTTGCGAGTCTTGAGAACTCTTTAGTAGAAAGTTTTATATTGATTGTTTTTTTAGTCATACTTGAATATAAATGTAATTTAAAAATATAGTTTTGACAATATAACTTGAAAAGTTTTCAAGCAAAAAAAATCGTGTTAGATTCTTGATTTTCTGCGCTGGGCGGAGCATAATTGCGGGCGCAGGCTATCGGCACAGAACCTATTGCGCTATAAAAAAGAACACCTATATTGCAATTTATATTAACATAATTAAACTTTGCTTATGAATATATGTAATATGCTATCTAATATAGAAGCTAATAACAGTTATGCACGACCTCTCGAGATTATATTTAGTGAATATCAATTAAACAATAAAATAAATCAAATAGCTTTTATTATTCAATTCGCTATAAAGAGTGATAATTTCTATTTCACTGAAGAACGCTTTAATAGATTAGATAAGATACAACATACATTCAAAAGCATATATACGCATAAAGCAATGCAGTTAGCGAGAAAAGATAATAAATCAATTAAATTATTTCTAAAGAAATATGGAACGGCAGAAGAAAAAGAACGCTTTTTTTATAGAGAACGAGGAATTAATCGCTTGTTAGGTAAAGAAAATTATAAGAAATATTCAAACTTATTAGGAATAGATTTAATAACATGCCCGAGCAACGCTAAACGAGATATTATAAGCTCACGAATAGCGATGGAGTTTTGGAATATAAATAAATGCGACAATAAAATAAACAATATAGAAGAGCTAACACAAACAGTGCAGGGCAATTTGAATAATATAGATAAAGTAAAAGAATAT
>NZ_JBNMIZ010000013.1:0-25078 GCF_050873525.1 Brachyspira sp. | reverse complement strand
TAAATATATCATATTAAAAAATTTTGTTAAGCCTTATTTTAATTTTTATTTATTTTAAAATATATATTTTATATTTTATAAAAAATAATTTATAATAATAATTAATTTAATTTATAAAATAGGATCTACATTTATGTTAACATTATTCTTTATATTTTGTATTATATCAGTCATAGTCGTATTATTAGTATCTAGTAATAACTCCAAAAATAAAAATTCTTTGGTTGACGCTTCAAGGAACGGATATTTAGAAAAAGTAAAACTTTTAGTAGAAAACGGAGCGGATGTTAATATTAAAGATAGATATGGAGAAAGCGCTTTGATATGTGCCGCGTCAAAAAGATATTTAGCGATAGTAAAACTTTTAGTAGAAAACGGAGCGGATACTGAGATTAAAGATAATATTGGCTGGACAGCTTTAATGTGGGCTTTGCATAATGGAGATTTGGAAACGGTTAAATATTTAATAGAAAACGGAGCGAATGTTAATATTAAAGATAATGATGGGAAAACCGCTTTGACATATTCCGCGTCAAAAGAATATTTAGCGATAGTAAAACTTTTAGTAGAAAACGGAGCTGATATTAATATTAAAGATAATATAGGTTGGACAGCTTTAATGTGGGCTATATATACTGAAGATTTAGAAATGGTTAAATATTTAATAGAAAAAGGAGCGGATGTCAATATTCAAAATAACGAAGGCTGGACGGCTTTAATGTTGGCTTCGCGTAAGGGAGATTTGGAAACTGTTAAATATTTAGTAGAAAATGGAGCGAATATTAATTCTAAAGATAATAATGGCTATACCTCTTTAATGGAGGCTTCCAAAGAAGGACATTTGGATATAGTGGAATATCTATTAGAAAAAGACGCCAATGTTAATATTCAAAATAACGAAGGTAAAACCGTTTTAGATTACATTAAATTATTAAAAAATAACAGTGTAAAATAAATTTCTTTAATTATTTACTCACTAATTCCACTCCGTCAGCGGCATATCTCTGCAATTGAACGGTTGCGGCTTTAGGATTTTTAACCACACAAGGTCCTCCAACGCATCCGCCTTTGCAAGCCATAACTTCAACCAAATTTGGAGTGTCGTTTTGAATCGGCATCTCTCCCGATTGAATTTTTCCAAAGTTTTTAAGCTGTTTCATACCTTCTTTATCCAATCCGTCTATAACGGTAGGCTTAACTTTTTCGGGATGTTTTAATCTTATTTTTACCGCTTCGGCTACTCCTCCGCTCATGGCATATTTTCTGCCCGAAGAGGTTGGAATAACGTCTATATTCAAATCGGGTTCTTTCATAACATCCGTTCCAGTGGCAATAAATAAAGCGTCAAGTTCTTCCATTGATAAACAATAATCTACCAAATCATCGTCAATACTTTCTCTTCTTTTTGCAAGACATGGTCCTATAAATACATTAATCGCTTCCGAATCGTCCTCTCTCATCATTTCCGCCGTATAATGCATTGGAGTTCTCGTTTCCGATACGCAAGGAATAAGCTCTGGAACATGTCTTCTAACCGCCTTAACATAAGCGGGACAGCATGAAGTTGTCATAAGTTTATCGCCTCGCTCCATTCTCTCTTCAAATTCATGTGCTTCTTTGTTGGATGTTATATCCGCTCCCAAAGCCACTTCCCAAACTTTATTGAATCCTATTTTAAGAAGCGCGCTTTTTATCTGCCCTGGTTTCGCGTTGAATTGAGATGCAATCGAAGGAGCATACATTACATTAACTTTTTTACTATCGTCTTTCAAATGTTTCAATACATCCAATAATTGTCCTTTATCCATCATCGCGCTGAAAGGACATTCTCTCATACAGTTTCCGCAAAAAATACATTTATGATAATCTATAACTTCTTTTCCAAATTCGTTTTTATTAATTGCTCCTACGGGACAAGATTCTTCGCATGGAACGGGAATATAAATAATCGCATGATAAGGGCAATTCTTCAAACATAATCCGCAGTTTATACATTTTTCGCTATGAATAAAAGCTCTTTTTTCGTCCAAAATATCTATAGCGTTTTTAGGACAATTTACCATACAAGGACGCGCCAAACAAGCCTGACATGCGTTTGTCACCATGAAATTTGCTTTAACGCAGGCATTACAAGCTTCGTCCAAAACGGTAAGCATGGGCCAAGTAGGTTTTTCTCTTTCTAAAGCCAATTTTGCATATTGAGACAAAGGAATTCCGCTGTCTTCTTTTCCTTCCACGCTTATTCCCAATCTCGCTAAAATTCTATTTTTTATAATTTCTCTGTCATGATGAATGCAGCATCTTATCGATTTGCTGTCTCTCGGTATTATTTCAATAGGCATTTTATCTATATCTTCCAAAAGTCTATCTTCAATAAAAAGTGTAGTTATTCTCACAAGAATATCTTTTTTTAATTGGGCGGCATTATTATTTATATTCATTCTATTCTCCAAATTTTAAGTGATTTTTATAAATATAAAATAAATAAATTATACTTATTTTGATAAATATTATAATATAAATAATTATTTTTGCAAGTCAATAAATTAATAATAAAATAACGATTATTGACTTTTTAATCTCTTTATAATATAAATTATTCATAAAAATAAATATGCGGGGCGGATAAACGCGATATTTAAGTTAATAATATTGAGGAAAGTCCGCACCTCTAAAGGGCTTCATGCAAGCTAACGGCTTGAAGGCGAAAGTCTATGGAAAGTGCAGCAGAAAATATACCGCCCGTTTGGGTAAGGGTGAAAAGGCATGGTAAGAGCATACCGCATTTATGGCAACATAGATGGCAGTGCAAACCCCATGAGAGGCAAGAGCAAAACGAAACGATATAGATTGCCCTTTTCAAAGTTTCAGGTGGCTCGCTAAATCATTATAGCGATATAATGATAAGATAAATGTTTATCCAAGACAGAATGCGGCTTATAGCTCCGCTAACTTTATCTTTATTTTATTATTAATCTTAAATTAGAAAGGAAAAATAAAATGGAAACTATAGCTATAATCGGAGCGATGAACTCAGAAATAACCAACTTAAAAAGTAAAATCGAAAATATCGAAGAATTAGAAATTGCCGGAATTTTATTTTATAAAGGAAAATTATGCGATAAAGATATAGTTTTATTGAAATCTGGAGTCGGAAAAGTTAATTCCGCCGTAGCGACAACGATAGCGATAGAAAAATTTGAAGTAAAAAAAATAATATTTACAGGAGTCGCGGGTTCTTCCAATCCAAATTACGATATAGCCGATATTGTTATTTCAAAAGATTTAATCGAGCATGATTTTGACACAAGCGCTTTAGACGGAGACGAATTAACCGTTTTAGTAAAAGGCTACGATACGAATTATTATCCAGCGGACAAATATTTAATCGAACTTGCAAAATTATCCGCCGAAAAAGTAATTAAAAATAATAAAATATATATTGATACGATAGCGACAGGCGACCAATTTGTAGGAGATAGCGCAAAAGTAAAATATATAAGAGAAAAATTCAAAGCGGGAGCGATAGAAATGGAAGGCGCTTCTGTAGCTCATGCGGCTTTAATGTATAAAATTCCATTTGTAATTATTCGCTCATTATCCGATAAAGCCGACAGCGATGCGATAGTAGATTTTCCAAAATTCGTTGTCGAGGCTTCAGAAAATTCGGCAAAAATAGTAATTGAAATGCTTAAAAATATAAAATAATATGAAAAAGAAATAATAAATAATTCCGATAATTTTGTAAAGTAATATTTTAAATTTTAAATTGTTTTAATAAGGATTTTTAATGTATGATGTTCTTCTTTACTGTATAGCTTTTTTATGCTTTTTGCTCGTAGTTTTATTTGCGATTAAAATACTTTTCGTAGGAAAAGATAAAGCTCTCATTAGAAAAAATACATTAAAAAAAATAAACGATTTGAAAAAAGTCTTGGAAAATAATCCCGAAGATTACGATACCATGTCGCAGCTCGCCCATCTCGAAGACGAAGTCGGAGATTACGAATCCTCGATAGATAGATACGAAAAACTTATAGAAATCGGATATTTGGGAAACTTTGAAAAACTTCAAATATGCAAAAGACTTGAAGACAAATACGATAAATTGGGAGAAAAAGACAAAAGTTTTATATATTCCGCCAAAATAATAAAATTAGAACCCGAAAACACTTTTTATTTGATAAAAATCGGAACTATACTCGGAGAAAACGGCTATAATTTGGTAGCGTCAAATTATTTTAATAAAGCCTTGTTCTCAAAAAACGAATTTGAAATCGAAAGTCTTAAAGTTGCCGCGTTTTCTTTTTTCAATATTAAAGATTATAAAAAATCTATAAAATGTTTGGAAGAATTTTATAAAAGAATATTAAAATACTTAAATAGGAATTCTGAAGAAGTTCAAAATGTGGAAAAAAGTTTAATCTCGCTTTATATAACGGTTGACGAACTCAATATTGCAAAATCTTTTATAGAATCGATTTTAATGGAAAAAAATATAGACAACGATTTTAAATTTTATATCAATAAAATGTATTTGTTTATTCTTTATAAATTGGGCGATAACGAAAGATTTAAAAAAGTTTACGATAATTTATACGAACTTTATTTAAAGGACGCGAATGTCGATTATGCCGATTTGATATTGGATTATTCTTTTTATTCTTATTTTTTAAGATACATGGAACTTTCTACAAAATATTTTGAAACGGTAAAATCGTTTAATAAACCTAGATTTGAAATTTACGATATTGACACGATACTCGAATATTTGAATCAAATAGATAAAGCTACGGTTCAGCTTACTCGTTTAAGAAAAGAAAAAAGCGATTTGGACGACAACAGATATATAAACGATAACTACGAAAAATATATTGATAAAGCGAATATAGAAACTTGGGAAGACGCTATTAATACTTGGGAAAAATCTTTTGTTGATTTGTCTTATATATCGAATTTGATACAAGTTGAAAAAACTATTAATATAAACGCAAGAATATTAGAAGAATTAAAAAACGCGATAGACTCGAGCGAATCTTATAAACCCGAAACCACAATAAAAAAAGTCGATAAAATTTACGATTTGCATATAGGAGAATTCAAAAAACTCTGTAAAAGTATAATAACCTCAAAACTTTCTTATGTAATAACTCAAGAATACGAGGATAATTTCAATAGTGGCAACGGAGACGAAGTTAATTATTTGGCATACAACATTAACGGCAGTAAAAAAGAATTGACTTTAATATCTTTCAAACGATGGAAAAAATCTTTAATCGGCGAACTTATGGTTAGAGATTTTTTTATGATGGTTAATGAAGTTGACGCCAAAAAAGGAATATTGATAGTTCCAATCGAATTAAGCAACAGCGCGAGAAGTTATGTTTCTCATAACGATAAAATTATAGTTTATTCTCGAGACCAATTTAATAATCTTTTGAAAGACGAGAGATTCTAATTTTTTTGAAATGATAAATTATATAAAATAAAAACGGACTAAATTTTTTATTTTTGTCATTACGAGGAGTTGTAAAGTCTGCGACTTGCCAACGGCACACAGAGTGAAGTCTGGCAGTCGCCAAGTAATCTATTTTATTTGGATTGCCACGCCTTTACTTCGTTCGGCTCGCAATGACGGTGCAAAAAATAATTGTCATTACGAGCGATAGCGAAGTAATCCACAGAAAAATAAATTTTATTATTTTGGATTGCTTCGCTTTGTTTCACTCGCTCGCAATGACTTATAAAAAACGGCTTACACTGTTAAGTATAAACCGTTTCTTGAATGCGTGAATTAAAATTATATTATCAAATTAACTGCCTGACGAAACAACTTTATCTAAAGTGCCTCCATATATAGCCGTAAAAGTAGCGCTCATACCTGCGGCGGCATATGCAGGGCAATTAAAATCTAAACGATATTCAACTGTTGCGGTTGTAGGATTATTGGCATCATCAAGAGTTATTTTTACATATGCCGTATAAGTCGTTTCACCTTCAGTTCCTTCATCTGCCACCGTTGTTGAATCCGCTTCCACTACATTAGGATTGGAACTATTAATATAACGTAATTGTTTTTGCGTTATATAACTGCATCCAACTTTATTGTTCTCTATTACTAATGTAAATGGATTAGGAGTTACCATAGCATCTACTTGGTCTTGAGTCCATCCTTGTCCATCTAAAGATATGCTATTTAGAGTGCCTGAAAATTCTGCATTCGCAACATTTACGGGATTACCGCCTCCAGTCGTTCCTTCATTACTGCAGCTAATTGAAAATAATAATGTTAATGATAATAATGTGATTAGAATTTTTTTGGAATAACTATTGATTAAAGCATAGTTATAGCCGTTGAGTTGAGTTGAGTTGAGTTGAGTTGAGTTGAGTTGAGTTCATGAAACTTATCCTCCGTTAAATTAGTTTATTCCGAAATGTTCTCTTTCGGTTGTTTTATTTTATGGACAAATTATAACATCTTTTAAAAATATGTCAATACTTTAAATAAATTTTTTTAAAAAAAATTCTATAAAATTTAAATAAAAAACAAAAGCTAACGAGTTAAACCCGATAGCTTTTATTCTAATATTCTGAACTTATTTTTTAAGAAACCAAATTCTTCACCGATTCCGCTCCCGCATTCAAAGCCTTCTCGTTTCCAGGAAGAAATTCTTTTTTCCTTTCGCCGAATACTTTTAAGAAAGCCTGCTGGACGCTGTTAAACGAAACTATACTGTCCAAAGAAAGCAAAGCGCCGAGCATAACCATATTTGCCGCTCTTGAATTTCCCAAATCGCCCGCTATTTTATTCGCTTCCACATAGGCTACTTTTATATCGTCTCTTGAAGATTTTTTTTCTATAAGAGAAGAATTTATTAAAAGAACTCCGCCGGGCAAAATATCCTTTTCAAATTTCGTTAGAGAAGGAAGATTCATTATAACCGCGGCAGTCGCGTCATGCGATATTAACGGAGAACCGATTAATTCATCGCTTATTACAACCGAACAGTTTGCTGTCCCTCCGCGCATTTCGGGACCGTATGAAGGACACCAAGTGACATGTTTATTTTCTATCATTCCCGCATAGGCGAGCATTTGTCCCATAGACATAACTCCCTGTCCGCCGAATCCTGCAAAAATAATTCTTTCCGTTTTCATAAATTACTCCTTTAATTAATCGTTTCTAAAATTTCCCATAGGATAATGAGGAATCAAATAATCTCTTATCCATTGATGCGATTCCGTTGGAGATATTCCCCAATTCGTGGTGCAGCTTGTAAGCATTTCCACTATTGAAAAACCTTTTCCCGCAATTTGATTTTCAAAAGCCTTTTTAGTCGCCATTTTAGCCTTTCTTATATTCGCTGGAGTATCCAAAGCGACTCTTTCAACGAATGTAGCGCCTTCTATTGTGGCAAGCATTTCGCATACTCTTATCGGTTTTCCCGCTCTGTGAAAATCTCTTCCCGCTTGAGTAGTCGTTGTTCTTTGTCCTTCCAAAGTCGTTGGCGCCATTTGTCCGCCCGTCATTCCGTAAATGGCGTTATTCAAAAATATTACCGTTATATTTTCGCTTCTCGCCGCCGCATGAATTATTTCCGCAGTTCCTATAGCCGCCAAATCTCCGTCTCCTTGAAGAGTAAATACTACAGAATCTGGAACGGCTCTTTTGATTCCCGTTGCAACCGCAGGCGCTCTGCCATGTGCCGCTTGCTGCATATCGCAGTTAAAATATTTATAAGCCAAAACGCTGCATCCAACCGAAGCTATTCCAACCGCTCTATCCAAAACATTAAGCTCCTCTAGACATTCGGCAATTATTCTCTGCGAAGTTCCATGCATACAACCAGGGCAATAATGCGTTCTGTCGTTAGTTAAACCTTTTGATTTTTCAAAAACTATCATAATATTCCTCCAGCTAATTCTTTTACTGCGTCCGTTATTTCATGCGAAGTCGGAACTACTCCTCCAGCTTTTCCGAAAAATTTAACGGGAACTTTGCATTCGCATGCCAATTTCACATCGTCAACCATCTGTCCCATGCTCATTTCAACGCTTATATACATTTTGCAATTATTATTTTTAAATTCTTTTTCTGGGAATGGCCACAAAGTCATCGGTCTTATCATTCCGATTTTTTTATTTTCTTTTCTTAAATTGTCAACTACGCTTCTGCAAACTCTCGACATCGTTCCGTAAGAAACCAGTATAATATCGGCGTCTTCGGTAAAATATTTTTCCGCTCTCGCTTCTTTTTCTTTAATCTCTTTATATTTTTCCTGCAAATGCAAATTATGTTTATATAATAATTCGGCGTCCAAATATAAAGAATTAATTATATTTTTTTCTCTCTTTCCTCTCGTTCCGTTTGTAGCCCAAGTTTTTTCTTTAATTTTGTATTTTGGTTTATAAATTATTTCCACTGGTTCCATCATCTGCCCGATAAAACCGTCCGCAGCAACATAAACGGGAGTTCTATAATAATCAGCTAAATCGAAAGCTTCCATAACCATATCGCTCGCTTCCTGCAAATTTGAAGGGGCAAGCACTGGGCAGTTATAATCGCCGTCTCCTCCGCCTTTAGTCATCATATTATAATCGCTTTGCGAAGGCTGTATTCCGCCAAGTCCCGGTCCTCCGCGCATAACATTAAGTATAACCGCTGGAATTTCCGCTCCTGCAAGATAAGAAATTCCTTCCTGTTTCAAAGCTATTCCAGGCGAAGACGAAGAAGTCATAGCTCTCGCTCCCGCTCCGCCCGCGCCGTAAACCATATTAATCGCCGCAAGTTCGCTCTCCGCCTGAACGAAATAACCTCCCGATTCAAACATAGCTTTAGACATAAATTCGGGTATTTCGTTTTGAGGAGTTATAGGATAACCGAAAAAACATCTGCATCCCGCCGCTATTGCAGCCGTTGCCATAGCTTCGTTTCCTTTCATTAATTTTTTAGCCATATTATTTTTTCTCCTTTTTTACTAAATTATCTAATCTTTCCACAGTTATGCATAAATCTGGACACATCATAGCGCAGTTGGCACATCCGATACATTTTTCCATATCGGTAACAGATGCTGGATAATATCCCCAAGAATTCATATTATCCTTATCCAAATATAATATTTTAGTCGGACAAACTGAAACGCAGTTCGAACATCCTTTGCATTCTTCTTTATCGATTATTACTCTTCCTTTATTAGCCATACTTCCTCCGTTTTTTAATAAAAATTGCTCGCTTAAAGGCTATGACAATTAAAATTGTCATAGGCTCGCAATTTTTATTTTTAAATTTTTATCCCATATTATTTAAAGCCGATAATTACTTACTATCTATATAATAATTATAACCATAATCAAGCGACTTTTGTTAACTAAAAATTTATAATATAAGTAAAAATTGTCAATAATTATAATTAACTAATATCACAAATATTTATAGTAAAAAATATCTAAATGACTATGTATATTTAATAAAATTTTTGACAAATTTTTTTATTAAACTATAATTAATTGATAAATTTATTTTGAGAGGTTTTTATGTTGCAATATGCCGTTATTGGAGTCGGCACATTAGGAAAGGCTTTGATAAACAGACTTATGGGCAAACCTTCCGTTGAAGTTTTAGCGATAGACAACGATATTAACGAAATCGAAGCGATAAAAAATAATGTCACTCAAGCGATAAGACTAGACTCCACTCAAAAAGAAGCTTTGGAATCGATAGAAATAAATAAATTTGACGCCGTTATAGTGACGATAGGCGAAGACATGATGACGAGCATTTTAACTTCTCTTATTTTAAAAGAATTAAATGTAAAAAATATAATAGCGCGATATTCGGACGAAAAACATAAAGCAATATTAAGCATGATTGGAGTCACTCATTTGGTTAGCCCCGAAGAATCGATGGGAATTCATATAGCCGAACAGCTCGAAGTCGGAGATTCATTGCTTTTATACGATTTGACGGAATATCATTCAATAGTGGAATTTCCCGTTCATTCGGGACTTGCGGGAAAAAATTTGAAAGAATTGGATTTGAGGAAAAAATATAAAATAAATGTCGTGGCGATTAAAAAAGAAGCGATAAGCATTTTGGGAGAAAAAAAAATTACCGTTGACTGCACTCCCGACCCTGACGAATCTTTAATCGAAGGCGATATTTTAGTAATTGCGGGACATGACAAAGATATAGAAAAATTAAATAAAAGGATGTCCGAATAATTTATGAATAATTATTTTGCAAAATTATTGATAGCCGTTGGAATAATAGCGGTTATAATCGGAATATTAATGCTTTTGAATATAAAACTTCCTTTTGGAAAACTGCCCGGCGATATTGTAATCAAAAAAGAAAATTTTACTTTCGCCTTTCCAATCGTCACCTGTATAATAGCGAGTATAGTTTTATCGTTTATAATGTGGATTATATCGAAATTTTAATTAATATTATATAATAATTTTATGATAATAAATTTTATACTTGTAGGATTTGGCGCTATTTTCGGGGCGATTTTTAGATACGGTTTGATGCTTTTAATAAAAAATCCGCATTTTCCATTTTCTATGTTGATTATAAACGCTTTAGGTTCTTTTGCCATAGGTTTAGTTTCGATTTTATTCAGAGAAAATATACAAGTTTATAATTTTTTAGCGGTTGGAATATTTGGCGGTTTTACTTCGTTTTCCACTTTTTCGCTCGATACAATTATTATGTTTGAAAACGGGAAAATATTATTAGGTTTTTTAAATATATTTTTATCAATATTCGTATGTTTAATTTTATGTTTTATCGGCAGAAAATTAGGAATGGCAATATTTAAAATTTAAATTCTAATAAAATTATAATCTACTCCTCATTATAAACAAATTCGCAATATTGAGAGTTTATACAATTCGAGCATTGTTCTTTTCCCGAAACGGCGATTAATTTATCTTCAAAAATATTTTTAAATATTCTATCGAAATAATTATTTAAATTAAAATCTCCGTCTTTATAACCGCAAATTGATAAAAGAATTTCTTTGTCGTCAAAAATAATATAATCTTCTTTATTGACAATATCCGATTCTTTATAAACCGCAAATACTACTTCGCATTTTTCTACCAATTCGTCTATATTAAAATCATCATTATTTTTTTTATAAGGTTTTATTATATATTCGTCTATTGCAAATTTTAAATATAAAATCGGCTGTAAATACGCGTCAATAATCTCTTCGATAGAGATGCCTTTTTTTAATTCTTTTTTATAAGAACTCGCTTTATAATCTACAATTCTTATTCCGTTTATTTTATTATCGCTCGAATAACTAAAATCAATTCTGTCGATTCGTCCGCTTATTTTTATTTTATGATTATTATAAGAATATATTTCTATTTCGTTTATTTTCTTTTCAAAATCATTTGGAATATAATCGCTCTTTTGCGCCAAATCGATTTCGTATTTTATAAAAGAATCCATAACATTATTAATTTCTTCTTCCATAACTTCTCTGTCGATATTATTATCATTTTTTATTACGCCTATTTGATTTAGGCATTCTTCAACGGTTTCTTTTGAGATGATTTTGTAAGATTCAAAATTTTCTTCTTTTAATTTGCAATCGTTATTGAATTTTTCTTTTACTTTCTTATAAAAAATTTCAAAAATATTATGGTAAACGCTTCCTTTTTCCATATAATCGATTCCCATAATCAAAGAATCAACCGAATCTCTTTCAAATAATCTCGTGTAAATATATTTAATCGGACATTCCATTATTTCTTTTATTTTGCTTACGGAAATAATATTTTCCAAATCTTCTTTTAAGATTGAAATAAAATTTTCGGGATTGGAGCAGCCGATTATATCGTCCTTGCCATAAACCAAATTAACCACACTTTTAATATTTTTATCGAAAACGATATTATTAGGATATTTATAATTTTCTTTATATAAAAATAAACTCATCGCATTTTCTTTTTGATTATGAATATTGTCTCCGTTTGGAATATAATTTTCTCTATAAATTAATTGAATAAATTTATTTTCTTTCAAATTTTCAAATTTAAAATCTTCGCCCGTAATCTCCGTAAATAAATCTTCAATATAGAAAAAAGGAATTTCCAAATTTCCGTCTTTATCTTTTAATCTAAACGAAAAATAAACCGTTGTATTATCGTAGCATGAAGAAAGAATATTCAAAAATAAAGCGTTTGAAATATCGCTTAATAAATTTTGTGTATTGAAAACATATTTTTTATATTTATTATTTACACTCTCTCTAATTTTATTGCTTATAAAAAATGTGTCGGGCTTTCTACTTATAAAATCGTTATTAGCTCCAAGTATGAATAAATATTTTGCCTTAAGTCCTCTCGCATCGTATAAATTGCTTATCGTTAATGAAATTTCTTTATTGTCTTCGTTTCTTAAATATTCGTCTTTTATTAAAAGATTCAAAGCCTCATGAAAATCTGCTGGAGATATTTTCGTAGAATTATCGCTAACCGAAAGTTTTAAAACGATTTCTATAAAAATTGACAAAGAATTATTATCTCTATAATAAATTTCGTCTTTTTTTATATAAACGGAATTGTAATTTTTTTCGTCTTCTATATCTTCTTCAAATATTAAATCTATTTTTAAGAATTTTAAAATTTCAATATAAACCGAACCTATTTTATTATAACTGTCGGCTGTGATAAGTTTTTTTAATAATTCGATTAATTCTATTATAGAATTTGAAAACTCTTTATATTTTTCTTTAATATTTTCCATTTTGTATAAAAAATCGTTCAAAGGCATTTTTTGAAAAAGTTTAAATTCTTGATATAATAATTCTCTTATCTCGTAAGGATTGATTCCGTCTATATTTGTCAAATAAGGAGACGACAGTAATTTTATCAAAGCGTCCGTATCGATTTCATGCTCTCTACTTAAAATAAAAAATATCGAAGTCAAAACGGGAATGAGAGGCATTCTCCAAATAAAATTTCCTCTCCGCTGATTAAATTTTATCTCGCATTCTTTTAATCTTTCCGCTATCGCTTCTCTATATTTTTGAGTGTCCGAAAATATTAATGCAATGTCGCTTAAAGGAATCCCAGAATTTTTGAGTTGGACAACTTCGTCTATTACAGTGTCAATTTCCTGTTTGATTCCAAAGCCAGAGATTAATTTTATCTGCTCTTTATATTTATTTAATTTATCGTTTTTATTGATTAGAGTTTTTGCAAAATCTTGGATGTCGGATTTTTTTAAATCGCTAATTCCCTGAAAAAATTCTTTATAATTAGAAAAAATTTTATCAATATCATAAGGCATGAAAACTTTTATATTGATATTATAATTTTTTTTAATCGCTTCCAAAAATATTGAATATCTTAAAGGCAAACTTTCAAAATTATAAATTTCTATTTCCTCATATTCTTTAAAATCGTTTATCTCTTTTTTATTTATAGCATTTATAAATAATTCAAAAATATCGTATTCGTCCAATAAATTTTTTGATTTGTTATTTGATTTATATATTGAAATTATTTTTTTTATATCTTCCAAAAAATCCAAATCTTCGTTATTTTCTCCGATTATAATTTTCGCAAAAGTCGTCTCTTCGATAAAACTGTAAATATGTGAGGCGAGTTCATAATTTTTATTTTGTTTCGCTATTATAGAATTTTTATTTTTATTTGTAAATTGAATCAAGGCTTCGTATAAATTGATTATTGCAGTCGATTCTTCCAAACGCGAAATTTGATTTTCAATAGAATATTTTTTAAAAAATTTATCAACGGACATTCTATAAAATTCTGATAAAGTTTTGTAATCGGTTATATCGAGCGAATAATAATTGTATAAACTATATAAATAATAGTCTCTCGCTTTTGAGTTGGGAAATAAAATTAATTTTGACATTTTGCTTTATTATTTTTTTGCTATTTATTGATATTATAATTAATAAATTGAAATTGTCAAATAATATTATTTTATATAAAAGATTTTAAATTTTATTTATTTTTTAAAATTCTCTTTTATTTTATCTATAAAAACGGCTACAATTATAACGCAACCAATCATAACCTCTTGTAAAAATGCGGATACTCCCATTAAATTTAATCCGTTTCTTAAAGTTCCTATTATTAAAGAACCTATCAAAGTCCCAGCAATTATTCCTTCTCCTCCGCTTAAACTTGTTCCTCCGATAACCGAAGAAGCTACCGCATATAATTCATAACCAGAACCAGCCGTAGGTTGTCCCGATAAAACTCTTGAAGCAAATACTATGCCCGCTATTGACGCCAATAAAGCAGAAAATATATACACTAATAAAATGGTGATATTTGTATTGATGCCCGATAATTTAGCGGCTTGTATATTTGAACCAGATGCATAAATATGAAGTCCCAACGGAGTTTTAGTAAGCATATAATGAAAAATAAATGTTAGTAATAGCATAACCCATACGGGTATTGATAAACCGAATAAAGAATTTCCAGCCACAACTAAAAATTCTTTAGGCAGTCCCGATACTGGAATGCCGTTGGTTAATAAAAGATTAATGCCTTTTACAATGCTCATTGTTCCTAAAGTCACTACAAACGGAGGTAATTTACCGTAAACTATCAAAAGTCCGTTAACAAGCCCGACTGTAGTAGCTATTAAACATCCCAAAATTATAGCGATAGGAATAGCCATACCGTCAACCATGAATAAAGAACTCGTCATGCCTGACAACCCTATTACAGAACCAAGAGACAAATCTATACCGCCCGTTATAAGAACTAAAGTTTGTCCTATAGAAATTATGGCTATTATAGAAGATTGTAAAGCGATAGTTAATAAATTATTTTTAGTAAAAAAATATTGAGACGATAAAGAAAAAACTATTATCATAGCTATTAATACTATCATAATCGATATTAATTGTTTTAATTGGTCGTTATTGTTTATATAACTAAAAATTTTTCTCATGTTTTATTTTCCTTAATTTAAATTTTATATATTAAAATCATAATTTATAGTGGCGTATTTTAATATTTCTTCTTGAGTCGTTTCTTGCGGATAAACTTCTCCCGTAATCCTTCCGTTAGAAACTACGATAATTTTATCGCATATACCTAATAATTCTGGCAATTCCGAAGATATTACCATTATTCCATGCCCTGACTTTTTTAACTCGTTAATTATGTTATAGATACTTATTTTTGAATTTACATCTACCCCTCTTGTAGGTTCGTCAAAAATAAATAAAAACGGATTATTTAATATACATTTTCCTATCATAACTTTTTGTTGATTACCTCCGCTTAAAAATTGAACTTTATCTTTTGGCGTTCTCATTTTTATTTTTAAATCCTCTTGCAGTTTAACCAAAGATTTAAATAAATTTTTAATTTTAATGAAAATAGGATTTGAAAATTGTTTCATATTAGGCATTATATCGTTTTGCCATATGCTCATTTTCAAAGCCAAGCCTTCATGTTTTCTATCTTCTGGAATATATACTATTCCGTTTTTAATGGCGTCTTTTATATTTTTTAATCCTATTTTTTTGCCGTTTAAAAATATTTCTCCCTTTTGTATTTTAAATACTCCAAAAAGCGATTTTGCTATTTTAGTTCTTCCAGCTCCGACTAACCCCGCAAATCCTAATATCTCTCCTTTTCTAACTTCAAAACTTATATTTCTAAAAAACGGTTCGCAAACAATATTTTCTACTTTTAGAATTGTCTCTCCTAATTCGACATTTATTTTAGGATATTTATCGGTTATGGTTCTTCCCGCCATCGCGGAAATGATTTCGTCTATATTGGTATCCTTATATTCTTTACTCATTATAAAATTTCCGTCTCGCAATACGGTTATTCTATCCGCTATATACTCCAATTCTTCGAGTCTATGCGATATGTATATGATAGATATTCCCTCGGATTTTAAATTATTTATTATTTCAAATAATTTTTCAGTTTCTCTATTTGATAACGAAGAAGTCGGTTCGTCCATTATTAAAACTTTAGACGATAACGAAACCGCTCTTGCAATTTCCACAATTTGTTGTTTTGAAATAGGCAGTTTCTTTACAACCGTATCTATTTCATCTTCCATAGAAAATTTACTTAACCATTCATGCGCTTTCTCTCTCATTTTTTTCTTGTCCAAAAAGAATAAACTTTTTTTATATTCTCTCGCAAGAAAAAGATTTTCCATTACGGTTAAATGAGTGCACATATTTAATTCTTGGTGTATAGTAATAATTCCGTTGTTTATTGCATCCGCCGCTTTATTAAAAATGACTTTCTTACCTTCTAAAAATAATTCTCCCGAATCGTATCCGTAAATTCCTCCTATAATTTTTATAAGAGTAGATTTACCAGCCCCGTTTTCACCCAAAATCGCATGAACTTCGCCTTTATTCATATCAAGATTAATATTCTTTAAAACGGGAATTCCAAAAAAAGATTTTGAAATATTTTTAGCGCTAAAAACTATGTCGGACATTAAATCTCCTTTTAATTATAATTTATTCATTGCAACCGCTAAAGCAGAATAGTCGCCTATTTCCTCTCCAAAAAAGGAAGGCTCTATACTGCAAAAATCTGAACTATATCTTAAAGCCTCTTCTTTAATTACTGATAAAACTATATCTTTAAAAAACGCTTCCATTCTGGTATATATTCCGCCTATTATTATTTTGTCTAAATTTAAAATGTCTATTAATATTGAAATTCCTTTTCCTAAATAAAACGCGCTTTCTTCAAATATTGATATTGCAAACTTATTTCCAGATTTAACCGCATTTGCCAATATCTCCGCAGAAATAGGTTTATCTCCAAATAATTCAATAAATTCTCCAACGCTTTTATTATCGCTTTTTTCTTGCATTCTTATTTTGCAAAGTTCCGCTATTCCGCCTCCGCTACAAAAACCTTCAAAAGAACCGCCTTTATTATATCCTATAGGTCCCGTTTCATTTAATCTTATATGTCCTATCTCTCCCGCCATATCCGAAGAACCTCTATATAATTTATTATCTAAAATAAGCCCCGCTCCCAATCCTGTGCCAAAAGTTAGAAAAGCCATATTATTAGCGTCTTTGCCAGCGCCCCATAAATATTCGGCAATAGCGCAAGCGTTAGCGTCATTTTCTAATCTTACTGGAATATTTAAATTATCATAAAAATATTTAACTATTTCAATATTTTTCCAATCGGGCAAATTAGGAGGACAAATAATTATTCCTTTAGAACTTGAAAGAGGACCTCCGCAACTTATTCCTATATTGGATATTTCTCCGTATTTTAATTTATATTCTTTTATTATTTCTAAAATTTTATTTAAGGTATTTAAACTTGCCAAAGTTTTAAATTTTTCTTTATCAATAATATTTAATTCGTAATCGCTTATGACAACGGAAGTTTTTGTTCCGCCTATATCTATACCTATAATATTAGACAAAATTAATCCTTTATTTTAATTAAGTTATTAATATAAGCGTATAGAATATAAAAACTCTATACGCTTTTTCTTAAAATAATTATTTTATAGTATCAATATTTTCTAAAGTTACGACATTTACGCCAGTATCCGTTAATCTTGATACTTCTTTACCTTCTAAAATATCAACGGCGGTTTGTATTCCTTCGTATCCCATTTTATAAGGATTTTGAACTATCGTAGCTTTCAATGTTCCGTTTTCCAAAGCTCTTATGGTATCTTGCGATTTGTCAAAACCTACCAACATAATGCTGTCTTTTTTACCCATATCTTCTATTGCTCTTGCCACGCCAATAGTCGAACCTTCGTTTGAAGTAAAGAAACCGACTAAATCTGGATTTGCCGTCATTATATCGGTAGCTATATTTAAAGCCCTCGCTTTATCTCCATCCGAATATTGAACGGAAACTACTTGTATATTTGGAGCTATTTCTTTTATTTTAGTTTCAAAACCTTTTCCTCTTGCAATAGCGGTAGTAGAAGACGGTTGAGCATGAACAATACCAATCTTGCCTCTTCCGTTTACTAATTTTGCAAAAGTTTCGCCCGCCAATGCTCCAGCCGCTTCATTATCCGTAGAGAAGAAAGCGTCATAATCTTCCGTAGAAAGAGCCGAATCAATTAAAATAAGAGGAATATTTGCCTCTTTAATTTTAGCCGCAACTGGCGCTAAAGCCGCTGGGTCGCTTGGAGCTAAAAGAATAGCGTCCGCCTTTTGATTTATTGCATCTTCCGCCATACGAGTTTGTTCGTTAGGGTCGGTTTTTCCAGCAGGCGCTCTAAATATTAACTCAATATTTCCTAACTCCTTAACTTTGTCCTCCGCCCCGTTTCTTACGGATAACCAATGCTCGTCTATCGAATCCATAGTTATTAAAACAATTTTTTTAGAATCGGATGACGCATTAGAATTCTCCGACTTTGTTTTATCACCGCATGACAATATCAATGCCGCAATAAATAAAATAATTAAATTAAGCTTTTTCATGACTTAACTCCTTGAAAATAAATTTTATAATAAGCGCTTAAGACTAAACGCAAATTAGCTTTGAAATAAGATATGTATAACGATTTATTAAACGGTAAACATAACAAATAAAAAAATGCAAAGTTGAACTGAACTGGTCACTGTATAAATTTACAAAAGACATATTACATTTTCCTTTTATGTTTATGCATTAAGTATAATATATAATTAAATATTTGTCAAGCGTTTAAAAAATTTTTTTTAAATTTATGGGAATTTTATCAATTGAAACCTGAATAAAAAGTATAATAGTAAAAATAAAAATTCCATGTAATATTTTTTATTTTAATCTACTTCAAAATAAATAATTAATATTTTAGCCAAATAATATTATTTTATATAAAAGATTTTAAATTTTATTTATTTTTTAAAATTCTCTTTTATTTTATCGATAAAAACGGCTACTATTATAAACTAACTTCTTTTTTACCCGTCAATTTAAAAAATATTATAAGAGATACAATAGTGGATATTGTAAGTATAGTGGATAAAGCCGCCGCCGTTCCATAGCTTGCCCTTATAACTTCTTGGTAAATAGAAACAGCCATAGTCCTCGATTTGCCCGTATATAATATTACCGAAGAACTTAATTCGTTAATTACGGTTATCCAACTTAAAATAGCGCCCGACATAACACCTGGAAGCATCATCATTGCAGTTATCTTAAAAAAAGTTTTAACCTGCGAAGCGCCCAAACTTATAGAAGCCTCTTCCATACTTACGCTTATTTGATAGAGTATTGCTGAACTCGACCTTAAAGTGTATGGCATTCTTCTTATAACCAAAGAAATTATTATTATGGTAGCCGTTCCACTTAATATAATTGGCGGTTTATTAAAAGCCAAAAGTAAAGTTATACCCAAAACCGAACCTGGAATTATATAAGGAAACATCGTTATAGTGTCTATTATATTTGTAAGTATATTTTTTCTTCTGATTGATATATAGGCTATAAACATTCCCACTATTACTATTATAAATATAGTTATAAGTCCGTAAAGGTATGTGTTTTTTATCGAAGTTCCAAGCGAAGAAAATATTGTAATATAACTATCTAAAGAAAATCCTTTTACAAATACCGCTCTGTTTGTCTTTAAAAAAGAAGTATATATAACCGTAATTTGCGGTATTATTGAAAGGAATACTATTAAATATAAAAATACATGAACGAATACGGACATTACTCCTTTTATTTCTTTAGGTTTTATCGGATTCATAGAACTCATAGTAAACGATTTTTTATTAACGAAATATTTTTGAGTTATAAACATCATAGCGGTTATGAATACCATTATACTTGCCATAGACGCGGAGAAGTTTGCATTTCCTCCGACTTCGCTTACGAATTCGGAATATATCATTGTTGGCATGGTTCTAAATCCTTCGCCAATAAGCATAGGAGTTCCGAAATCCGCCAAAGCGTTCATAAATACAAGTAAAGCTCCCGCCAAGATTGTCGGAGTTATTAAAGGTATTGCAATAGTCGCGACTTTCTTAAAAGGCGAACAGCCTAAACTTTCAGCCGCTTCCATAAGAGAAACATCTATTTTACTCAATGCTCCAGAAACATACATGAAAATAAAAGGATATAATTTAAGAGTAAAAACCAAAAGTATTCCGCCAAATCCGTATATAGTCGGAGTCGTTATTCCAAAATTTGCAAAAAATTTAGTTATTACTCCGCTTCTTCCAAGTAAAAGTATCCATGAATACGCGCCGATAAACGCGGGCGACATCATAGATATAATAATTAAAATTTGCAAAAAAGTTTTTCCTTTGATTTTATACGCGTTCATAAAATATGCCATAGGAGTTCCCAAAAGTATTGCCAATATCGTTACGCATATAGTCACCAAAAAGCTGTTTCCAAGCGCTTGGTAATAATATTTTCTACTAAAAAATTTGAGAAAATTATCAAAAGTCCAAGCTCCCGTTTCGGGATTTTTAAAGCTGCTCATAAATAAAGAAAACAAAGGATATACCAAAAATAAAGCGAATACTAACGCTATTATAATAGTAATCGAAGTCCAAAAATCCATTCTAAATTTTTTATTCATATTTTTTCACTCCTTCTATAAGACTTTTTTCCATATCGAGCGTAAACACATTTATTTTATTAGGATTAGGCTTTAAATTTATCGTTTCGTTTATTTCGTATATTTTATCGAGCGAAGCCGAATCTTGAGAATATTCTATACTTGGCTGTTCGGGAATAATCTCGTCATCGCCAAATAATAAAGAGTAGTTTATATATTTTCCTAAAAAAGTTTTTGAAATTACTTTTGCCTTTATACTCTCTTCTCCGTTTTTTGCCAAACTAAATTCTTCTGGTCTTATCGCCGCTATAACTTCTTTTCCGTCTTCGATGTCTATTAAATTATTCATTTCTAATTTATATCCGCATCTGAATATTAAACCGCTTCCGCTTGCCGTTTTATATATCTTCGCGTAAAATAAATTTGAATGTCCTATAAATGTGGCTACGAATACATTTGAAGGACGAGAATAAATAGAAACTGGATTTCCAACTTGCTGTATTACTCCGTTTTTCATTACCGCTATTCTATCGGATACTGCTAAAGCTTCCTCTTGGTCATGAGTTACATATACAGTAGTTATTCCCACATGCCTTTGTATATCTTTTATGGCGCTTCTCATTTCTATTCTCAATTTAGCGTCCAAATTTGAAAGCGGTTCGTCCATCAAAAGAACATTTGGAGTTATAACTATAGCTCTTGCCAATGCGACTCTTTGCTGTTGCCCGCCAGATAATCTTTCGGGTAGTCGATTTTGATATTCTTCTATCTTTACGACTTCGAGCATTTCGTCAACTTTTTTCTTCATAGAATCTTTATCTTCTTTCCTCAATTTTAATCCGTATTCCACATTTTCTCGGACAGTCATATGAGGAAAAATGGCGTAATTCTGAAATACCATTCCTATATTTCTTTTATGCGCGGGTATTTCATTTATAATATCCTCGTCAAATTTTATCGTTCCGTCCTCTATGGAGTTAAACCCCGCTATCATACGCAAAAGGGTAGTTTTACCGCAGCCCGAAGGTCCAAGTAAAGTAAAAAATTCTCCGTTTTTTATATCAAGCGAGAGATTCGGTATTATGGTTAATTTGTCATATCTTTTAACCACATTTTGTATAGATATTGATACGCTCATTTTATCCTCTTTTTATTTTATTTTAATTATTTTTATTTTTTATTATTTAAATTTTTATTAATATTCAATTTATAATATATAAATCAAATATTAAATTCCCGTATATATGTCTTTAAATTTATTTAGCCAATTTTGTTTATTAGCTTCAACTAAAGCCTCGTTATCG
The DNA here is from genome assembly GCF_050873525.1 of Brachyspira sp. Lineage (GTDB taxonomy): Bacteria > Spirochaetota > Brachyspiria > Brachyspirales > Brachyspiraceae > Brachyspira. Next base: position 3,232 of record NZ_JBNMIZ010000013.1, on the reverse strand, counting down.
TTTATTACATTTATTTTATCAACGGAAAGCAATATATCGGAAGGAGGCAAGTCGTTTCTAACGCTTCTTCTATTTAACCTTTCGTTAATAGTTTTTTGAGCTTCATAACTTGTGGCATAATCTACAAACTTTTTGGCATTTTCCATATTTTTAGCGTTTTTTATTATATAAATTCCGTCAGGTTTGAAAACAACGCCCTCTTTCATATATACCAATTTCACGGGCGAACCTGCGACTACATAATTAGCGCCGCCTTCTTCAAAAGTTAAACCTACCGTATATTCTCCGTCCGCTACGCCTTTATAAACCGCGGAAGAACCGCTTAATAATTTTCCGTCCAAATTTGCGCAAAGTCTTTGAACATAATCCCAGCCTCTTTCGGGATTTCCGTTTCCCATAGCAAAAAGCATATTAACCAAATGCTCGAAAGATGAAGAAGATGCGGAAGGGTCGGCGCAAGCAATTTTACCTTTCAATGCTGGATTTAATAAATCGGCATAACCTTCGATTTTTATATTTCCCGCTAAATTGGTATTTACCATTAATACGCTTGGAATAGTAGTAAATCGGGTTATAGCTCCTTCCACATTTTTATATTCTGCGGAAATATTTTCTTCGTTTGTTGAAGTGTAATTTTCAAATAAATCCACTTTCGGTTTTACGGTATTCAAACTTCCGCCCCAAAGTATATCTCCCAAAGGATTATCTTTTTCGGATTCGACTCTTTTAAGAAGTTCTCCGACTCCCGCGGCTATTATGTCGACATTTACGCCGGGATTTTGAACCTTGAAATCTTCAACCAACGGATTGATAAACTCTAAAGGATGCGGACAATAAATTACGAGCGAATTTCCCGTATCCTGTTCTTGAGTAGAACAACCCATAATAGAATAAAATAAACCTAATACATATAAAATTGTTATAATTATTCTTTTCATTTTTTAATTTCTCCTTTGTTTTAAATTTTTTATTTTTGAATAATTAAATGCTTGTGAAAATATCTCTAAATTTATCGAGCCATTTTTGTTTATTGGCAACTACCAAATCCTCATCGTCATATATTATATTTATATCTTCTATAGGAACAAATAAATCGGAAGGTGGCAAATCGCTTCGGACGGCTCTTCGATTTAATTTTTCATTAATCATTTTTTGAGCGTCATAACTCGTAATATAATCTACGAATCTTTTAGCGTTTTCCATATTTTTAGCGCCTTTGATAATATAAACTCCATCAGGTTTTGATATTACGCCCTCTTTCATATATACAACTTTTACGGGCGAACCCCAAGCCACATAATCAACTCCGCCTTGTTCAAAAGTTAAACCAACGGTATATTCTCCGTCCGCAACGCCTTTATAAGTAGCGGAAGAACCGCTTAATAATTTACCGTCTAAATTTGCGCAGAATTTTCGAATATAATCCCAGCCTTTTTCAGTATCTCCTCCTCCCATAGCATAAAGCATATTAACCAAATGCTCAAAAGGAGATTGAGCGGCTGCAGGGTCGGCAAAAGCAATTTTACCTTTCAAAGCGGGATTTAATAAATCTTCATAGCCTTCAATTTTTATATTTTTAGCTAAATTAGTATTTACCATTAATATACTTGGAACAACTGTGCATCTTGTAAGCGGTCCCTCAATATTTTTATATGGTATATTTTCAGAATTAGTAGTTGCAAAATCTTCAAATAAGAACGCTTTTGGTTTTACTATTGTTACAGTTCCGCCCCAAAGAACATCTCCCAAAGGATTATCTTTTTCGGATTCGACTCTTTTAAGAAGTTCTCCGCTTCCCGCTCCTATTAACTCAACATTTATACCGGGATTTTTAGCCTTAAAATCATCTACCAATGCATTAAGAAAACTTAAAGGGTGTGGGGAGTAAATTACAAGAGAGTTTTCTCCCGTATCAGATTTTTCAGTCGAGCAACCGTAGAATAAACCCAATACAAATAAAATAGTTATAATTATTCGTTTCATTTTTTAATTTCTCCTTTGTTTTAAATTTTTTATTTTTGAATAATTAAATACTTGTAAAAATATCTCTAAATTTATCGAGCCATTTTTGACGATTCGATTCTACAATATCTGGATTGTCCGTAATCGAATAAATTTCCGTCATAGGTATTACCACTTCGGAAGAATCGGCATCCGTTCTTATAGCTCTTCTATTTACTTTATTGATTAAAATATTTTGAGCGTCTAAACTAACGCAATAATCTATAAATTTTTTAGCGTTTTCCAAATTTTTAGCGCCTTTAATAATATAAACTCCGTCAGGTTTTGAGATTACGCCCTCTTTCATATATATAACTTTTACAGGCGAACCTAATACCACATAACTAATTCCGCCTTCTTCATAAGTCAAACCAACCGCGTATTCTCCGTCTGCTACGCCTTTATAAACCGCTGAAGAACCGCTTAATAATTTGCCGTCTAAATTTGCGCAAAGTTTTTGAACATAATTCCAACCGTTTTCAGGATTTCCATTTCCCATAGCGTAAAGCATATTAACCAGATGCTCGAATGCGGAAGAAGAGGATGCGGGGTCTGCTGCTGCAATTTTTCCTTTCAATGCGGGATTAAGTAAATCGGCATAGCCTTCGACTTTTATATTTCCAATTAAGTTAGTATTTACCATAATGACGCTTGGAATTGCCGAAAATCTTGTAAAATTTCCTTCAGCGTTTTGAAACTCATCGTAAATATTAGCTTCGTTAGTCGAAACATAATTTTCAAATAAATCGCTTTTTGATTTTACGCTATTTAGAGTTCCGCCCCAAAGCGCGTCTCCCAAAGGATTTTCTCTTTCCGCTTCTATTCTTTTTAGAAGTTCTCCCGTTCCTGCGGTTACCACATCGACTTTTATTTCGGGATTTTTCAATTTAAAATCGTCCAAAATAGTATTCATTAAGTCCAAAGGATGCGAGCAATATATTATTAGCTCTTCTTTATTCGCGTCCCCGCCTTTTGAACATGATATTAACAATATCATAGTAAGTAAAATAATTAAATTAAGCTTTTTCATGACTTAACTCCTTGAAAATAAATTTTATAATAAGCGCTTAAGACTAAACGCAAATTAGCTTTGAAATAAGATATATATAACGATTTACTAAACGGTAAACATAACGAATAAAAAAATGCAAAGTTGAACTGAACTGAACTGGTCACTGTATAAATTTACAAAGGTCATATTACATTTTCCTTTTATGTTTATGCGTTAAGT
>NZ_JBNMIZ010000012.1:0-25924 GCF_050873525.1 Brachyspira sp. | reverse complement strand
TTTAATAAATTTATTATACTATTAACATAGGAATTGAAAGCCTATAATTTAATTAAAATAAGGAGTTAATTATGATTAACACAAAAGTATTAAAAATTTCAAAACGAATAGCTATTATTTTGTTAATAGCGGCATTTAGCATCGCAGGAATAGTTGCCTGCTCGGGAGACGATATTACGGGAAGCGGCGGAAGAAATTATTCGAGCGAGAATACGAATCCCGGCGGAAGTTCTGGCGGTGGTGATTCTTCAGGCGGAAACGGAGATTCTGACGGCGGCGATGATTCAGACGGCGATACGGATGGTGGAGACGATACTCCAACTTTGCCAAATGATAGCCCAGCCGATTATTACGATGTTCGCGTTCCTTTCGGCGTAGGCGGAGACGGTTATACTAATGTAAGCTATAAAGATACAAATAAATTAAAACAATTATGGTTTGACCAAATCAATAGAAAAGCCGTAAACGATGGAAAAGTATTCGCCATTAGAAATAGGGGAAATAATAGAGATGTCAATAATTTTCAAAATAGGCATACTCATGGACAATATAGCGCTCGAGATTATTACTTCTTTAATGAAAACGGCGATATAGTTTATAAAGAAGACAACACCATTATAAAAAGATTAGTTGGAGCTGTTATAATCCCTTATAGAGATATAACGATAAAAAGAGGAGATTACGAGAACTCTTGGACTATCCAGAAGAATGGCATTACTTGGAAAGAAAAAAATATCTACACTATTGGAGCTATTTACGCTAACGCTTTAACAACCGAACAGGCAAGAACGAAATATTCGGGCGATAACCCATTTAAAGACGGAGTATTCGATTTTGTAGCAGCTCGACATTATGTTCAAACTTGGTGGAGCGGTGCGTTTTTTGCAAATAATCTATTTGAAAGACAATATATAAATCCTGGCTTCATAGAAGTTTTTGTTATCTATGATTATGATAATCAGGGATATTCTGGAGCTGCCAGCGTTCATTCTTATTACGCTTATTATGGCATATACAATTACCATGAAGAATATAAAAATCACCCTGGTATTTACTTTACGGCTCAAAATATGCCTTATATGACCAATCAAAATATGTATTTGTCGCAAAGACCAGAATATATTACTAGACAGTTGAATCATACCGCTATGTTTACGGATAACCATAGAGGATGGAAATTCTTGTTTATGCCGGGTCAGAAAGATGTAAGCGAAACGAGAAGAGTAGTAAAAATTAATAACGGTATGATACGATAATTTTAACCGCTTGTTTATTTAATCAAAATTAGAAAAAAACTGGAATAGGGTAGAAGGCTAAAAAATAGTCTTCTACTTATTTTTTGTCTTATTTTCCGAAACCTGAAAATAAAAATTTGTCATTCGCCGAAGGCGTCCCGTAGGGAACGAGCGACTGATAAGGAAGCGAAGTAATCCAATAAAAATAGAGTTTGATTTTTAAAATTTATTTTTACTAATAGTGGATTGCTTCGCATTTTGCCAAAGGCACGCTTACGGCGGCAAATGCTCGCAATGACTATTTAACTTTAGGTTATTTTATTATTAATAAAATTATGATAATATAATCAAAAAAAACAAAAAGTTAAAAATTATGAGATTAAATAAATATATAGCCAATTTAAATATTGCAAGCAGAAGAGAAGCGGATAAATTAATCAAATACGGCAAAGTAAAAGTTAACGGAGAGATTATAACTAGTCCAGCAATTCAAGTTGACGAAAAAGACGAAGTTATCTGCGATATAGAAAATTATAAAAGCGAAAAAATATATATAAAATTAAATAAACCCGTTGGCTATGTCGTTTCAAATAATAAAAAAGAAGGCAAACCGATTTATAAATTATTAAACGAAGAATTAAAAAATTTATATCCTGTTGGAAGATTGGATAAAGACAGCAAAGGACTCATACTTTTTACGAACGATGGAATATTTAGCCGAAAAATAATCGGAGAAAATAGCGAATGCGAAAAAGAATATTATGTAAAATTAAACGATAATATTTCGGACGGAGCTTTAAAAAAATTGGAATTCGGAATCTCGCTTGACGGCAAAAAATTAAAACCAGCGATAGTTAAAAGAGTTTCAAAAAATTCTTTCAATATAATTCTTAAAGAAGGCAGAAACAGACAGATAAGGAGAATGTGCGAAAAAGTAGGTTTTGAAGTTATTTTATTGAAAAGATTGAGAATTTCAAATATATATTTAAATGATTTGGAAGAAGGAAAATTTGAATATTTAACCGAAGAAGAAATAAATTTTATTTTAAATATAAATAATTAAAATATAAAATAAAAAATAAAATGAATATTGACTTTTTAATATTATCCTTATAAAATTAAATCAATACATTTTCGGAGTTGATTTTATGGCAAGAAAAGATATTATAAACAGCGTTATCGGAGACGGTTCTTCATTTAAGGGAAGTTTTATAGTAAAAGGTTCTTTTCAAATAGACGGAAAATTTGAAGGCGATTTAAAAATAGACGGACATTTAATTATAGGAACTAACGGCAGAGTAAAGACAAGCACAATTCTTACCGAAAGCATAACGATAGCGGGAACTTTAATCGGAAATATTGACGCTAAAAAAGAGGTTATCGTGATAGAGACGGGAAGAGTTTTGGGAAATATAGAAGCTCCTAAAATTGATGTCGGAGAAGGCGCGATTATTCAAGGCGAGATGACGATTACGGGCGGACAGAAAAAGAATATTACAAAAGTCGTTGAAGAATCTTTTACGGTTAATAATAAATCGTCAGAAAGTTCGGATAAAAATAATTGATTTGTTTAAATTATTATTTTAATTATTTTAAATATTAAAAAAGGATTAAAATGTCTATAAAAATAAAAACTCAGTCCGAGATTAATTTAATGAGAGAGAGCGGACATATACTTGCAAATGTATTTAAAGAAGTCGGAAAAATTGTAGAGGCGGGAATATCAACAAAAGAATTGGATAAATTCGTTTATAATTATATAAGAAAAAATAACGCAAAACCTTCGTTTAAAGGCTACGGCAATCCTCCTTTTCCAGCTTCTATTTGCGCTTCAATAAATAACGAAGTAATTCATGGAATTCCGAGCAAAAAAAGAATTTTGAAAGAAGGCGATATAATCGGTTTGGATATAGGAGTTTATTATAAAGGCTATCATTCCGACAGAGCTTTTACTTTTAAAGTCGGTAAAGTTTCCGAAGAGGCATCAAGACTTGTCGACACAACGATGGAATCATTTTTCAACGGAATAAAAGTTATAAAAGACGGAGTTCATTTGGGAGATGTTTCTTATGCAATTCAAAAAACCGCAGAGGATGCAGGCTATTCTTTAGTGAAAGAATTTCAAGGGCATGGAGTAGGTTCAAATTTACATGAAGAGCCTGCCGTTCCAAATATCGGCAAGAAAGGGACGGGACCGATATTAAAAACGAATATGGTTATAGCGATAGAGCCGATGGTTAATATGGGACGACACTCGATTTTGATAGAAAACGATAACTGGACTGTGATAACTAAAGACGGTTCTTTATCTTCGCATTACGAACATACCATTGCCGTTACCAAAGACGGAGTGGAAATATTAACCGCTTTGGAAGACGATGAAATAGTAAATAAATATATGAATAAATAATTTTTTTACTTCAATATCGTTTTTTATAAAAATAATTATAACAGAATAGTTTTATTGTTGACTAAATAAAATAATAAAAAAGTTCTTGCCAATTTAAAAATATTTGTTATATTATTAGTAGAAAGTTTAATAAAGCCGAAAGGCGAAGGAGTAAATTATGATACGATTTTTAACAAAAAGTTTTCTATTATTTATCTCAACAATAATATTAATAAGTTGTATGTCCGATATAGGGACAAGTCCATCTCGTTCATCATCGGGTTCGAGAGGAACAAATAATATTAATGATAATGATAGCGGTTATGAAACAATAGATTTAGATAAATATAACGGGTATCAATATCTAGATACAAAATACGAGTATTTACTAAAAATTGAAGCCGTTAGAGGAAGAGTTTATGTCGGTTCTGATACTTGGGGCGGAGTATCTCAAAATTCTGAAGCCAACAAAAATAATCTTTATTATGATTTAAAAGTTCATACTCTTTATGGACAATATAAACTTTTTACTGAATGCTTTTATCTTGATAAAAAAGATAATAAATTTAAAAGAGTCGATTTTTATCCCACTGAAAAAGGATATTATATAGAATTGGTTTTTGATGAAAATGGATTGCATCAGATAAGAAGAGATGCTTCGACAGAAAAAGTCTATGAAGATTTATATTATAAAAGAGTAAAATAATAAAAAATAAAAGAAACTTTAGATAATTTCTAAGGTTTCTTTTTTTGTATAATTGTATAAATTAATGTATTGTGGCAGCAAATTTAATTTATCCTCTCTTTATTAAATTTTTTTTATTTTAACTATTGACATAAATTTTATTTAATTATATAATTTATTACCTTGTAAATTGTAGATTAATATAATCAATTAAGGAGTAGAAAATGGCGGGAGCTAAAGTAAAAACCGAGCAGATACATTTGCAATGCACGGAATGTAAAAGAAAGAATTATATAACGACTAAAAATAAACAAAATGTTCAGGAGAAACTTGAATTAAAAAAATACTGTCCGCATGATAGAAAACATACGGTTCATAAAGAGCTTAAGGTTTCAAGATAATTTTTATGGGTCAGTAGTTCAATTGGTAGAGCACCAGTCTCCAAAACTGGGTGTTGCAGGTTCGACTCCTGTCTGACCTGATTGTTTATTAGTTTTTATAATTTTAATTTAGGGTAATTTTATGGCAGAAAAGAAAAAAAATAAATTGTTTAGTTCTTTGGAAGAAATAAAGAAAGAACTTTTTGAAAGAAGCGTGTGGCCCACTCGTCAAGAAGTGGTTAACCAAACGGTTGTCGTTATTATTTTGCTTATTATAACTTCGGCTTTTTTGGGAGCTGCGGATTATGTGGTGACTTTTTTAACGAGAACTTTACTTGACGGTTCTATTATATCGGCTATAATGTCTTCTACTATTACTTTGGTTTTGATAGTGATATTCGTGGCTTTGTTTGTTATGTATTTTGCCATTCGATATATTAGAAAAAACAGATATAATAGGTGATTAAATATGTCCGACATGCAAGAATATAAACAAGAAGAAAAAGATTATAAATGGTATATAGTTCAGACTCAACATGGATACGAAAATAAAGTTAGGGAAAGAATAGATAAAAGAGTAAAAGAAAATGGAATGGACGATTTGATTGTCGATATATATATACCTTCCCAAACGGTTTCCGTTACAAAAAACGGGAAGAAAGTAAATAAAGAAGAATTTTCTTTTCCGGGCTATGTTTTGGTTAAAATGATAATGAACGATTCCTCGCATTCTATGGTTAGAAGAACGCCGGGAGTCGCTGGTTTTATAGGAAGCCATGCCACCACAAAAGAAGAAGGGCAGATAATTCCTACTCCTTTAAGCGAAGCGGATGTTGCGAGAATATTTGAGGATGTGGAAAGCAAGGCTAAAACTCAAATCAATGAAATTATAGGAATGGATTTCGATATAGGCGAAAAAGTTCAAGTTATTGACGGACCTTTTAACGGTTTGAACGGCATAATAGAAAATATCAATACCGATAAAGGAAAGGTTACCGTTAAGATTGAAATTTTTGGAAGAAGCACGCCTACGGAATTAGATTTTAATAAAGTTAAGAAATTATAAAATTAAAGAGGTATAAAATGGCAAAAAAAATAGTCGGTATTGTAAAGGTTAGAATTCCCGGAGGAGAGGCGACTCCAGCTCCGCCTTTGGGACCAGCGCTCGGACAGAAGCAGATACAAATAGCGGCATTCGTTAAGGATTTTAACGCTAAAACTTCAAAACTTAAAGGGCAGCTTTTAAATACTTATATAACGGTTTACGAAGATAAAACTTACACTTTTGTAACTAAAGGAACTTCTACTTCCACATTGATTAAAAAGAAGTTAGGAATAGAAAAAGGTTCGGGAGAGCCTAATAAAACTAAAGTCGCGAGTATAAATCAAAAACAGCTTGAGGAAGTCGCTCAAGAAAAAATGGCTTATATGTCGGCAAACGATATTGAAGCGGCAAAAAAAATAGTTGCGGGAACGGCTCGCGCTATGGGTATAAAAGTTGAATAAATATTTAATTTAATTTAAGATAAATATTTAGATATTTAGAATAAAAAATAAAAGCGCACCATTTATTATAATTTTAATAATATGAATAAATGGAAGTAATTGTTTGAAAAATTGATTATAAAAGAGGTTAAAAATGGCTACAAAACAAAAAAAGATTGGCGGCAAACGTTACGATGCTATATTTAAGACGGTAGAAAAATTAAAACCTTATACCGTTGAAGAAGCTATAGAATTGGCGAAAAAAAACGCCACTTGCAAATTTGACGAGACTATCGAGGCTACGATAAACCTTAATATCTTGCCAAAACATTCTATAAGAGACACTTTATCTTTTCCAAATTCTTTCGGAAAGGAAAAAAGAGTAGTAGTGTTTGCTCAAGGGGAAAAAGCGGAAGAAGCGAAAAACGCGGGCGCTATCGAAGTGGGATTTGAAGATTTGATAAGCAAAATCAGAGGAGGTTATACCGATTTTGATGTCGCGATATCGACTCCAGATTTGATGAAAGAAGTCGGCAAATTAGGACAGATACTTGGAAGAAAGGGACTCATGCCAAACCCTAAAACTGGAACGGTGACTTTGGATATTGCTCAAACTGTTAAAAGTTTTAAGGGCGGAAGAATGGAATACAGAGCGGATAAATTCGGCGTAGTTAGAATGGGAATAGGAAAAGCTTCAATGGATGCTGGCAAATTGAACGAAAATTTCAAAGCTTTCTACGATGAAATTTTAAGAAAAAAACCTTCCGACTTAAAAGGCGAATATATTAAAGGCGTTAGCGTTACTTCCACAATGGGAGTTGGAATAAAGATAGATTATAAGAAAATAAAGTTGTAAAAATATTATAAAAAGTTTGAATAAACCTGTTTTTGTAAACGAAGTCGTATTTTGTGATCCCATTATACGAATAGATTAGAGAAACGGTTTAATATAGAAGAGGTGGATAATATGCCTAATAAGAAAAATATTGAAACGGTTGCGCATCTTAAAGAACAAATCGATTCTTGCGCTGGGCTTGTATTCTTCGATTATAGAGGAGTAAATGTGGCTCAGCTTACGGATTTAAGACGCGAACTTTCAAAAACTTCTTCCTCAATAAAGATATGTAAAAATTCTTTGGTAGATATTGCATTAAAAGATTTAGGCAGAGAAGTAAAAGACGAGATGTTTATCAATCCTACGGCTGTTGTTTTCGCAAAAGAAGATATGCCCGCTGCGGCAAAAGTTATTAGCGAAGCGGCTAAAAAGAACGATAAAATCAAAATCAAAGGCGGTTATATGGGAGTCGATTTGCTCGATTCGGCTAATGTTCAAGTTGTCGCTAATATTCCGCCAAGAGATGTTTTGCTTTCTCATTTGGTTACGGCTTTACAGTCGCCTATATCAAGTTTGGCAAATTCTCTTCAAAGTATCATATCGGAACTTGCCTATACGCTCGATTCCGTTGAAGAAGAAAAGAAAAAATCGGCTTAAATATTAAATAATATATAAGCTAAAAATTAAATTAAAAAAATAAAAAAATTAAAAGTTTAAGGAGAATAAAAATGGCTTTAAGTAAAGAAGAAATACTACAAGCGATAGAAGAGATGAAAGTTATAGAGCTTCATGAATTGGTTGAAGCTATTAAAGAAAAATTCAATGTAACGGCTGCTATGCCCGTTGCTGCGGTAGCTGCTCCTGCGGCTGGCGGCGCTCCTGCTGGCGGTGCGGCTGAAGAAGAGAAAAACGAATTCGATATAATTCTTACTGGATTCGATGCTGCTCAAAAAATAGCGCTTATTAAAGAAGTTAGAGCGGTTAGCGGTTTGGGTTTAAAAGAAGCTAAAGATGCCGTAGAAAAAGGCGGAGAAACTATTAAATCTGGCGTTTCAAAAGACGAAGCCGCCGCAATTAAAAAACAGTTGGAAGCTGCGGGCGGTAAAGTTGAAGTTAAATAATAATATAAGACGATTAAAATTTAAGAAGGGTATTGTAGCTTTGCCCTTCTTAAATAATTATATTTTAAATAAAAAATAATATAAGCTAAAAAATAAAATAAAATTATAAAAAATAAAAAAGCTGTAATTTGGAGTTCTTTTTAATATGGCTAATAACATTCAAATAGACAATAAAGTATATAAGGAAAGAGGAATTGAGTTCGCTAAAAAATATAGAATTGAAAACGGACGCGTAAATTTTTCGCGATACGCTTCGGTTTTAGAACCGCCCGATTTTCTTGCTATACAAAAAGAGTCATACGATAGTTTTCTTCAAAAGGATGTTCCCGAGAATAAGAGAAAAAACGAAGGTTTGCAAGAAGTTTTGAATTCAATATTTCCTATAGTTGCAAATAACGAAAAAATGCAAATCGAGTTTATTTCGTATTCGATAGGAGAGCCTAAAATATCCGAAAAAGAAGCGAGAAGAAGAGATAAAACTTATTCTTATCCTTTTAAGATAAAAGTTCAATTAACCGTTCGAGACCCTGAAATGATAGTGGAACAGGAAATTTTTGTGGGCGATATTCCCGCTATGACGGACAGAGGCACTTTTATAGTAAACGGAGCGGAAAGAGTAGTCGTTTCCCAAATTCATAGGTCGCCAGGGGTCGTTTTCAATAGAAGCGATAGAGACGCGATGTTTGTGGCAAAGATAATTCCAGAAAGAGGAACTTGGCTTGAATTTGAACTCGACACTAAAAAAGATATAATGTATGTTAGAATAGACAGAAAGAAAAAACTTCCCGTTACGGTATTTTTAAGAGCCATAGGAATTACTACAAACGAAGAAATTTTGAAATTATTTTATACCGTTGATAAAATTTCATTATCCAAATTATCGGACGAAGCTAAAAAAGAGGCTTTGATTGGAAGACGTTCATATTCTACGGTTTACGATACGGATAATCCAGAGGAGATTATATTGAATCCAGGCGAGCTTATAAACACGAACCTTGCCGAAAGACTTTTGATGAGCGGAGTTAAAGAAGTAGAAGTTTTGAATATGGACGCTATTAAAGATAATGTAACCATAATCAATACTTTAGATAAAGATATTACAAGAAATCAAAAAGAAGCCTGCGCAAAAATCTACAATGTTTTAAGACCAGGCGAACCCGCTTTAATAGATAATGTCGTTAAAATTTGTAACGATATGGTATTCGATTCCAAATCTTACGCGCTCGGCGATGTGGGAAGATATAAAATAAATAAAAGGCTCAACTTCCCAGAAGACGAAAAAAGCAATGTTTTAAGACATAAAGATATAATAGAAACTATTCGCTTTTTGATAAAAGTGTTTATTAACGAAGAACAGCTGGACGATATAGACCATTTGGGAAATAGGAGAATAAGAAGCGTTGGCGAACTTTTGGCTATGCAAATGAAAATCGGATTTACAAGATTGGAAAGAATAGCGAAAGAAAGAATGCAAATGCAGGATTTTGAGAAAGGCTTTACTCCACAGTCTTTGGTAAGCATTAAATTAGTTCAGTCGGTTTTAAAAGAATTTTTCGGAACGAGTCAATTATCGCAATTTATGGACCAGAATAATCCTCTGTCCGAAATTACTCATAAAAGAAGATTAAACGCTTTGGGACCGGGCGGACTCACGAGAGACAGAGCGGGTTTTGAAGTGCGCGATGTTCATCATACGCATTACGGCAAAATTTGTCCTATCGAAACTCCAGAAGGTCCGAATATCGGGCTTATAGTTTCGCTTGCCACTTACGCGAGAATAAATAAACATGGATTTTTGGAAACTCCTTACAGAAAAGTTATTAAAGGAAAAGTGACAGACGAAATAGAATATTTGACGGCTCATGACGAAGAGAGATTTCATATTGCCGATGCGAACGCTCCAATAAACGAAGACGGAACATTTAAAGAAAATCTTATATCGACAAGATACAGGTCGGAATTCCCTTATTCGTCTCCAGAGCAGGTTCAATATATGGATGTGTCGCCTCAGCAGATAGTTTCACTTTCAAGTTCGCTTATACCGTTTTTAGAGCATGACGATGCAAACAGAGCCTTAATGGGAAGCAACATGCAAAGGCAAAGCGTTCCTCTTTTATTTCCAGAAGCGCCAATAGTTGGAACGGGAGTAGAGGCAAAAATTTGTCAGCCTGGAACGGGAATAGCTTTACATGCGAAAAGGGCGGGAAAGGTTATAAAAGTAGTCAATAACGAAATAGTCGTTAAACCGAATAAACAGAGCGATAAAGACGATTTTGATGTTTACGAATTAATAAAATATCAAAGAACCAACCAAGACACTAATTTTCATCAAAGACCAGTTGTTAATGTTGGAGATACGGTTAAAGCGGGAGGACTTCTTGCGGACGGACCTGCAACGGATAACGGAGAGCTGGCGCTTGGAAGAAATGTTTTGGCGGCGTTTATGATATTCGAAGGATATAATTTTGAGGACGCGATTCTTTTGAGCAGCAGACTTGTCGAAGAGGATGTTTTTACTTCCGTTCATATTGAAGAATTTTCAGTTGAAGCGAGAGAGACGAAATTAGATAGGGAAAATATTACAAGAGATATTCCAAATGTTTCAGAATCTGCGTTTAAGAATTTGGACGAAAGAGGAATTGTAAGAGTCGGCGCTAAAGTTAAAGCGGGCGATATATTGGTTGGAAAAGTGACTCCAAAAGGCGAAACGGAAATTACTCCAGAATATAGACTTCTTCATTCAATCTTCGGCGAAAAGGCGAGAGATGTTAAAGACACTTCTTTAAGAGTGCCTCATGGAAAAGACGGAACTGTTATAGATGTGAGAGTTTATAGCAGAGAAAACGGAGACGAATTGAAGCCAGGAGTAGAGGAAGTGGTAAAAGTATTTATCGCTAAAAAACGAATAATACAGGAAGGCGATAAGATGGCGGGACGACATGGAAATAAAGGAGTTGTTGCAAGAATAATGCCAGTGGAAGATATGCCGTTTTTGGAAGACGGAACTCCTGTAGATATTTGTTTGAATCCTTTAGGCGTTCCTTCTCGTATGAATATCGGGCAGGTTATAGAAATGTTGCTCGGCTGGTCGGGATATAAAATGGGATTAAAATATGCATGCCCAGTATTTGAAGGACCTAAAGAAGAAGCTTTAAAAGAGGCTATGATTACAAGCGGAATGAATCCGAGCGGTAAGGTTAAACTTTATGACGGAAGAACGGGAGAGCCTTTCAAAAACGAGGTTGCAGTCGGTTATATGTATATGCTTAAATTGAATCACCTTGTCGAAGATAAAGTTCATGCAAGAAGCACGGGACCTTATTCTTTAGTTACTCAGCAGCCTTTGGGAGGAAAATCTCAATTCGGCGGACAGAGATTGGGAGAAATGGAAGTTTGGGCATTGGAAGCTTACGGAGCGGCTAACATGCTTCAAGAGTTTTTAACCGTTAAATCGGACGATATGGCGGGACGAGCGAGAATATACGAATCTATCGTTAAAGGCGATGTTATATCTTCACCAGGAATCCCAGAAAGTTTTAATGTTTTGGTTCAAGAGCTTAGAGGACTCGGACTCAATATTACGATTCATGATGAAGACGGAGTTCAGCTTCCTTCTACCGAAAAAGAATTAAAACAAAAATCAAAAAAACAAACTAAAATTTTTAAATAGAGTTTTTAAATAATATAGGAGAAGTTTAATTAATATGACATTTACAAACTTTGACCAAATAAAAATTAGTATAGCAAGCCCTCAAGTAATGAGAGAATGGAGCTATGGAGAGGTTAAAAAACCCGAAACGATTAATTATAGAACATTGCGCCCCGAAAGAGACGGGCTTTTTTGCGAAAAAATATTCGGAACTACAAAAGAATACGAATGTTATTGCGGAAAATTCAAAAGCATTCGTTATAAAGGCGTAGTTTGCGATAAATGCGGAGTCGAAGTTACTCATTTTAAGGTTAGACGAGAAAGAATGGGGCATATAGAATTAGCTGCTCCCGTTGCTCATATATGGTATTATAGAAATACGCCTTCAAGAATCGGACTTCTTCTAAATATAAATATGTCGCATTTAAGAAGCGTTCTTTATTTTGAAAGATATATAGTGATAGACCCGGGCGACAGTTCTTATTCAAAAGGAGATTTGCTTACAGAAGAAGAATATAACGAAAGTTTGGACAGATTCGGCGACAATATAAAAATAGGAATCGGAGCGGAAGGCATAAGAGATATGCTTAGAGACTTAAATTTGGATGAAGAGATAAAAAAACTCAGAGCGGAGATGATTAAAAAAGGAGAAAAGAGCGACAGAAGATTAAGAAAGAGACTTGAAATTTTTGAGGATTTTAAATCGAGCGGAAACGACCCTTCTTGGATGATTTTGGATGTAGTTCCCGTTATTCCTCCAGAATTGAGACCTATGGTTCAGCTTGACGGAGGACGATTTGCCACAAGCGATTTGAACGATTTATATAGAAGAGTTATCAATAGAAATATCAGATTAAGAAGATTATTGGTATTGCGAGCGCCAGATATTATAATAAGAAACGAAAAGAGAATGCTCCAAGAAGCCGTTGACGCTTTATTCGATAACAGCAGAAGAAAAAAAGTCGTAAAAGGACCTGGAAACAGAGCCTTAAAATCTTTATCCGATATGCTTAAAGGAAAACAGGGACGATTTAGACAAAACCTATTGGGTAAAAGAGTCGACTATTCTGGACGTTCGGTTATCGTTGCGGGACCAAGTTTGAAAATGCATCAATGCGGACTTCCTAAAAAAATGGCGGTTGAATTATTTAAACCTTTTATAATGAAGAAACTTGTTGAAATAAACAGCGCTCATAATATTAAAAGCGCAAAAAGATTTGTCGAAGAAGGCAGAGAGGAAGTTTGGGGGGTATTGGAAGAAATAGCGAAAGAACATCCCGTTTTATTAAATAGAGCGCCGACTCTTCATAGATTGGGAATTCAGGCTTTTGAACCCGTGCTTGTCGAAGGAAAAGCCATACAATTGCATCCTCTTGTTTGCCATGCTTATAATGCGGATTTTGACGGCGACCAAATGGCGGTTCATACTCCGCTTTCGGCTGAATCTCAAATTGAGGCTTGGACTTTAATGCTCGCTCCTCATAATATATTGAACCCTGCAAACGGAGAGCCGATAGTAAATCCTACTCAAGATATAGTTCTTGGAATAAATTATTTGACGAAATTAAGGGCTGGAGCTAAAGGAGAGAATAAAATATTTTCTTCTTCAAAAGACGCTTTGCTTGCCTACGATAATAATTTGGTGGAACTCGAAGCGAGAATAAAAGTGTTAATGAAAAATAAAGAAACGGGAAAAGAAGAATTTATTGAAACTTCAGTTGGAAGATTGAAATTCAATAACGCTATTCCAGAAGATTTTAGATATCAAAACAGAGATTTTAATAGTAAAGATTTGGCAAAATTTATTCATGAAGTTTATTTGAAACATGGAACTTCCACAACCGTTAATATGCTTGACGATATTAAAGAGCTTGGTTATAAGAGCGCCACGGTATTCGGTTCGACAATTTCTATAGAGGATATAGTTATTCCTCCAATGAAGAAAAGCGAAATTGAAGAAGCTACTAAAAAATTGGAATCTCTCCAGTCTCAATATATGGACGGTATTATTACAAACGATGAAAGAAGTCAAAAAGTTATAGACTTATGGTCTTCAGTATCGGATAAAATATCTGATGCTATGATGGATAATTTGAGAAAAGACCAGGACGGATTTAATCCCGTTTATATAATGGCGGATTCTGGAGCGAGAGGAAGCAAACAGCAGATAAGACAGCTTGCGGGAATGCGCGGACTTATGGCTAAACCTTCTGGAGATATTATAGAACTTCCTATTATATCGAACTTTAAAGAAGGGCTTACCGTTCAAGAATATTTTATTTCCACTCACGGAGCAAGAAAAGGACTTGCCGATACGGCTTTAAAGACTTCGAGCGCGGGATATTTGACGAGAAAATTAGTCGATGTCGCGATTGGAGTTGTAGTTTCCGAGCCAGACTGCGGAACGGTTAAAGGTATAGTAGTCGAAGCGATAAAATCTGGAGACGAAATTATAGACCCATTGAAAAACAGAGTCGTAGGATTTTTCAGCAACGAACATATTTATCATCCTATTACTAAAGAATTAATATGTCCAGCAAATACGGAAATTACCGAAGAAATCGGAGATATAATAGAAAAAGCGGGAATAGAAAAAATAAATATAAGACATCCTCTAACTTGCGAAAGCAGAATGGGAGTTTGTCAAAAATGCTACGGCAGAAGTTTATCGACAAATAACCTTGCGGCTATAGGCGAAGCGGTTGGAGTAGTTGCCGCTCAAAGTATCGGACAGCCCGGAACTCAGCTTACAATGAGAACTTTCCACATCGGAGGAGTCGCCACGCAGTCGGTTGAAGAGAACGAGGTTAAAGTAAATTATCCTATATATATAGAGAGATTGTCTGGATATGTTTTACAGCCAAACGGAGTGAAAATTACGGCAAGAAAAGGCGATTTGAAAATAAGAAGAGTTTTGGATAAATGGGAAAAAGAAAATATACAAGACATATTATTTGAAAACGATTCTAAAGTTCTTATAGGAGACACTATTGCCAATACGAAAAACGGCGAAGAGATAAAATCCACTTATAATGGAACATTCAAAATAACGGACGATGATAAATATATAATGATAACGGGAATGGAGCATAGCGTAAGTATCAAAGTGGGAAGCGAATATAAAGTTGACGAACATATATTTATCGAAGCGAATACGATTTTGGCAAGTTTTGACGCTTATAACGAACCGATTATTGCCGAAAAAGGCGGAGTCGTAAGGTATCAGGATATCATTTTGGGCAGAACTATGGTAGAAGAGATAGACGAACATACGGGAAATAAAACTTATATAATCCAAGAATTCAAAGATGAAAAAATGCAGCCTAAAATACTTATAGTTAGCTCGGGAGACACTTTTGAAACCGATATTCCAAACGGCGCTCAGCTTATGGTTGATAATAACGCTAAAGTGGAAGCGGGAGAGGTTATAGCGAAAATAACTAGAGTTCAACAAAAGAGTAGGGATATTACGGGAGGACTTCCAAGAGTTACAGAATTGCTCGAAGCTCAAAAACCTAAAGATGCCGCAATCATAGCGGGAATTGACGGAGAGGTTGAAATCGGCGGTTCTCATAAAGGAAAAAAAGTAGTAAAAATAATAAACGAATTTGACGAAACGAAACATTTAGTGCCTCACGGAAAAATGCTTTTGGTTAGAAACGGCGACCATGTTGAAACGGGCGCTCAATTATGTGCGGGCAAGATAAATCCTCATGATATTTTGGAAACGAAAGGAGATTTGGCTCTTCAAACTTATTTGCTCGAAGAAATTCAAGGCGTTTATAAACAGCAGGGCGTTGGAATTAACGATAAACATTTTGCGCTTATAATTAGGCAGATGTTGAGAAGACTCGAAATTACCGACCCAGGCGATACGAAATATATAGTAGGGCAGTATGTCGATAAATATGAATTTGAAGAAGAAAATAAAAGATACGAAGAAGCGGGAGGCTCTCCAGCAAGCGGTAAACCCGTTCTTTTGGGACTCACCAAAGCCGCTCTCAACACGGAAAGTTTTATATCTTCGGCATCGTTCCAAGAGACTACTAAAGTTTTGACTAACGCAGCCATCAAAGGAAAAGTCGATAAATTGCTCGGACTCAAAGAAAATGTTATTATCGGGCATTTGATACCTGCGGGAACTGGAGTTAAACTTTATAATAAACTTCATGTATATAATAAGAAAAGCGGAGATTTGGAAAAAGTTGAACATATAGATTTGTCTCCTAAAAAAGAACAAGAGGATATTATTCAAATAACCGTTTAATAGTTTTTTGATTAATGATTTAAAAATTATAAGAGATAGGATAAATATTTTATTCTATCTCTTTAATTATAACTATTTTATTTTAAATATTAATAAATTACTTTCCAGATATAACGCAGAAGAATATTAAAGGAGATTGTCCGCTATTCGATATGGCATGGCTGTGTCCAGAACGACATATGGTCATATCGCCCGCTTTAACCTCGTATTCTCTTCCAGTTTCATCCATGAAAGTTCCAGTGCCAGACACTATTAATAAATTATCTTCATTATCCACATGTTCATGAAGTCCAACGGAATCGCCCGGCATTAATGTCATATATCCCATTTCTTTTGTGGTAAAATCTTTTGGGGCGTTTTCTCTGACGAAAGCGTATTTTACGATTAAATCTCCGTTTCCTCCCGCAACTTGATTTCTGTTAGTGACTTCCAATTCGTCTAAACTATATACTGACGGGATAAAAGACGGATGAATTTCACTTGCTTCTTCGCTTACATTATTACCGCAACCGATAAATAACGATATAGAAGAAATTAGAATAAATGATTTTAGAATTTTAATAAACATTTTAATTCTCCTTAAAATTGATTAAAATTGATATATGAATATTATAATTTTTTGAAAATATTTGTCAAGAATTTTTTATATTTTTTACTTCGTTAAATAATCTATAAAACTTTGAGGCAAATAAACATTATCGTATTCTTCTTTAATTGCCTCTTTGAATAACGGCGCTATATCGGAAATTTTGAATCCCGCTATTCCGCAACCTATTTCGGTTACCAAAAATTTTTTATCTTTATTTTCTTTTGCAAAATCTAAAAATTTATCGACATATTCTTTTATAGTTTCGATTGACATTTTACCGCTTTTCGTATAATCAACGGTAGGAATTGCAAAAGTTTTTCCTTGAAGTCCGAAAGGCTTTCCGTATATCGCTCCAAAGTTCATTGCCATTCTTGCTGCTCCTCCGCCATGCGCTCCTTGTGTGTTGCTTCCGAAAACGAATATTTCATTGTCAGCGAGTTTGTCTATATATTTTGCCGATACTCTTATTTTTTCCATTCTTTATAATCCGTTTATTTTAATTATTTAATTAAGTATTTATTATAATTCATGTGTAAGAAAAAGCAATTATTAACAGATTTTTAATATTAACTATAAAATTTTTAATAATTTTTTGAATTTTTTATTTAAAAAGACTTGCAATTATTTTTCAATATGTTATACTTATTAGTGGAAAGTTCGTTCAATTGGTAGAGCAGCGGTCTTGAAAACCGCCGGGCTAACACCCATGTGGGTTCGAGTCCCACACTTTCCGCATTTTATACGGGGCTTTAGCTCATCTGGATAGAGCACTGGTTTCCTAAACCGGGTGGGCAGGTTCGAGTCCTGTAAGCCCCAATTATTGTCTAAAATTTTTTTTAATAAAATTAAATTGATAAAATGACTTTTTGAATGACTAAATTATGACTATAAAAGATTTTGCTTCGTATATATTTAATATCAAAAAACTTAAAAAAATTAAACTTATAGTTTCCGATATTGACGGAGTAATGACGGACGGAAAACTTATTTTTGACAATAACGGAGTCGAAAGCAAATTTTTTAACACTTTGGACGGCATGGGAATAGTTATGGCTTTGAAATCTGGAATAAAAATTGCCGTAATATCGGGAAGCAGAGCGAATTGCGTGAGGGAAAGATTCGATAAATTTAAAGCTCATAATTTTGAAGATTTGATACTTGGCGAAGAATATAAAATGCCATCTCTTTTGACTTTGATAAAAAAATATAGTTTAAATAGAGAGGAAGTGGCTTATATAGGAGACGATGTTATAGATTTAGCGCCGATTAAATATGTCGGAGTTTCTTTCGTTCCTAAAAACGCTATAAAAGATTTGAAGAAAGCCGCCGATATAGTGATAAATAAAAACGGAGGAGACGGAGCGGTTAGAGTGGCTATAGATATGATTCTAAAAGCAAAAGGAATTTATAATGAAGTTATTAAAGAATTTTCTGAATATTAATTTGATTAAAATTTTATTATTTTTTTTATTAATCGTTTCTTCGATTATTTTATCTTGCACAAATTTCAACGATATTGATAAAAATAGAGGAAGCGATGATTTTATACCGCCGCCAGAAATGGAATTCTTCGGTTTTAGAAGAGAAAGCTATAATACGAATTTCAAACAGATGGAATTATTCGCCACAAATGCAAAATTTTACGAAAATAGAAAAATGATAGAACTGCTCGATACGAGAACTTATACTTACGAAGAGGACGGAACTATCGCGGCAAGCGTAGAAGGAAAATTTGCCACAGTTAATCAAGTGAATTTATTTGTAGAAATGTTTACAAATGTCGTGGCAAAAGCGTCAAATAATACGATTTTATACAGCGAGCATATTCAATGGAATAATGAAGAAAAACTTTTTAAGAGTCCAGTTCCAGTTAGAATGGAGCAGGAAGACGGAAGCTGGCTTACGGGAACTAGTATGGAAGGAGATATGTCTATGGAAAATGTGACAATTTATAACGAAGTTGACGAAGGAAGCGCAATAGGAGTTTCGCTTGGAGAAGAAGATAATGCCGAAAATTAGAAAAATTAAAATATATATATTCGCTTTATCGTTTTTAATAGCGTCTTCTTTATTTACTCAATCGCAGTCGCAATCGAGAAGAAGCGCCGATAAATTTACTTACGACAATAAAGGAAAAATTTTTCAATATACGGGAAATTCAAAATTGGAAGACCCTTCGGCTATTATAACGAGCCATACGATGACATTTTATAGAGAAACGGAAGTCGCCACTTTTAGCGGAAATGTCAAACTTTTAAGCAAAACCAACGATTCGACAATCAGCGCTGGTTATGCGAGTTATGACGGAAAAAGCAGATACGCTTATGTAAGAAATAATCCAATATTAAGGTCGCCTACAAATAATGTCACAATTAGAAGCGCTTTTATGGAAAGAGATTTTAATACTCCTCTGGCAAAGGCTATGAGTAATGTTCATTTAATTCATATAGACAGAGAAAACGACAATAAACAAACGGATGGTTATGCGGACCAACTTATATATAACATGGACACTCAAGTATCGGAATTGAGAGGAAACGCAAGATTGCATCAAGGAAACGACAGAATAGAAGGCGAAGTATTGGAATATAATTCCCAAAAATCTCAGGCGAACGCTATGGGAAGAGGAAAAATTTATATTCTTCAAACGAATAATTATGTGGAAACCAACGAGCGTCAAATAAGCAATTATAATATCGTGACGGCGGACAGAATATTTTTGGACGATTACGGCGGAGAGGATAAACAGACTCGAATTTTATACGCTTACGGAAATGTCGAGGCTTATTTTTACGAAGAAAATATGATTTTGAAAGGCGGTTATGTGGAATATGAAGTGGATAACGAACATATGTATTTATATCAAGAGCCTTCCGTGAGAATACCCGACAGAGGAATAATAGCTTTCGGAGAATGGATAGAATACAAAAAAGAAGGCGATTCTAATCAATTTAAAGATATTATTTTTCATAACGATGTGGTTTTAGTCGATTATGACGAAAAATTATCGCTCGAAGGAGAATTATTGCATTTGGACCCAGATACAAAAATTGCAACAATCAGCGGGGACCCGCATGCATATTTGGAAGACAGAAGCATTAAAATAATTTCCGTCACAATGCAAATGTTTAACGATGATGAAAAATTGAGGGCGAACGGAGATGTTTCTGTGGAAAGTAAGGATATGAGTTCGAAGAGCGCTTGGGCTACCTATTTTGATAAAAGAAAATATTTAAGATTATGGGGCGAAACTCCTTCTTTGAAACAGGGAGAAAGCACGGTTCGTGGAAGAGAGATAAAATATTATATAGAAACGGAAAGAATAGAGGCTTATGGAGTGAGCGGAGAGATTCCCGATTAGTATGCCTAAATTAATCTTTTATATATCGATATTTATTATTTTTTTTATTTCATGTAAAAAAAGCGTAGAACCTCTTAAAAAAAATTCTCAATATTCGGTAAATATAATGTATATTAAAGACGACAATTTGCCTTCTTTTGAACCGAAAGATTTTATAAATATTTTTAATAATAGACTTCCGTTTTTAACTTATCAAATTTTAGGTTATAAAATAAAATATAATTTGGCTTATGGAAACAGTTTGAACGGTTTTTATAGAGAAAATAGAAATATAATAAGAAAAAACGCAAATATTTTTAATGATAAAAAATTATCGGAAATTATGCATTCTGCGGAATATTGGAAAATAATCGGCAATGAAACCGAAGACTATAATATGATTATTGTTAATATTCCTTTAAATTTAAAATTAAATGAAAAAGACGAAACGATTGACAGATTGATTTTTGAAAATAAAAAAATTAAACCGACAAAATCTTTAGCCGTTGTTAGCGTTTATCCCTTGATTAATGGCAATTTGAAATATGTGGATAATCAAATTTTATTAAATATATTCGAATATTATATTTTGCAAACTGTGGCGATGATGTTTCCAAAATACGATATTCATGAATTTGAAAAACATTCGATAATGGCAGAGGTTAGAAATTTTGATTATTATAACTGGTTCAGCAATATAATTAATTTCGATTTAAGAGAGCCTTATAAAACCTTGAAAAAATTTGATTAAAAAGTATTGAGATTTTAATTTAATTATATTATAATATTTTAAGTTTTAAGATTTTTATTAATAAAGATAAGGTATAAAAATGATTTCGGTTAAGAATTTGACTAAATATTACGGCGATTTTCAGGCGTTAAAAGGAATAAGTTTTGAAATAAAATCGGGAGAGATTGTCGGAATACTCGGACCAAACGGTGCGGGCAAATCCACGACTTTAAGAATATTGACATGTTATTTGAACCCAACGGACGGAGACGCTATAATAGACGGAAAAAGCATATTGGACGATGAAATAAATGTAAAAAAAACAATCGGTTATTTGCCAGAATCCGCTCCTCTCTATAACGATATGTGCGTTTTCGATTATTTGGTTTATATGGCGGATATACAGGATTTGGATAAAAGTAAATTAAATGAAAGACTCGATTATGTGGTTGACGCTTGCAGTTTGAAAGAAGTAATTTCAAAACCGATTGGCGAATTGTCGAAGGGTTATAAACAGAGAGTTGGGCTTGCGGGTTCTATTATTCATGACCCGAAAATATTAATATTGGACGAACCTACAAACGGACTCGACCCGAATCAAATAGTGGAAATTAGAGAATTGATAAAAGAATTAGGAAAAGAAAAAACGGTTTTGGTTTCCACTCATATATTAAGCGAAGTCGAAGCGACTTGTTCGAGAGCGATTATAATAAATAAAGGCGATATTATAGCGGACGATACTCCAAGAAATTTGAGTTCAAGTTTCGCAAATCATAATAAATCCACAACGGTAAAAATATCTATTAAAACGAACGACAATATTGAAACGATTAAAGAAAAATTATCGAATATTAAAGATATTTATAAAGTGGAAATTGAAGAATTTTCAAACGATATAAAAGAAGTTTCCATATATTCAAATTCGGAAGAACCGAGAGACGAAATTTATAGATTTATAAAAAGCACCGATTGGATAATTTACGAAATGACAAAAGTCAAAGAAAATTTGGAAACGGTATTCCATACTTTAACTAAAGGAGACGAATAATAATGCAAAATATTTTTTCTTTTAATAAATCTTTTATAATTTTAAAAAAAGAACTTAAACATATTTTTCTTTCGCCGATAGCTTATATTTTTTCGGCAATATTTTTGGCGGTTTCGGGAATATATTTTTTCTCAAGATTTTTTATCATATCTCAAAACGATATGCGAGATTATTTTTCGATTCTGCCGATAATATTATCTCTCATTATTCCGCCGATAACAATGGGGCTTTTATCGAGCGAATTTTCAAGCGGTTCTTACGAGCTTATAAGCACGCAGTCGGTTTCAACTTTGGAGATAATAATCGGAAAATTTTTATCCGCCGTTATATTCATGCTTTTCGCTCTTCTTCCTACGATAATGTATCCGATAACTTTATTGTTGTTGGGAAGACTTGATTTGGGACCGGTAATTGGAGGATATATTGGAAGCGTATTTTTAATATCCGCTTTATGTTCGATTGGAATATTTGCTTCTTCGATAACTAAAAACCAGATAATAGCTTTGATAGTCGCTCTTGCAATAATGATATTTTTGAATGTATTTTTAAAATTAATATCTTTACTATTTCCTTCGCTTACAAATGTTATGGATTTTATAAGCGGAGATTATCATTTTAATAGCATCGCAAGAGGAGTTTTGGATTTTAGAGATATTATTTATTTCTTATCAATAACTACGATATTTTTATATTTATCGAATATCGCTCTTGAAAACAGAAAATAAACATAAAATAAAAATTTGGAATTGACTTTATGAATAAAAATATTACTAAATTACTAATCCTTGTAATAATTTTGCTTATTATAAGTTTTGTCGCTTTTTATATAACTAAAAAAAGAAGCGCCGAAATTGCGGCTAATAAACCGAGAGTTCAAATATTTGAGCTTAACGAAACCAATGTTAATAAATATGAATTGATATTTGAAATCGAACCGATAATAGTCGAAAAAATAAACGATATTTGGAAAATAATCTCTCCGTTAAACGCAAGCGATTATAAAGTCGACCAGCTTGAGGCTTTTGCAAATGTAAAAAATTTTAATACTTTAAATATCGATATGATAATAACGAATTTATCGGAATCGGAATCTTTCGGTTTGGAAAATCCTATAAACGAATTTACGGTTTGGGAAGGAAATAAAGAATATAAAATATTTGTCGGAAATAAGACTGCTGACGAAGAGCGGTATTATGTCAAATATAATGACGAATATTTTAGCGTGGAATCGATTTATATCGAGGCTTTAAAGAAAACTGTAGATATGCTGCGAGATAAAGAAATATTTGACAGTTCCGTTTCTTTAGACTCGGTAAAAACGGTTGAAATTATTGCGGGTGATTATACTAATGTTATAAGAAAAATCAGCAGGACAAATTGGATTGTCGAAAATATAGGCGGCGAAACGGATTTGGAAAAGGCTTTTAACGATTTTTCAACTTTATCTTTAATCAAGGCTTCTGCTTTCGTTTATGATGTTCCGCAAAGAATAGAGAGACTTTTTAGAATTCCCGATGCTGTCGTTAGTTTATATATGCAAGACAATACAAAAATTACTTATCAGTTGGCTTACGACATTGATAATAAAATATATGCAAAACCCGAAAGCGGAATTATATATGAAGTCGATTATTCGGTTTACGATGCGGCTATGCGCGGGAAAGAATATTATATAAAAATAGAAGAGTAAAAGTTTTTTATTAACAAAAATTAAGAATATCCACGAACACGGAAAAATCGCCGCTTAAATATTCGTCCGATATATTCAAATTATATTTTATATTTAAAGATTCTAGTATTTCTTTTGTCGTTTTTAATATATCTTCTTTTTTGTAATAATAATATTTGTCTCCGTATTTTTCCTTGAATGAAATATCGAGCAGATTAAAACAGACGCCTTTTCTTGCGGCAATTAAAAATAATTTAATAGCGTCTTTCAAAAATTTATCGTTATTGCCGAGATTTAAATTAAAAATTCCAGAAGAATATATATAATCGAATTCTTTTTCTATATTAGAACTTCCGAAAAAATCCAAAGTCATAAACTGCGGATTAATATTTTTAAAAGTTTTCGTTTTCGCTCTTTCAATCATTTCTGGCATTATGTCTATTCCGATATAATACAAATTTATATTTTTTTCGTCTATATATTCCGCCAAACTTCCAAGTCCGCAGCCGATATCCAGCAGAACGGACGAATCCATATTAAAATGTTCGATTAAAGTTTTGAATCTCGATTCCTGCGCTTCTTTAGATTCCCAATCCAAAACCTGATATTCGGGAATATTAAAATCTTTCACTCTGTTTATATAATGTTCTATTATTGCCGATTTCTTATTTTTCATTTTTCTAATTTTAATTTTCTAAATGTAATTTATAAATAGTCGTTTGATTATATTCTCTGTCCGACTCCAATATTATATTAGGAAAATGAATAAAATTCAAAGAGGCGGGCAAAAATTCCGTTTCAAGACAAAAAGCGTTATGTTTATTCAAAATCGTTCCTCTAACCTCTCTGCCGTTAATCATATTTCCCGAATAAAAATGCATCGCTGGTTTTGTAGTGTAAAGTTCCAAAGATAGTCCCGTTTTTTCGCTAAATACTTTCGCTCTCAATTTATTTATATTTTCGCTATCGAATATAAAGCAATTGTCATAACCGCCCGCTTTTTCAATATCCTTTCCTATTTTTTTTGTTTTATTAAAATCGAAAGGCGTATTTTCCGTTTTCAATATTTCTCCTGTTGAAACATATTCTTCGTTTACAGGCAAATAAAATTTTGAATCTATAAATAAATCATGTTCGTAAATAAGTCCTTCGCCGTTTAAATTCCAATAAGAATGATTAGTCAAATTAATCGGAGTAGGGGAGTCGGCTTTTGCAAAATATTTTATTATTATTTCGTTTTCATCCGTCAAAGAATAAGTAATTTCAATTTTTAAATTAGCGGGATAGCCTTCCTCTCCGTCTTTAGAGAGATAAGAAAATAAAACGGTTTTATCGTCCAAACTTTTTGAATCAAATTTTTTGAATGAGATTCCTTCGATTCCGCCATGCAAATGATGTTTATTATTGTCATTTTTTGCGAGTTTATAAATTTTACCGCCGAGTTCAAATTCTCCGTTTATCGTTCTGTTTGCAACTCTTCCAACTGAAGAGCCGATATAATCATGCGCTTTCAAATAAAAATCATAATTATCATGTCCGAAAGACGCCTGAATTTTGTCGTTATTTTTGTCTTTTATAAAAACCCCAGTAATCGAAGCGCCTATATCGGTTAATTTTAATGTCATATAGTTTTTATTTTTTAATTCGTATAATAAATATTTTTCGCCAAAATTTTTAATTTGCATAATTTTCCTTTTCTAATAATAATTTAATTTTTGATTTATTTAATTTTATTATAATTCTTTTCAAATAAATCGTCCAATAAATTGCAAATATGTTTTAAAAATTCTTCTTTGGAAATATCAAAACCGTCTTTAAGCCACCAAGAAAAACTATAAATTAAAGCGCCAGAAATAAATTGAGATTTAATCAAAATCTGATTGTCAATTTCTTTCTTGTCGTATTTTTCGCTGTCAGCTTTTATTCCTCTTTTTAAATACTTCATAAAATATTTATGCAATATAGATGTGAAACATAATCTATTTTTAGGATTTGAAAGAAAAAGATTAAAATGCTTTCTGTTATTGTCAAAATAATCCGTAAGTTTTTGAAGAATTTTTTTATAATTTTTATTCAAATAATCTGCAGATTTATCTTTTTTGAATTCTTTAATTATATCATGTTCTATTTCGGAAATTATTTCCTCATGAAGTTCCTCTTTATTAAAATAGTGGTCGTAAAAAGTGACTCTATTAATCGAAGCCTTTTCGCAAATTTCTTTTACTGTTATGTCGTCCAAAGATTTATCTCGGAGTAAAGATTCCAGAGCCTCTTTCAATATTTTTTTCGTTTTTTTCGTTCTTAAATCGTTATCCAATTTTTATCCAATATAATATTATTAAAATTTGAAATATTCAAAAGTATAACATATATATTTTTAATGTAAAGTGAAATTATATTTTTGATTAAAAATCATATTAAAAAATTTTATTATAAAAATTAAATTAAACCATTGACAAATTTTTAATCCATGCTATACTTCACTGATTAAAATAATTAAAG
>NZ_JBNMIZ010000011.1:0-27774 GCF_050873525.1 Brachyspira sp. | reverse complement strand
TTATAATTCATATTCTCATTATAATACATTTTAAAAATTAAAAAACTAATTAATATAATACCTTGCGCCTAAACTAATTCTACCAAAACCAGCTTTATTTATTTTTTTGGGATAGCCTAAATTTTTGCCATCGACTACCATATGCAAACCGCCTCCAAATTCCAATAATATCCCGACATGTTTGCTTACATTAATATTGAATCCCGCTCCGCCTCCGATTTCCCAATAAATAGGTTTCGAGAATAAAACTTTACCGCTTTTGTCCGCATTGAAAGAAAGAAATCCAAAACTTGCAAATATGAAACCGTATCTGCTTGCGCTTACTTTGTCGTTATATTCATCAACTCCTCCAAAAGTCAATTTTTCCATAAAACCCAATTCATATAAATTTGGATTATCATCGTATATTTTTGAACCAGATATTGAAGTGTAGCTTTTCATTTCAAAATTATTGAATTTGAATAACTTAAAACCGAATTCTAGATTAACGCTCGTTTTAATCGAATCGGCGCTGCTAAATAAACCTATAGAAAAAAATCTATTATCTAAAGGAGATTTCAATCCTTTTTTATTATTTTCTTCGCAATATAATTTGCTAAAAGAAATTAAAAATATAGCGTTTATTATTAAAAATTTATTTATTTTAATTCCGTTCATTTATTTTGTCCTTGCATTAGTAAATACTATTTTATTTTTTAGTATTGTCGTTCATTATAATACATTTTAAAAATATTGGACATGACTAAACATGCCCAATAATCCCAAAACAATGATTTATTAAATTAGTGCTTAATTGTTAGTATAGTCTAACATATTTAATAAAAAAATGCAAGTCTTTTAAAATAAAATTTAAATAAAATTTTAAGAATTTTTTAATCTAAATTTATAATAAGCTCTTTTAAGAATTTCCAAGTTCTATCTACCGAAGAGATGCTTAAATGCTCGGCTGGAGTATGAACATCGTATAAATTGGGTCCAAGACTTATCATATCGACTTCGGGCAAAACTCTTTTTAATATTCCGCATTCCAAACCAGCGTGAATTGCCTCGATTTTTGCGTCTTTTCCAGTCATTTTTTTATAAACCGATAAAGCTATGTCTTTGATTTTTGAATTTTTATCATATTCCCAAGCTGGATACCAATTTACTTTTTCAAATTTTGCGCTCGTTCTTTTTGAAGCGATTTCCACGATAGAAGCAATTTCTTCAGTCGAACTTTCTAAAGAACTTCTTATTGAAATTGTGAAAGTTAATTTTCCATTTTCTTCTTTCAATATTCCGTTATTTGCGCTCGTTTGAACCAATCCGTCTATTTCTTTACTCATATACAAAACGCCGTTTGGAGCAAGATTCATAAAATCGATTATATTGTCGCCAATTTCTTTTGTAATGCATTCTTTTATATTTTCTATTTTTTCAATTTTTATTTGCATTTGAGCGTCTTCGGTTTTATATTCGTTTTTTATTTTTTTAGACAAATCTTCCAAAATATTTTTTATTTTTTCAGCGTCTTTAGTAGTAATTATCGCTTCCGAATTTTTCGCTATTGCGTTATGTTTTGCGCCGCCTTCTATAAAAGCCAAACATATATCTTTTTTTACCGCGTATAATAATCTTCCTAAAATTTTAATCGCATTCGCTCTCTGCTTGTGAATCTCTATTCCAGAATGTCCGCCTTTCAATCCCGATATTTCTATTTTCAGAGATTCAAAATCTTTTTTTATATTTTCTCTTTTTATTTCAAATTCCGTGAGAGTGTTTAATCCGCCCGCGCAACTCACTAAAAATATTCCTTCCTCTTCGCTGTCTATATTGATTAAAGTTTTTCCATTTAAATGCTCGCCCGTAATCGCCAAAGCTCCGTCCATTCCCGTTTCTTCGGAAGTTGTCGCTAAAAATTCTATCGGAGGATGTGGAATACTTTTTGAATCGAGCAAGGCGAGTCCCATAGCTATTGCAATTCCATCATCCGCTCCCAAAGTCGTTCCATTCGCCCTTAAAATATCTCCTTCGATTATTAACTCTATCGCGTCTTTCCTAAAATCATGTTTAGACTCTTTAGTTTTTTCGCAAACCATATCCATGTGTCCTTGAATTATCACAGAGTTTTTATTTTCGTATCCAGCAGTCCCGCGTTTTTTTATTATAACATTATTTACCGAATCTCTATGGACTTCAAAATTTCTTTCTTTAGCGAACTCAAATAAAAAATCGCTTATTTCTTTTTCATGTCCCGACTCTCTTGGAATTTTGCTTATTTCTTCAAACCATTTGAAAACTTCTTTTGATTCTATATTTTTTATATTCATTATCAATTCCTTTATTTTAATTTAAGTTAACATATGCATAATATTTTGTCAATAGTTTTAATCATAAATAGCAATAACCTCTGACGATATGCAACCGACTAGACGACAGTCCGCCTTCGCTCTGCGTCCCTTGACAACTGTCCGCCTTTGGCGTGGGATTGTCGTAAGCAAGAACTCTATAGTATTATGCAACGATTTTGGATTTAGGCTAAAGCCCTCATGTTGCGTAGGTTCGGGAATTTATACGGTGAGAATAAACGGCGTATATTCGGTAAAGAGAATATCGTTTTTATTATTCGAGCAAGTAGAAACGAATATAAAAATCGTAAGTAATAAAATTGATTTTTGAATTTTTGAAAATATAAGTTTCATAATTTATCCTCTTTAATTTGGAATTTTTTGATTAAAATTATTATATATAATAATCTATAAATGATAAATGTCAATTAATTTTTGTAATACTTTTTATAATTTTGTTAAAAAAATTTATAAAAAGTGTTGACATTTTTTTTATTTTGTATATACTTAACATAGTAATATAGATATTATGCAAATTGTAGAAAGGTTTTTAGTAAATGAAATTTAATTTGACACATATACTATACTATACTATACTATACTATAACTGTATATTTTGCATTTCATACTTTATTAAATTACAAAATATTATGTTTGCCCTTAAAACATATAAATTTAGATTTTCAAAAAATATATTGTTTTCTGAAAACAAATCGGAAATCAATATACAAAATAAATTTTTAAGGATTTTACTATGGCATTAGAACTTAACTTAAAAGAAAAATTTCAAAGATTCGGAGCGGCGATGTTCGTTCCCGTTTTGCTTTTTTCTTTCTCGGGATTAATAGTCGGATTAACGATTATTTTCAAAGACAGAAGTTTTGTCGGAGATTTGGCGAATCCCGAAGGCGTATTTTATAGAGTAGTTTCTATAATCGAAGAAGGCGGATGGACTATTTTTAGAAATATGCCTATATTTTTCTGTTTGGGAATACCTATCGGGCTTTCAAAAATTGCTCCCGAAAGATGTATGTTGGCTACTTTAATTTGCTATTTATCCTACAATTATTTTATCGGTTCAATACTCGGTTTTTGGGGCGTGACTTTTGGAGTAGATTTTTCTCAAGAAGTCGGAGGAACAAGCGGACTCGCTTTAATATCTGGAATTAAAACTTTAGACACAAATATAATCGGCGCGATTTTAGTTGGACTAATTATGACTCTCGTTCATAACAGATTCTACGAAACAAAATTACCCGATTATTTGGGAGTTTTTCAAGGAACTTCATTCGTTCATATAGTGGGATTCGGATGCATGCTTATTTTGGCTTTTTTGACTTGTTTAATATGGCCCAAAATACAGGCTTTAATAAATTCAATGCAGGGATTTTTGGCAAGTTCGGGCGGTTTGGGAGTTTTCATTTATACTTTTTTGGAAAGATTGCTCATTCCTACGGGATTGCATCATTTCATATACGGTCCTTTTATCTACGGTCCTGCGGTAGTGCCAGAAGGTATAGAACCTTTTTGGATAGCTCATGCTGCGGAATTTTCAAATATGGTAGAACCTTTGAAAGAGCTTTTTCCTCAAGGAGCTTTTGCTTTGCATGGAAATTCTAAAGTATTCGGAGCGCCGGGACTCGCTTTGGCTATATATTTCTGTTCCGATAAGGAAAACAGAACAAAAATGGCTTCTTTGCTTATTCCCGTTACGCTAACTTCAATTTTAGTTGGAATAACCGAGCCTTTGGAATTTACATTTTTGTTTATATCTCCGTTTTTATTTTTTGTTCATTCCATACTTGCAGCTTCTTTGGCTACGGCTTTATTTGAAATAGGCGGAGTGACTGGAAATTTTGGAGCTGGTTTAATCGCGTTTATTACCCAAAACTGGCTATTTGATGTTAAAAATCATGCTGGAACGGTTGTCGCTCATATAGTTATAGGTTTGATATTTACGGGCATTTGGTTTGTGGTATTTAGATTTTTAATACTTAAATTTAATATACCTACTCCGGGAAGGGGCGGTTCTCAAACAAAATTATATAAAAAAGCCGATTATAAAGAAAAAGAAAAAAATAAGAAAAAATCTAATCTTGAAGAACAGGCTAAAGTTTATTTAAAGGCTTTGGGAGGAGCGGATAATATAACTCATGTAACAAATTGCGCCACGAGATTAAGAGTAACGGTAAAAGATATGAGTAAAGTCGAAGATGCGGAAGTCTTTAAAGAAGGCGGAGCGCATGGATTAATGAAAGCTGGAAACGGAGTTCAGGTTATAGTCGGGCTTTCCGTTTCTCAAGTAAAAACAAAATTTGAACAATTATTGAAAGAAGAAAACGAAAAAAATAACGAATAGTTTTTTTATAAAAATAAAAAATAAATTAAATCAAGGAGATGCAAAATGAAGAAACATTCGGTTGTTATTGCGGGAGGAGGAAGCACATTTACTCCCGAAATACTTTTAATGCTTTTAAGCGAAGAGGAAAGATTTCCTTTGTCGGAGCTAAAATTATACGACAATGATGCCGAAAGACAGGCAATTGTCGGAAACGCATGCGCTATCATGATGAAAGAAAGAGCGCCTCATATTAAATTTAGTTTTACTACCGACCCTAAAGAAGCCTTTACGGGAGTGGATTTCGTTATGGCTCATATAAGAGTCGGAAAATATGAAATGCGTTCGCTTGACGAAAAAATTCCTTTGAAATACGGATGCGTAGGACAGGAAACATGCGGAGCTGGAGGAATGGCTTACGGTATGCGTTCTATAGGCGGAGTTTTGGAGCTTATAGATTATATGGAAAAATATTCCCCTGACGCTTGGATGCTTAATTATTCCAATCCTGCGGCTATAGTGGCTGAAGCCTGCAGAAGATTAAAACCTAATTCAAAAGTTTTAAATATTTGCGATATGCCCGTAGGAATAGAAGATTATATGGCGGTTATATGCGGATTAAAATCGCGAAAAGAAATGCAAGTTAGATATTTCGGTTTGAATCACTTCGGCTGGTGGACGAGCATAAGAGAAAAAAGTACTGGAAAAGATTTAATGCCTATTTTAAAAGAGCATGTTTCAAAACATGGTTATTTGCATCCTAATTTGGACGCGGCTCACATGGACGAAGATTGGCGTTCTACTTACGAGAAAGCTAAAGACACTTGGGCTATTTCCCCAGATTTTATGCCTAATACTTATTTTAAATATTATCTATTCCCAGATTATGTGGTAAGTCATTCGGATATAAAATATACGAGAACGGATATGGTTAGAGACGGAAGAGAGAAGAGAGTTTTCGGCGAATGTAGAAGAATAACCGAATCTGGAACTGCTAAAGATTCTATTTTTGAAGTCGGAGGACATGCCACTTATATAGTAGATTTGGCATGCGCTATAAGTAATAATACAAACGAAAGAATGCTTCTTATAGTTCCAAATAACGGTTCTATAATCAATTTTGACCCAACGGCTATGGTTGAAATTCCTTGTATAGTAGGTTCTGCTGGTCCAGAGCCTTTGGTTATGGGAGAAATTCCAAGATTCAATAAAGGCTTAATGGAACAGCAGGTTGCGGTTGAAAAATTGGTTGTGGATGCATGGACGGAAGGCTCGTATCTTAAAATGTGGCAGGCAATATCTATGTCTAAAACCGTTCCGAGCGTGGAAGTGGCTAAAAAGATACTGGACGAATTAATAGAAGCTAATAAATCTTTCTGGCCAAAATTAAAATAATGTAAAGCAAATATTATATCAAAGAATTTATTAAATTAAATTTTTTGATTTTAAAAACGGTTTATACTTAATTGTGTAAGCCGTTTTTATTTTATGGAGCATTGTTATTGCGAGTATTTATTTACTGTCATTGCGAGATTTACTTTATAAATCGAAGCAATCCACTATTAATAAAACTAAGTTTTAAAATAAAATTCTATTAATTTGGATTACTTCGCCTAATGGCTCGTTCCTTCTGGACGCCTATGACGAATGACGAATAAAAAAATTCCGTAAAGAAAAAATCAATACAAAGAGACTCTCGCTCGCTTTATTTCCGTTCTGTATCTTTTAATTTCCCATTCAATCTGCTTTTGATTCCAGCCCAAAGTTTTTGCCATTTCTTCGGCTATATGTTCGGCTAATAAAGTTCCGCAGTCGTTTTCGGTTAAAATAAATCTCAATCTTCTAATCATAATATCGTCCAAATGCAACGCGTGTTCCACTTCGATAAAATATTTAATCAAACCTCTCGGAATTCTTTCGTCAAGCCCAACGCTAACAAGCAAAGAAGAATCGCTTTTGCAAAATTCGTTTAATCGAATCGCCAAATCGACAGAATGAAAATAATTTATAAGAAAATCTACCGTTTCTTTTTTCAAAACCCATTCTATTTTTTTATCGATTTTATTATTCATAAATTTTTTGACGCTGAACCATTTATAAGGCTTCCCGTATATTTTTAGTAAAGTTTTTACGGCGACAAGAGAAGATAAAGTAAAGTTTCCGCCTTCAACAACGAATAATTTATAATTTGGATGAGAATGAATTTTTATATCCATCGGATTAAGCGGCATCATTCCCGATTGAGTCGTGATTATATGATTCTTATTTACAATCGAACTAAAATAAGTATTGTATATATCGAGCAAATATTCAATTTCATCGCTTGTCGAATATATGCAATCCAAATTCCCATTATATTTTTTTATCGTTGGTCCGATAATCATCGAGTCTTTCCATTTAGTCAAAAACACATTCGGTCTGTCTTTTATTTTTGGCAAGACTACCGATTTATTTACATGAATAATATCTCCGTTTATTATCAAATGAGTTCCTTTAACATATTGAACTTTATTGTCAAAACTGCCGTTTGGAAGAATGGAACTTAATTGATGTCCCCAAGCTCCAGCAGATATTACGATATTTTTTGCGCTCGTTTCGTAAATTTTTCCCGTGATTCTATCCGATAAAATAATTTTTTGTATTTCTTTATTCGTATATTCAAAAGCCTTAACTTCTGCGTAATTCAAAATATCAGCTCCGTTTTCTTCCGCTTTCAAAAGAAGTTCCATGACATATCTTGAATCGTCCAATATTCCCTCGTAATATTCTATTCCCGCTATCACATCGTTATTAATCAAATCGGGCAAACATTCCAAAGCCGAATTTCTGCTATGAGATTTATGTCTTTTAACGGACGAAAATAAAGAGAGCAAATCGTAAAAACTGCTTTTTAATTCCTGTCCGAATATTCCAGATTTTCCGTATTCGTATAACGGATATAATATTCCAATTTGACTCGCCGAACTTTTATACATTAAATTATTTCTTTCTCGCACTTTATAAACGGTTGGAATTATGTTTTTTGCCGTCATATCATGAAAACCGCCGTTTAACATTTTAGCCGTGCGCGAAGAAGCTCCGTAAGAAAAATCATGCTTTTCCAATAATAGAGTGGAAAGTCCGACTCTCGAAGTTTTAAAAGCTATCGTTGCCCCGATTACTCCGCCGCCTATAACGATTATATCATAACGATTACTTCCTATATTGAAAAGTATTTCGGCTCTTGATTTTCGCATAAAGGACTCCTTTATTAATATAATCTCTGTTTATATTATATATGAAATTACTTATAAATACAAATACTTTATTAAATCTCTTAAATTAAGTCTATTCTTATCTTTATTCAAAAAAGAGTAAATTTCTTTTTGTTTTCCATATTTATCGATATAAAAACCGTTAAATTCTCCGAGTCCCACTATCGGAAAAGCTATAAAAGAATTATAAGCCAAAAGAGATAACGCGGGAGTAAATACAATATAATTTCCTTTATTTTTTTGAGCGAATGAAATCATTTCTTCATCGCTATCGAATAAAGAATCGCTTAAAATAATAAATTTTTTATAAGAATCAAAATCTATATTTTCTCCGTTAATATATTTCAATTCTCTTTTTAATTCTTCTATAGAATATTTATTTATATTCGTATAATTTTCTCTTATGACATTATAATCTGTCGCAATATAATTTTTTTTATAATATATTTTCGTTATTCCTAAAGAAATTGAAAGTTCGTTAAAAGCCTTTATATCTTCGAGCGGATAAGAAGCGGAGGAAATCGCCAAATAAGAATTTTCGTTAATATCGTTTGTGAATTCCTGATATAATTCTTTAGCTTTTTCAAAATCGTTTTCCACTCCGTTTATCAAAGGATATTTTAGCAAATCATTGGAATAATAATCCATTTTTCTTCCGTAATCGCATAAACCGTATTTTTTATCCAAAATTGATTTTATTTCTATTATCGATTCTTGATTATGCAAATATTTTATGTCGCATAATTTATTGCATCCTATACAAAAACTTTTGACGCTTTCTATAGAATTATTGGAATTATTTTTTGTTTCAAATTCTTTTTTAAATTTTCTTTCGGGATAAAATACATTTGTCGGACATAAATCCACTATCATAGAAATATATCCGTTTATCGTTTTATAATTAGCGCATAATCCGCAGTTTATACATCTATCGTAATCGGCTTTTATATAATCGGGCAAATTAAAAGTTTTGACAATATTTTTTATTTCGTCAATAAATTGATTATTATTTTTTTCGTTATTTTTTTTTGTTATATCATATAAATCAAAATATTTTTTCAATTTGCAGTTATAACCGACTTTGCAATTTGAACATATCGCGTTATGGCTAAAATATATTGAAGTTAATAAAGATTTTCTATAGAAAATAATTTCTTCGTCTTCACTAATAATTTCCATTCCGTTTTCCACTATTTCATTGCAGGCATATTTGAAACTGTAGGATTCTTCATTTTTTCTTTTTACTTTTATAAGACATAATTTGCAATTCAATTCTTTTTCGTTTCGGACAAAAGAAAGATTATTATTTGTATTTTCGTTATCAAATTTATAATCGCATAAATTTGGAATATCTATTTTGAAGTAAGACAACGCTTTTAATATCGTATATCCTTTTTGAGAATATATATTTTTTCCGTCAACATTAATTTTTATAATCATATAATATCCGTTTATTTTATAAAGCTGTATAAAGTAATTTTCTTTTCTACCGCGTATATAAATTCGTAATTAAATTTTTCCATAGTTTGCAATATGCAGTTTGCGAGATTTTTTATATATAAACATGAAGCTCCTTTTATTATCATATTTAAAGTATTTTTTAAATCGTTAAAATCGGAATTATCCGACTTTCCCAAAATTATTTTATTTAAATAATATTCGCATAAATTAAAACCAAATCCGCAAGGCATACATTTTCCGCAGGCTATACTTTTTGCAAAGAAAACTATTTTTAAAACCGTTCTTATAATGCATCTGTTTTCGCCTATAAAACATATTCCGCCGTTTCCGATTTTTATATTTAAATTTTCAAAGTCGTTATAATCTAAATAAATATTTGATAAACTTTCCATATCTATCGGAGGATTCAAAAATCCGTTTGTGAATACGCATTTTATATCGTAGTCTTTTGGAATGTTTCCCGCTATTCTTATAATATCGTTAAAAGAAGTCGACAATTCAAATTCGTATAAATTTGGAATATTAATGTCGCCCGAAATTGAAAGTAAAATAGAACCTTTAAAATTTCCTTTGCCATGCTTTTCAAAATTATTTTTTCCTATATGAGCGAAATATCCAAATTGAGTTATCGTTTCCAAATCGAATATATATTTTTTATTTTCCAAAAATGGAACGGTTATTTTTTCTTTATAATTATCATAATAAGAATTTTCATCGAATATATTTATAGAAATTTCTCTGTCGATATAATAAATATCTTCCGTTTCAACTAAAGCCTTTATTAAAATATTTTTTTCTTCCAAATAATAGCTTCTCAATATTATATCAATATTTTTTATATTAAGAATTTTCGATAAAAATATTGCGGCGTCTAAAATAAGATAAGGATTATTTTTTAAAAGAAATTTATCTTTGAAAATAAGATAATCCATTGAATAACCGTTTATTATTAAAGCGCTTTCGTTATTTTTTTCGGACGCTATAATATCGTGTATTGATTTTTGATAAATATCTCTTGTGAAAATCGGGCATTCTTTTAAATCGTTTATAATACTGTCGTAATTTGAAATTTTAGCATGAAGATAATCGCCGAAATAATCTCTATAAGTTTGAATATTATTTATAATATTTTCGCTATGAAGAACATATTTTTTCATCTTTCATGTATAGCCTCTATATATTTAACGATATTATTAAAAGAACAATTAGAAATTTCCATTCCGTTAATTAGAATTGAAACCGCATTATTGCAATTATGCAAACATTCTGCCTCTTTCAAAAGCATTCCGTCAAACGAAGGAACTCCAATTTCCAAATTATAATATTTTCTTATGGATTCCAACATAGCATAAGAATCTTTCATAGAACAATGAAGTCCAACACATACTTCTATGACGGTTTTTATTTCGGATGTCATATTATTTATTTCCATAAAAACTTTTTAAAAACTTTAATAATTCTAAATAAGAAACGAAATTATAAAATATTATTTCTTTTTATGCCTATTTTTGCGTAAACGTTTTTTTCGTTTATGCGTAGCCATTTTTTGACGAAGTCTTTTTCTTCCTGAAGGCATACATTCTCCTAATTTTTCTAATTTTTGAATTTGAATTATATCATTTTAACAAATTTATTTCAAGCGAATTTTTATTATATAAAATTTAATATATTGATTTTTCGGTATAAAAAGTATATAAATATATTATAAATTATAAAAAATTATTAGACGAGATTTTTTATGAAACTATTTATGGTATCAAGCGAGGCTTACCCATTTTCAAAAACGGGCGGATTGGGAGATATTGCGGGCAGTTTGCCTTTAGCACTCAATTCTATAAAAATTGATTCTTCTTTGGTAGTTCCTTTATATAAAGACAATTATAAATTCGCGGACAAAAAAAACGAATATGCGAAACTTAAAATAAAACATGACAAAAACGATATTGAAGTTGAAATTATAAAAATCAAACATCCTGAAAATTCTAATATAACGGTTTACTTTATAAAGCAGGATAAATTTTTTAAAAGAAACGGATTATACTCCGAAAACGGAACGGATTATAACGATAATGCGAGCAGATTTATATTATTTTCAAAAGCGGTAGTTCAATTAATAATTTATTTATACAAAAAAGAAAAATTTAAATTGGACATAATTCACTTAAACGATTGGCAGAATTCTTTAATCGCTCTCTATATAAAAGAAATTTATAACGAAGAAGAAGCCTTGAAAAATTTAAAAGTAGTTTTTACGATTCATAATCTTGCATATCAAGGAAATTTTGAAACCGATATTTATAATTTGCTTAATATATCTTGGAAATTTTTTGTTCATAGCCGATTGGAATTCTACGGAAAAGTTAGCTTCATTAAGGCGGGAATAATTTTATCGGATTTAATAACCACCGTTAGTCCATCTTACGCTAAAGAAATTCAAAGCGAAGGATTCGGACTTAATAATTTACTTGCGGAAAATTCTTATAAATTATTCGGAGTATTAAACGGAGTAAACGATAATTCTTGGAATCCAAAAACCGATAAATATATAAAACATCATTACAGCATAAACTCAAAAATTAATTCCGTAGAAGAATGCCTAAAAAAGAAAAAACTTATAAGAGATTCTTTATATAAAGAATTTAATTTAAAAAATAAAAATTTTCCATTAATAACGATGATTTCAAGATTCGACCCGCAGAAAGGACTCGATTTAATATATTCTTCATTTTTTGAACTTTCCACTTATGACGGAAATTTTATTTTCTTATTTTCCAAAAATAATTATTTTAAAAATTTTGAAGAAGAATTTATAAAGCGGGCTAATAGAACGAAAAATATAAAAGTAGTTTTCGATTTTGACGAAGCGCTTGCTCATAGATTGACTGCGGGAAGCGACATGTATTTAATGCCGAGCAAATTCGAGCCATGCGGACTCAATCAAATCTATAGTATGAAATATGGAAGTTTGCCGATAGTTCATTCTGTTGGCGGACTAAAGGATACTGTTATAAATTATAAAGATTCTAAATCATTAAATAAAGCTACGGGATTCGTTTTCAATAATTATTCGGTTAATGATTTTGTCGCCGCTATGGATTTTGCTTTTAATTTATATAACAATAAAAAAGTTTGGAATAAACTTATTTATAACGCGATGAATAAAGATTATTCGCTTTTAAAAACTGCTATGGAATATAAAAAATTATACATAAAATTATTAAAATAAAATATAAAAAAATTAATTAAATAAAGGAGATAATTATGCCAAAAGACCCAAGTTTTGATATAGTTTCGGAAGTGGATATGCAGGTAATAGACGACTGCGTTAATGTAGCTCTTAAAGAAATAAATAATAGATTCGATTTTAAGGGACAGAATATAACTATCGAATTAAACAAAGGAGAAAAAATAATTACGATAAACGCTCCAGCGGATTTTGTCCTTAATCAAGTGAGAGATATTTTATTTCAAAAATTTATCAAAAGAGGACTAAATCAAAAATGCTTGAGAGAGAAGAAAAAAGAAAAAGCTGCGGGCGATTCGATTCGTGAAATAAACGAAGTAGTCAGCGGAATAGATAAAGATTTGGCGAAAATGATAGTAAAAGATATTAAAGAAATGAAATTGAAAGTTCAAGCGAGCATACAAGACGAACAAATTAGAGTATCGGGAGCGAAAAAGGACGATTTGCAAGCCGTTATTAATATGATAAAAGAAAAAGATTATCCGATTCCGTTGCAATTTACGAATTATAGATAATATTTTAAAATTTTTAATTTTAAAACCGTTAAAAAATGTATTAAATGTATTATTTCAGCGGTAGTTTTTGTTAAAAAAGCGAAATTTAGGCTAAAATTTGCATTTAAGGTATTGCTTTTTTTTTCGATAATGCTATAATTGACAACATAAACGATTAAAAAGTTCTTTGAAATATGGATAGCAGAAGCAATTTAAGAAAAACAAACACAACTGGTGTAAAATGAACTTTAATAGTTCAAAGACCCAAAAGTTACAATTTGTAACAGTTTCTTTGCATAAGTAAATCATCACTCGGTAGAGTGATAAAAATAAAGAATCAAAGCGAGTATGGAGAGTTTGATTCTGGCTCAGAGCGAACGTTGGCGATGCGTCTTAAGCATGCAAGTCGAGCGGGCTTATTCGGGCAACTGGATAAGTTAGCGGCGAACTGGTGAGTAACACGTAGGTAATCTGCCGTAGAGTGGGGGATAACCCATGGAAACATGGACTAATACCGCATATACTCTTGACACATAAGTGTAGTAGAGGAAAGGAGCAATCCGCTTTACGATGAGCCTGCGGCCTATTAGCCTGTTGGTGAGATAAAAGCCCACCAAAGCTACGATAGGTAGCCGACCTGAGAGGGTGACCGGCCACATTGGGACTGAGATACGGCCCAGACTCCTACGGGAGGCAGCAGCTGAGAATCTTCCACAATGGACGAAAGTCTGATGGAGCGACATCGCGTGAGGGATGAATGCCTTCGGGTTGTAAACCTCGGAAATTATCGAAGAATGAGTGACAGTAGATAATGTAAGCCTCGGCTAACTACGTGCCAGCAGCCGCGGTAATACGTAGGAGGCAAACGTTGCTCGGATTTACTGGGCGTAAAGGGTGAGTAGGCGGAACTATAAGTCTAAGGTGAAAGACCGAAGCCCAACTTCGGGAACGCCTCGGATACTGTGGTTCTTGGATATTGTAGGGGATGATGGAATTCTCGGTGTAGCGGTGGAATGTGCAGATATCGAGAGGAACATCTATAGCGAAGGCAGTCATCTGGGCATTTATCGACGCTGAATCACGAAAGCTGGGGGAGCAAACAGGCTTAGATACCCTGGTAGTCCCAGCCGTAAACGTTGCACACTAGGTGCTCCTATTAGAATAGGCGTGCCGTAGCTAACGTATTAAGTGTGCCGCCTGAGGAGTATGCCCGCAAGGGTGAAACTCAAAGAAATT
Organism: Brachyspira sp.; assembly: GCF_050873525.1. Taxonomy (GTDB): domain Bacteria; phylum Spirochaetota; class Brachyspiria; order Brachyspirales; family Brachyspiraceae; genus Brachyspira. Next base: position 13,420 of record NZ_JBNMIZ010000011.1, on the reverse strand, counting down.
GACGGGTCCCCGCACAAGTGGTGGAGCATGTGGTTTAATTCGATGATACGCGAAAAACCTTACCTGGGTTTGAATTGTTAGATGAATGATATAGAGATATGTCAGACCGCAAGGACATTTAACATAGGTGCTGCATGCCTGTCGTCAGCTCGTGTCGTGAGATGTTGGGTTAAGTCCCGCAACGAGCGCAACCCTTACCCTTTGTTGCTACCGAGTAATGTCGGGCACTCTTAGGGGACTGCCTACGTTTAAGTAGGAGGAAGGTGGGGATGATGTCAAGTCCTCATGGCCCTTATGTCCAGGGCTACACACGTGCTACAATGGCAATTACAAAGAGAAGCGAGACCGCGAGGTGGAGCAAATCTCAAAAAAATTGCCTCAGTTCGGATTGGAGTCTGAAACTCGACTCCATGAAGTTGGAATCACTAGTAATCGTAGATCAGAACGCTACGGTGAATACGTTCCCGGGGATTGTACACACCGCCCGTCACGCCATCGGAGTTGGTTTTACCTGAAGTCGTTAGCCTAACCGCAAGGGGGGCGGCGCCGAAGGTGGGACTGATGATGAGGGTGAAGTCGTAACAAGGCAGCCGTACCGGAAGGTGTGGCTGGATCACCTCCTTTATTCGGAGATGTCCGACTTAAATCTTACTGCTATTCATATTTGAAAGCATTTTTTTAATCATTGTTTATAGAGCCGACTTTAATTAGTCGGCTTTTATTTTATAGATGTAATATTATGAATATCAATCAGGCGTTAAATTATTATTCAAAAAAATTAATCGAAATTACGAAAGATTATAAAGTCGCGTATATTGAAGCGCAGATTTTAATTTCGTATTCTCTTAATTCAAGCAAATCAAAACTTATATCGGAAAGTTCGCGGGAGTTAAGCGAAAATGAAATTGATAATATCGAAAAACTTATTAATAGAAGATTAAAATACAAACCTATAGCTTATATCGTTAGTAAAAAAGAATTTTACGGAATAGATTTTTATGTCGATAATTCCGTTCTTATTCCGAGAGCGGAAACCGAAGAGCTTATAGATTTGGCTAGAGATTATATAAAAAAAAATATCGAAAAAAATATTTCCATTTGCGATATAGGTGCGGGCAGCGGAAACATATCAATAACTTTGAAAAAAGTTTTTGAAGATTTTGAAAATGTGGAGATAACCGCAATCGAAATAAGCGAGAAGGCAATCGAAGTTATAAAAAAAAACGAAGCAAATATTTTGAAAGGCAAGATAAATGTAATAAATATAGACGCCTTGATTTTTATTCCCGAAAAAAAATTTGATATAATAGTTTCAAATCCTCCGTATGTCGCTTTGAAAGATAAAGATAATTTGCAAAAAGATTTGAGTTTTGAACCCGAAACGGCTTTATACTCGGGTTATGACGGACTTGATTTTTACAAAAAAATTTTAAGAGTTATATATAAATATTTAAAAATCGGCGGGGCTTTTTTCTTTGAGATTGGATTTAATCAAGGAGAAGAATTGCTTAATATTTGCAAAAGTTTTGGTATAAAAAATGCGCTGATAGAGAAAGATTTAAGCGGTAAGGATAGATTTTTGATTTGTTATGATTTTAGATATTAAAGACTTGACATATTTTTTATTCGCTTTCTACAAGTAAGTAGAACAATCTACTATGTTTGGATTGCTTCAGCAGAGTTTCGCAATGATAAAATAATCTATCGTCATTACGAGGTTTTGTCGCCGTAGGCGTGCCTTTGGCAAAAAACGCGACAAAGTCGGGCAGAGCCAAGTAATCCACAGAAATAAAATTTTTATTTATTTTAGATTGCTTCGGGCTAAAGCCCTCGCAATGACAGATTAATTAAAAATTTCAATGACTAATTTTTTTATTTTAAACTATTGACAAAATTTTTATTCATGTTATATTTTATTAAAATTATTAAAGTTAAATAAAAAATGGATTATAAAAAAATGAAAAGAATAAATACTGTAATTTTGTTAAGCAAAGCAAAGCCTTAACTTTAAACTTTTTCAAAAATTATGTTTATACAACTTATTATTTTATAAAAAAATATTGTTCTTTTTTGTTATCAAAAAAGAACCACGCCAAAGGCGGGCAGACGCCAAAAACTATTTCTTTTTTTGTCAAAAAAAGAAACAAAAAAACAACCGCAAGCGAAATTCAAAGTCCAAGTCTAAAAAACTTTTTTCAGTATTTGGACAATCAATTAATCGTTTATATAAAGAATTTTTACGACAAAAAATTATTTATTTATTTGAATATTTTTATCAAGATTTATCAATCGAAAATAAAGGCTATAACGGGCTTTTATCAAAAATATATTTTAATTTAAAATCAAGGAGATATTATTATGCCAAATTTTTATTGTGAATACTGCGGCAAGAAGTTTCCATCTATACCTTCGCTAACGGGAGCTTATTGCCCAAAGCATCCAGCGGGATTTTCTAAAGGAAAACATAAACTTTATGAGGGAGGCGAAAAGTCTCAGTATTTTTGTAAGTATTGCGGGGCAAAATTTAATTCGCTACAACAATTAACGAGTTCATCATGTCCGAGACATCCAGATGGATTTTCTAAAGGCAAGCATGCGCCAGCTTTATAATTAAGGAGTTAGTAATATGTCAAATAATTTAGATTTATACGAAAAATTAAATTCTGAAAATTCATTTTTAGAAAATAATTGGGAAAATGAATTTAAATCTGGTTTTTTAATAATGGGTATAGCTAAAGAAAAAGAATTAAATCCAGAGCAATGCTTTGACAAAATGTTAGGGCATTTTGAAAGAGCGTATATTAATGCTCCAGATGAAAACACTAAAGATACTATGTTAACTTTATCCGCCAGAATGATTGACGGAAATATTAAACTTATAGAAAATTTAATTGAAAATGAAAAAAGCGGTAGAGCTAATAACAATAAAGAATATTTAAAGATAGCAAAAAATATGTTTAATGAAGTTGCCAATTCTATAGTCGCTCAAAAAGATAAATTTATTTCACTTGTTGGAAATTCAAAAAATAAAAGAATAGGCAAATCTTCCAATAAACAAAATTTAGAAAACCAAACGGAAGAAACAATATCTGAAAATACTCTTTCTAATATAGCGGATATCGTGGTAAACGCTTTAATTCCTCAAAAAATCGCTGTAGACATAGCTATAGATTTATTGCCAAAAATAGCTGACGAAGGAGAAGAATTCGTAACCATTTGGATGGAAAATTCTGATAGTAAAAATAGGCAATTTGAATGTTATAAACAAATGTATAATATGTTTATAAAAATATTATCTTCTAAATATATGCCTATAAAAGAAAATCAAGAATTAAAAAGAGCATTTCAGAGAAATAAAGTTGATATTGAGATATACAATCGCCAACGGTAGCATATCGGAAGCTAATCGTCTCGTATCATTTGAGCAAGACGATATAAACGACATGTATAGTTCGGCAAGAATAATTATTGAAGCTTTATGCGATGATAGAAGATTTAGCGAGGCAAAATCTTTTTTAAGTAATAAAACTATAAAAAAATTGTTTGATAAAATGGATTACAATTCTTTATGGGATTTGTATGAAAATAAAAAAAATTCAAGATAACAAAATAAAGGAGAATATTTATGTCTAACTTACCACAAAAAAATAGAATAATGGATAATTACAGAACGGATAATAGAACTTTTTGGGAAAAAGTCAAAGATGGGGCAAATAGTTTAGGAGCGTTTGTATGGCGTGTATTTATATCTATAGTTACAGGGCTATTTTTATCTATTGTTTTTATAATATATAAATTTTCAACAAATAATGTAAGAACAAAAGGAATATTGGAAACCTCTTTTAATTTTTTACAAACTTTAGGAAGTTCTTTAATAATTGCTATAATTATATTAGTATTCTCCCCGTTTGTTTTGTATTTTATTATTACTTATATACCTGCAATAATTGGCGCTATAATAAATAAAGGTGACCGTATTACCGCACAATATGGTTTATTATTAAGCGTTGTATTACCGTTAGCTTTAATAATAGGATGTTTTATAGGCGGAAATATACTATATAAACCTTATAAGGAAATGGAAATTGAAAGAATAGAGATGTCGGCAAATACTATAAGCGATTTATTAGAACAAGCAAATTATTCTCAAGCGTTTAGTTCTATAGAAAATGATATCGTATGGCAAGCAAATATACCTATAATAAATTTTGGTGATATACAAAAAACTAAAACTAAACAAAATAACGAATATAAAAAGCTTATTTCTTCTCTTATAAACGGACTAAATGAAAAAAATAAAATAGTTTAACCGTTTTTTAAATGTTGACATATTTTCCAATCCATGTTATATTTTGCTTATAAATTAAAGCTAAATAGCAAAGGATTAGTAAATTATGAAGAGGACTACTGTAACTTTGTTAAGCAAAGCAAAGCAAAGCAAAGCCATAATTGTCTTTTAAACAATAATTATTTAAAATTTCTATTTCAAAAATATTTTTTTAATTTAGTTAAAACATTTTTAACTTCGATTAATTTTTTAAGTGTCTTTATTCGTTTTGCAAAAAATCAATTTGAAATAATCAGTCATTGTCATTCGCCGAGACTAAAGTCCGCCGTTAGCGAGGCGTCCTATGGGAACGAGGGCAACGCCCGCGACAAAGTCTGGCAGTCGCCAAGTAATCTATTCTGTGTGGATTGCCATGACTTCTTACGAAGTCTCGCAATGACGATAAAAAATAATTTTGCAATTCTAAATTTAGTTAAATCTTTTTTAAATTCAATCAAATTTACTTTTGATAACTTATCAAGGAAAATTAAAAAACCTTGTTTAGTTATAAATAAAAATTTATTTTCAAGGAGGATATTCATGGAGAATATCAAAAAAATTTTAATCACAGTATTATCATTTTTAGTTCTGTTTTCGGTAAGCTGTGACAATGAAGGTAAAACGGGAAGCGGCGGCGCTGGAGTCGGCGGAGACGGAAGTTCTGGCGGTAGTCAATCTAAATCGGAACTTGTGGGAACTTGGCAAAGCACCGAAAAAGTTGAGCCTTATAGGTTTAAGATTGACGATAATGGTAATATAAGTTTCGCACTAAATTCATTCGGCGTTAATTATTTATATTATACTGGAAAAATAGCAGATACTTTTGATTATCCTTATACTGTAGAAATAGTTTCAGACTATTATAATCAAAAAGCTAAAGGAACATTCACATTCAACAATGAAGCAAATTGCAATGCCGTTTTTTATACATGGGATGCAGCACTTGCTAAATTTTTTGATTGGAAAGTTGAAAAAACTTTTACAAATTAAAACTTTAATTTTTATGGAGGAAAAATTATGAGCGATAAAAAACCTAATAATCCAGCAGATATAAAAAACGCTAATAAGGGAACGGATGGGCAAAATCAAGCTCATGCTAAAAATCAAGGCAATAGAGGAAAACAACTGAATGTTAATTATCCTAACGATGCCAATAGTTCAAATAAGTCTAAAAAATAATTCATATTATTTTTAGAATAAAACCGAGTTCTTTTTAGTAAAGGCTCGGTTTTTATTTGCAAGCTAATTTTTAATTTATTTATCTAAATATTAATTAATATTGAAATAAAATAAAAAATCGTATATAGTAATACTCTAAAAAATATTAAAAAAATTTGGAGTTTTTAATGCAAATCTACGATATTGAAATGATAAGAGAATTTTATAAAAATTATTCATCTAAAATTGAAAGAATAAGAAGCAAAATTAAAAAGCCGTTAACTTTGTCGGAAAAAATTTTATTCGCTCATTTATATAATGAAAACGATATAAAAGATTTTAAACGCTCCGAAGATTATGCGAACTTTAAACCTGATAGAGTGGCTATGCAGGATGCTACCGCTCAAATGACGCTTTTACAATTTATGAATGCGGGTAAAACTTCGTCAAGCGTTCCCGCTACGATTCATTGTGACCATTTAATAGAAGCTTGCAAGGGAGCGGAAGAAGATTTAAAAAACGCTTTAAATATAAATAAAGAAGTTTACGATTTTTTGGAGAGCGTGGCTAAAAAATACGGATTAGGTTTTTGGGAAGCTGGCTCTGGAATAATTCATCAAATAATTTTAGAGAATTACGCTTTTCCCGGCGGACTGATTATAGGAACGGATTCACATACTCCAAACGCGGGCGGATTGGGAATGATGGCAATCGGAGTCGGCGGAGCAGATGCGGTTGATGTTATGACGGGACAGGAATGGGAATTAAAAGTTCCAAATATAATAGGAGTCAAACTTACGGGCAAATTAAACGGTTGGGCGAGCGCAAAGGATGTAATATTAAAATTGGCGGGAATTCTAACCGTGAAAGGAGCGACTAATTGCATTATAGAATATTTCGGAGAAGGAGCGTCAACTCTTTCGGCTATGGGAAAAAGTTCGATATGCAACATGGGAGCGGAAGTCGGGGCGACAACTTCAATTTTTCCTTTCGACAATAATATTAAAGAATATTTGATTAAAACGGGAAGAGAAGAGGTTGCAAATCTTTCAGAAGAGAATTCAAATAATTTGAAAGCGGACGAAGAAGTATATAAAAATCCATCGAAGTTTTACGATAGAATAATAGAAATTAATTTGTCCGAATTAGAACCTTATATTAACGGACCTTTTACTCCCGATTCTTCTTCAAAAATAAGCGATTTTGCAAAAAAAGTAGAAGAAAATAAATATCCTGCAAAAATGGAAGTCGGACTTATAGGTTCTTGCACAAATTCTTCTTATTATGATTTAAGTAAAGCCGCATCTCTCGCTCGTCAAGTTATAGAAAAAAAATTAAAAATCAAATCTCAAATAATAATTAATCCCGGTTCTTTAAACTCTTATAATGCTGCGTTAAAAAACGGAATAATTGACGATTTCAAAAAAATAAACGCGATTATAATGACGAACGCCTGCGGACCATGTATAGGACAATGGAAAAGAGAAACGGACGATAACAATAGAGTAAATTCTATAGTTACTTCGTTTAATAGAAATTTCGCTAAAAGAGCGGATGGAAATCCGAACACTCATGCTTTTATCGCATCCCCTGAAATAGTTATGGCTTTGAGTATAGCGGGAGATTTAAGATTTAATCCATTAACCGACACTTTGACAAACGAGGACGGAGAAGAAGTGAAATTGGATATTCCTTTTGGGGATGCTTTTCCTAAAGAAGGACTTTCTATGGAAAGCAGAGCGAAAGAAAATATTCCCGATTCAAAAGTGGAAATTATAATTAATAAAAATTCCAACCGCTTGCAATTATTAAAACCTTTTCCAAAATTCAACGCGGAAGATTTTAAAAATATGCCGTTATTGATAAAAGCGAAAGGCAAATGCACAACAGACCATATTTCTATGGCGGGAGCTTGGCTTAAATATAGAGGACATTTGGAAAATATCTCGGACAATATGCTTATGGGAGCGGTTAATTATTTCAACGATAAAACGAATTCCGTCTTCAATCAATTAAACGGAAATTACGGAGAGGTTTCAAAAGTCGCCAAAGAATATAAATTAAATAATATATCCTCGATTGTCGTTGCGGAAGAAAATTACGGAGAAGGCTCGAGCAGAGAACATGCCGCTATGGAACCGAGATTTTTAAATGTAAAAGTTATTTTGGTAAAAAGTTTTGCAAGAATCCATGAAACGAATTTGAAAAAACAGGGAATGCTTGCGCTTACATTTAAAGATAAAAACGATTACGATAAAATCGGAGAAAAAGATAAAATTTCAATAGAAAATATAGAATCTTTTTCGCCGAATAAACCTTTATTGATTAGAGTAGTAGGCGAAAATAAAAATGAAATTTATTTTGAGGCTTTACATACTTATAACGAGACTCAAATAGAATGGTTTAAGAACGGAGGAGCTTTGAATACTCTTACTCTTCTTAAAAATTATTGAATAGAAAATAAAAAATTTAAAATAATAAATAAAAAAATAATAAATTAAAGGCGTATTATTATGAGCAAAGTTGAAATGAAAAAAGGAAAATTATTAATCCCAGATAAAATTTCTATTCCTTTTATCGAAGGAGACGGAGTGGGAGCGGAAATAACTCCCGTATCTCAATTAATTATAAACGAAGCGATTAAAAAATCTTATAACGGAAAAAAATCTATAGAATGGATTGAAGTTTTTGCGGGCGATAAAGCGGTAAAAGAATTTGGAAATCCTTTGCCAGAAGAAACAATAAAAACTTTTGCGGAATATTTGATTGGAATAAAGGGACCTTTAACCACGCCAGTCGGAGAAGGCATCCGTTCTTTGAATGTAGCTTTGCGTCAAACTTTGGATTTATATGTTTGTTTGAGACCGATTAGATGGTTTAATGGAATTTCCTCTCCGATAAAAGAACCTCATAAAGTTAATATGATTGTATTCAGAGAAAATACGGAAGATATATACGCGGGAATAGAATGGAAAAACGGAACTAAAGAAGCTAAAAAATTCTATGACTTCTTAAAAAATGAGATGGGAGTAAATAAAGTGAGATTTCCCGAAACTTCTTCTTTTGGAGTAAAGCCCGTTTCGGAAAAAGGCTCAAAAAGATTAATTTCTGCGGCTATAAAATACGCGATTAAATTTAATTTGCCTTCGGTTACAATCGTTCATAAAGGAAATATAATGAAATTCACGGAAGGCGCTTTCAGAAAATACGGCTACGAAATTGCGAGAGAAGATTTTTCGGATAAAACTTTTACTATGGAAGAATTTAACGAAATAAAAAAAGAATTTGGAGAAACGAAAGCGAAAGATAAATTAAAAGAAAATAAAGAAAACGGAAAGATAATAATAAAAGACAATATTGCGGACGCGTTTTTACAAAACACATTATTAAAACCAGAAGATTATTCCGTTATAGCGACTTTGAATTTGAACGGAGATTATATATCCGACCAGCTTGCCGCTATGGTTGGAGGAATCGGAATCGCTCCAGGAGGAAATATCAATTATGAAACGGGACATTCGATATTTGAAGCGACACATGGAACAGCGCCCGATATTGCTGGAAAAAATAAAGCAAATCCATGCTCGTTAATACTTTCTTCGGTTATGGCTTTGGAATATTTGAATTTGAACGAAGCGGCAAATTTGATTATAAAAGCTTTGGAAAAATCTTTTGAAGAAGGATTTGCTACGGAAGATTTGGCTTCGTTTATGGAAAACGGAAAACCTTTGGGAACTAAAGAATTTGGAGATAAAATAATTTCTTTATTATAAATGTTTTATTATATTTTTTACGGAGATATAAAATGAAAAAAGAATATTTATTATATAAATTATACGACCATTCAAAAAAGAGAGTTCATATAAACAACGAACTTTTTGAAAAATATAATGTCAAAAGAGGACTTAGAAACAAAGACGGCACGGGAGTTTTGGTCGGGCTTACGAATATAGGAGATGTAGTCGGATACGAAAAAAATAAAGATGGCGAAGTTTATCCGATAGACGGAAAATTATATTATAGAGGATACGATTTAAAAGATATAACGAAAGATATACTTCAAAGCAAAAGATTCGGCTATGAGGAAATTTGCTATTTGCTTCTTTCGGGAAAACTGCCCGATATGGAAAGATTAAAATCGTTCAAAGAGATTATAAAAGAAAATATGTATTTGGATAAAAAAACTATAATGCATATAATAGATTTGGAAGGTCAGAATATAATGAATATTCTTTCAAGAAGCGTTCTCGAGATGTATATTCATGACCCTAATCCCGAAGATTTGTCTTTAGAAAATTTAATGATTCAGTCTATACGATTAATAGCGCAAATTCCCGCAGTTATAGCATACGCTTATAATATGTATCATTACAGCGTGTTTCATAAATATTTGAATATCATTCTTCCGAAAACCAAATATTCGATAGCGGAAAATTTTTTATATATGCTTAAACAGGATTTTACGGAACTGGAAGCGAGAATGCTGGATTTACTTTTGATACTTCATGCGGAACATGGAGGAGGAACTAATTCCACATTTACCGTGAGAGTGACAAGTTCGGCGCGCACCGACACTTATTCAAGCATATCCGCGGGAATAGGTTCTCTTAAAGGAGATTTGCATGGGGGAGCGAATATAAAAGTCGCCGATATGTTCGCTCATTTAAAAGAAGTTATAACCGACTGGAGAGACAAAGACGAACTTGACAGATATTTGATAAAAATCTTAAATAAAGAAGTTTACGATAAAAGCGGACTAATTTACGGAATGGGACATGCCGTTTATACTTTATCCGACCCGAGAGCGGTTATATTGAAAGAACTTGCAAAAGAACTTGTGAAAGAAAAAGGCAAGGAAGAAGAATTTGAATTTTTGGAACTTATCGAACAAAGAGCGGTTGAATGTTTTATAAAAGTGAAAGGCGAAAGCAAAAGAGTTTGCGCTAATGTTGATTTTTATTCGGGCTTCATTTACGATATGCTCGGTATTCCGAAAGAAATTTATACTTCGTTATTCGCTATGGCAAGAATAGTCGGCTGGTGCGCTCATAGAATAGAGGAATTAAATTTTGATGCAAGAAGAATAATAAGACCCGCGTATAAGAATGTAACCGAACCTATAGAATTTGTGCCGATGGAAGATAGATAAAAAATTTTCCAGATATATACGGAGTTGAGGTTATAATATTTTTTGACAATAAAGTAAAGGCGCGTTATAAATTTTTTAGTCGTCATTGCGGGCAATATCGAAGTAATCTCTTTGAAATAGCGGATTACTTGCCAATCCCAAATGGATGCAGGGTGAAGTCGGACTTTAGTCTCGACTATAAATAGCTTATCAATGACAAATTTAAAAAATAATTATTAAATTATGTTAACTTTATTCATAAATTCACCTTGATTATTCATAACTTCATTATTTTTTTTTGACAACAAATAAAAAATTGACTTGACTTTTAAAAAAAATTTGCTATACTATGTATATAAGAGATAAATTTTTTCTAATTATGGAGGCTTCAAAATGAAAAAAATTATTTATAGTTTTATCACTGCCGTTATAGCGGTATCTATGTTAATGGTTTCTTGCGCGGACAAGACAGACAATAATTTAAATCAAACGGGCTTGATAGACCAAAGCGGAAATTTGATAACGAATACATTGATTAAAACTAATATCGCTCATTTTAGCGGAACTATTCCAATTTGGGCTACAAACGGCAAATATGATTATATAATTACAACTAATATAAGTTCTAGTTCGGGCAGAGATTCCAGCGATATTGAGATTAAATATACAAACGATGTTATCATTCCTAATGAGCCAGAAGACCCTAGTGAATATTATAAAATATTTGTTCCTTATTCAAGAACAACTTATCATACTGTAAGTTATAAAGATACGAACAAATTGAAACAAATATGGCTTGAGCAAATTTTTAGAAAATCGCATAGCGATGGAAAAGTATTCGCAATTAGAAATAGAGATAATAACAGAGATATAAATAATTTCCAAAATCTTCATAACCATAACGGCGAACAAAGATACGATTATTATTACTTCAACGATGACGGAGATATAGTTTATAAAGGAGGAGATAAAACTCGTTGGCAGGAAGAAATAATAGTAAAAAGATTTGTTGGAGCCGTTATAGTAGATTATAGAAAACTAATTAAAAGAACATACGAATCTCTACCGTATAAACAATTCGACCAAATCGAGCATACTGGAGAATGGACTATCGGAGGTATTTATCAAATGTCGGTAACTGTAAACGAGGCAAGAGAAAGATTTAAAGGCGGCGGAGCTATAGATGGAGTATATGATTTTATAGCGGCTCGTAAATATATATGGCTTAAAAACGACCACGGTATTCAGTATAAAACAACATTTTTAAGACAATTTTATTCCATCAATTTTATGGAAGTTTTAGTTTTGAATCCTTATGGCAACGAAGGAAACGCTAACTGTCTGGGAGTAGACGCATATTACGCTTATTTTGGAGATGGAACGGATGCTGAAGGTGTTTCAATGCCTAAAGGCTTTACCCCTGAAAATATTCCTTATATGCAGGACCCTACAATATATTTGGCTCGAAGACCAGAAAGTGTAGTTGCATTATTAACTCATACGACTACTTTTACGGATGCAGGTCGTAATTTTAAATATTTGGCTATGCCTGGTCATAAATATTAATTTAAGGATAATTCAAAATGAGAAAGTTAATTTATTTATTTGCAATTATTGTCATGATTACGACTATCGGGATGATTTCTTGCGCTGATAATCAAACTTCTAATTTACAACAAACGGGATTATTAGACCAAAGTGGGAATTTGATAACGAACACATTGATTAAAACTAATATCGCTTATTTTAGAGGAACTATTCCGATTTGGGCTACGAACGGCAAGTTTGATTATATAATTACTACTAATACAAATTCCGAGATTGAAATTAAATATACTAATGAAGTCGTATATCCCAATTATCCAGAAGACGCTTCAGATTATTACAGTATAATTGTTCCTTATTCGGGAAAAACTTATTATACTGTAAGCTATAAAGATACGAATAGATTGAAACAAATATGGCTTGACCAAATTTTTAGAAAAGGGCAGAGCGATGGAAAAGTATTCGCAATTAGAAATAGAGATAATAACAGAGATATAGATAATTTCCAAAATCTTCATAACCATAACGGCGAGTCGAGATACGATTATTATTATTTCAAAGATAACGGCGATATAGTTTATAAAGGCGGCGATAAAAATCACTGGGAAAAAGAATATGTGATGAAAAAATTAATCGGAGCGGTTATTGTCAATTATAGAAAAATAACATATAGAACGGAACCTCAAAATGGCAAATATTTTGAGGATAAATGGGAAAATATGGAAGAATTGACGGTTGGCGCTATTTATAAAATGGCTACGCCAGTAAACGAAGCTAGAGAATTATTTAAAAGCGGCGGAGCTACCGATGGAGCATATGATTTTATAGCCTGCCGTAAAGAATATTGGTATTCATGGATTGGAAAGAATTTCACGGTTGATAAAGTAACGGTTACAAGACAATTTAATAATACAAATTTCATGGAAATTCTCGTCTTGAATAGACATAGAGATTATGATAATATGTCGGGTTGTTTAGGCGTGGACGCTTATTATGCCTATTATGGAGATTACAGGTCCCAGGAGGGCGACCTTAATCCAAATGGCTATACGGCTGAAAATTATCCTTATATGACAGATGAAAAATTATATTTTGGAAAAAGACCTGAAGATATAATGCCAATGCTAACCCATACGACTACTTTTGCAGATGCAAGTCGTGGCTGGCGTTTCATGGCTATGCCTGGACATAAATATTAAGAAAATAAAAAAATTTTTAATTTCTATACACTTGAAAAAAGAATAATTTATGTTATTATAAAT
>NZ_JBNMIZ010000010.1:0-28107 GCF_050873525.1 Brachyspira sp. | reverse complement strand
CATAAAGTAGTCGTTCAAAACTTTAAAATCTTTTTCAATCATAATAATATTATAACAGAATAATTTTATTTGTCAAAGAGATTTAATAATTACTTAAAAAATTAGTTAGCATATAAATTAAAAAATTTTACAAAATTATTTAATAAATATATATAACGCTTTATAAAAATTTTGAAACGATTAATTTTTGACAAATAAAATCTTTTATACCAATTTAGCAAAATAGTTGATAATTATAGTTAATCGTATATAATACTAAATCATTTGGAGAAACTAATTTATGTCAATTATCGATAAATTGTCGCTCGTTGAAAATAGTTATAACGAAATAGTAGAAAAATTAAACGATGGAAATATAAAAGACAATAGAGTCATTCAAGAGCTTATGAAAAAAAAATCCGAAATGGAAGATATAGTTTTTGAATATAAAAAATTAAAAGAAGTTTTGAAACAGTCGGAAGATTTGGAAGAAATGATAAAAAATTCCGACACGGATAAAGAACTTAAAGAAATGGCTTCTTTAGAAATCGAAGAACTTAATCAAAAAAAAGAAAATATTATAACGGCTTTAAGATTATCGCTTTTGCCAAAAGATAAAAACGAAGGAAAAAATATTATAATAGAAATCAGAGTCGGAACTGGCGGAGAAGAATCGGCTTTATTTGTCGGCGATTTATTTAGAATGTATAGCCGTTTTATCGAAAGAGCGAATTTGAAAATGGAAATAATAGATACGAGTCCAACGGAACTCGGAGGCTATAAAGAAGTTATATTTTCGGTTTCGGGTAAAGACGCTTATAGAAGTTTAAAATTTGAAAGCGGAACTCATAGAGTGCAAAGAATTCCCGCAACCGAATCTGGAGGAAGAATTCACACTTCAGCGTCTACTGTAGCGGTTATGCCCGAAGCTATGGAAAGCGATGTTGTAATCAAAGACGAAGATATAAGAGTCGATATATTTCGTTCGAGCGGACCTGGTGGACAGTCGGTTAATACTACGGACAGCGCAGTTAGAATTACGCATTTGCCTACTGGTTTAGTCGTTCAATGTCAGGATGAAAAAAGTCAGCATAAAAATAAGGCGAAAGCTTTGAAAGTATTGAGAGCTAGAATCTACGAAAAAGAGGAAGCGGAAAGAAAGGCGAAAGAATCGAAAGAGCGAAGAGAACAAATCGGCTCGGGAGACAGAAGCGAAAGAATAAGAACTTATAATTTTCCGCAAAACAGAGTGACCGACCATAGAATAAATTTAACATTATATAAATTAGATAGATTTATGGACGGAGAGATTAACGAAATAACGGACGCTTTATTTAAAAAAGAACAGGAAGATATTCTCTCTTCGTATTCGGATTAATTTTGTAAAAATTTTAAAAGAGGTTTAATAATGAATTTTTTAATATTAGTCGACAATTCTTTTTCAAACGAATATTCAAAACGATTTGAAAATCAATTTTTAGAAAAAATAAATTCTCTTAAAAATAATTTAAACTGCGAAATTAAAAATTTAGAAAATAAAAACATTGAAAATATAGAAAATTATTTGAATAATATTTTTAAAGAAAGCGAAGGCTATGATAATATAATTTATATTCCAAGTAATATGCCGCTTTTCAGTGTAGAAGAAACGATAAAACTTACAAAAATTCATGAAGAAAATATTGCATATTTCAGCTATGGCGAAAATTATCCTATTGGAATTGTTCCGTTTATAATAAGAAGAAACGCGTTTGAAAAATTATTTGATATGATAAAAAATAAAGATATTAAAATCACGGAAAACGCGATAAGAGATATAGTATTTATCGACCCGAATTTTTTTGAAATAGAAATTTTGGTTTCAGAATATGATATGAGATATTACAGATTATATTTACTTGCCGATTGCAAAAGAAATTCTATTTTAATATCGCGACTAATTGATTATAAAAGTTATGACGAAATTGTGAAAGCGATTAAAGAAAATCCGATTATAAAAAGAACTTTGCCCGCGTATATTGAAATCGATATAAACAATAGGCAGAATGTTTTGAATAAAAATTTATTTTCATGCGATGGCTTAAAAAAAGAATTATCTAAAGAAGAAAAAAATTTAACTTTTGAAGAATTTAAAAATATTTTTGATAAATTAGCCGATTTTTGCGATGACTTTCATTTATCTATCGGAAGTTTTTTTGAACCTTTGATTAACGAAGAAATTTTTGAGATTTTAGATTATGCGACTAAAAATAAAAAAGCAAATATTTATTTGGAAACGAACGCTTTTTTGCTCGATAACGATAAGGCTAAAAAACTGCTTAATTTACAAAACGAACGAAAAAATCTTTTTGTAATAATTCATTTGGACGCGGTGGACGAAAATATTTATAATAAAATTTACGAAAACGGAGATATTAAAACTATTTTGTCGAATATTGATTATTATTTGATTAGAGAACCTGAAAATACTTATTTGCAAATAACCAAACAAAAATCTAATTTCGATTATTTGACTTCTTTTTATAAATATTTTGAAAAGTATAAAGTCGAAATTATAATGCAAAAATATTATACATTTAGAGGAATTGCGGAAGATAATAGAGTTGGCGATATGTCTCCTTTGATAAAAGTCGGCTGCTGGCATTTGGCGAGAGATTTATTTATTGACGCTTACGGAGATATTTATATTTGCAGATTCGATATTAATAAAGAAAAAAAAATATCTTCGATTTACGAAAACGATTTGGAAACGATTTGGAAATCATTTGAAAATTATTATACGAATAATGTTTTTGATAAACTCGATTTTTGTAAAAACTGCGATGAATGGTATTTATATAATTTTTAATTTTAAAATATAAATAAAAATATTGATTGATTTTAATGGAAGAAATATTAATTAAATTTTTGAAACTATCTCTAACGGTTTATATAATCAGATTTTTAGGCGTTCGATTATTGTTTGAATTTCAGACGATAAAAAAATTTATATATTCGAGAGAAATGCTGCCTTGCGTGAAAAACTGGAATAGCAAAATAAAAATGGTTTATTATTCGGAAATATTTTCTTTTATTCAAAGTTTGATTATCGCTTTATATTTTATGCTTTTTTGTTATTTTATTCCTTCGATTATAATAAATTTAAATCAAAAAGTTTTTATATCTTTTTTATTATATTCAACTTTTACAATCGTAGAAAAATTAAGATTTTCAATAATGCTTACGAATTATCCAAAATCTCTTCTTTTAATGGACGCTTTTATATATTTATTTATAAGTTTACTTCAATTTGTAGCTATGGGATTTATTTATAATTAAACCTTATTTAATTTTGTTCGATAGTCATCGAAGCGCCAATATCCATAGAATTCGTTTTTCCTTTATATTTCGCTTTTTCTGAAACGATGCAGTCATCCATTAAAACATTAGAAATATTTACATCTTCAAACATAATGCAATTTTTGAGTATTGAATTTTCTATTTTTGAATTTTCGCCGATATGAACGAAGGGACCGATTACCGAACTTTTTATTTCGACATTTTTATCTATGAATACGGGCGGAACTATCGCCGAATCTTTAATATTTTCGCTTAATATTTTATTTTTTATTAATAATCTATTCGTTTCTATCATAGTCGATTTTTCGCCGCAATCGAACCATCCGTCCAATTTAAATGTTTTGAAAATAGAGCCTCTTTCAATCATATATTCCAAAGCGTCAGTTAATTGATATTCGTTTTTAGTTTTAATATCGCTTTCTATTATATAATCTATCGCTTCAAATAATTCTTTTGACTGGACAATATGATATAAACCCGTCAAAGCCAAATTGCTTATCGGTTCTTTCGGCTTTTCCACTAATTTTTTTATTGTTCCTTTATCGTTTAAAATCGCGACTCCGAATCTGCTCGGATTATCGACTTCGCATACTCCTAAAGAATTTTCATTTTTAGCGACTATTTCCGTCAAATCTAATTTAAAAATTGTGTCTCCCAATATAATAAAAATTTTATCGCTGTCTTTAATATATTCTCTCGTAAGCGAAATCGCATGCGCCAAGCCTTTATATTCTTTTTGAACTACAAACGAAAGTTTAATATTTTTATATTTTGAAGTAAGATATTCAATCATTTGTTCTTTCAAATATCCGACTATAAAAATAACTTCTTCCAAATCTGGAATTAAAGAAATATTTTCCATTATAAAATCTATAATTGTAGAACCCGCTATTGGCAATATTGGTTTGGGTTTAGTGTTCGTATGCGGTCTTAATCTCGTGCCTTCTCCCGCCGCTGGAATAATAACTTTCAAAATGCCGTCCTTAAATATTTATTTTATAAGTATATAGAAATTATTATAAAATTCAAGTTTAATTAATTATAAAATGAAACATGCGAATTACGAAATAATTTATATCAAATATACTAAAAAATATTAAGCAATTTTTAATTATACCGACAATATTTTATAAGAAATATTAAATTTTTGGAGGAATACGCCTTATGATGCGTTCATTATTTGCCGGCGTGTCTGGTTTACAAAATCATCAAACTCGAATGGATGTGGTTGGAAATAATATAGCCAATGTTAATACTTACGGATTCAAAAGAGGAAGAGTCACTTTTAAGGATATGATAAGCCAATCTATAAGCGGAGCCGCTAAACCGCAAGAAGATAGAGGCGGTATCAATCCTCAACAGGTTGGATTAGGTATGATGGTTGCCACTATCGACACAATTCATACTCAAGGAGCTTTGCAAGTTACGGGGGTAAATACCGATTTAGCGATTCAAGGAGAAGGTTTTTTCATTGAAAAGAGAGGAAATAATTCTTTCTATACGAGGAACGGAGCTTTTTCTTTGGATAAAGACGGTTATTTAGTAAATCCTTCAAACGGTTATAAAGTGCAAGGATGGAATTCTCAAATGAACGAAACGGGAGAGATGATAATTAACACCGCGGCTGGAGTGGAAGATTTGATTATTCCCGTAGGTTCAAAGGACCCTGCGAGAGCTACGGAAAATACT
Organism: Brachyspira sp.; assembly: GCF_050873525.1. Classification (GTDB taxonomy): domain Bacteria; phylum Spirochaetota; class Brachyspiria; order Brachyspirales; family Brachyspiraceae; genus Brachyspira. The sequence continues at coordinate 23,100 of NZ_JBNMIZ010000010.1, read as the reverse complement.
ACTTTCTTCTGCAATCTGCAAAAGAATTCCGATTATCATCAAGCCGATATTACCGTTTACGATTCTACTGGAATACCTCGTCAATTAAGAGCTACTTTCAATAGAACCGATGTAAATAGATGGGATATGGTTATAGAAATTCCCGATGCAACCGAAGGAAGCGTAAGCGTTTCTGCAGGCGACCCCGTTCAAGGCGGAGGAAATAATACTTTTCAATTAGTATTTAACGATGCTGGTTCTTTAATATCGGTTAGCGATGGCGGAGAAACTCAAGAAGAAGGAGTTTTAATGCCAAATGTTTCTTTCACCTATCAAGGAACGGAAGGCGAAGTTGAACAAACTATTAATTTGACTATGGGAACTTCTGGATTGTTTAATGGAATCACTCAATTTGAATCTCCTTCCACTACGAAAGCAATCGAACAAGACGGATATACTATGGGAATGTTGGAAGGATTCAGTATTGACGACAGCGGACAAATAACGGGAGTATTTACAAACGGAAACAGAAAAACATTAGGACAAGTCGCTTTGGCAAAATTCAATAACGCTGGCGGACTTGAAAAAGCGGGAGATACTTTATTTGTAGAAAGCAATAACTCTGGAGCGGCAAATATCGGACCTGCGGCGGTTGAAGGAAGAGGTTCTATTAAAGCGGGAACTTTGGAAATGTCGAATGTGGATTTGAGCGAACAGTTTACGGATATGATTGTGACTCAAAGAGGCTTTCAATCCAATGCAAGAACTATAACGACAGCAGACCAAATGCTTCAAGAAGTTATAGCGCTTAAGAGATAATGAAAAAGATAAATAATAAAAATAGACAAATTTATTATTTTATAGTATAATTAATTGGGAGTTTTAATGATACATATAACGAGATTTGATAAAACGATTTTGTATGTTAATCCGCATCAAATAGAGTTTATGGAAGAAACTCCCGATTTGGTTATAACCATGCTTTCGGGAAGAAAGATAGTAACAAAAGATAGTTTTGAAACGGTATTAAATAGAATAATAGAATATAGAAAAAGAATTATAAACGAAGATACTATTAAAAAACCGTCTTTTTATGGAAATGAAGAATAGAATTAAATTTTAGAATTTAAATTTAAATAAATAAAAAGTTTTTTAAATAACGATATAAAAAACAATAAATAATTTTTAGAGAGTAGAATATGGATATTTTTGTGCCTATATGCCTTATAGTTCCAATAATAGTTAACTTATTCGGTATTATTTCTGGGGGCGGTAATGTCGGACACATGGTTGATATTGCGTCTTTTGTTGTTACGGGATTTGGAGGATTAAACTCGCTCGTAATGGCTAACGATTTTTCAACTATCGTTGGAGTTCCTAAAGCTATTGGAGTTCTTTTGAATAAACCTAAATTTGACGAAGCGCAAATGATAATAACTCTTATAAGTTTTTCCGAAAAAGCGAGAAGAGAAGGTTTATTGGTATTGGAAGACGATATACAGGAAGTGACCGACCCATTCCTAAAAAAAGGCATGCAGTTAGTAGTTGACGGAACTGACCCCGAACTTGTAAAAAATATTTTGAATACGGAAATAGACAATATCGAGGCGAGACATGATAGTGTTAAAAAGGTATTTGAGGATGCCGCTTCATTATTTCCAGCTTGGGGTATGATAGGAACGCTTATCGGTTTGGTTATAATGCTTAGAAGTTTAGGCGGAGGCGGAGGAACGGAAGCGATAGGTTCTGGTATGGCTGTCGCGCTTATTACGACTTATTACGGTTCGGTTATAGCAAACGGTTTCGCTTTGCCGATAGCTGGAAGACTTGCCTCAAGACATGCCTCCGAAGCTTTGATAAAGGGAATTATGATAGAAGGAATATTATCCATACAGGCGGGAGATAACCCGAGAATAGTTAAAGATAAATTAGTATCTTTCCTACCTCCTACGCAAAGACAAAAGGTTAATGAACAAGTCGGAGATAGATAAAAATATATTTATAGAATATAGTTTATTAGGAAAGAATTTAAGGATTTGTAATGGCTACTACAAAATTTGGTAAAAAAGCTAAAAAAGCGGGGGATAAAGCCCAAGTTCCCGGACCTTCCGCTCCGTTATGGCTTCAAACTTACGGGGATTTCGTAACTTTGGTTTTGACATTTTTCGTTATGCTTCTTGCATCTATGGAAGCTTCGGTATCTCAAAGTTCCGCTATGCAGCTTCTGGCTACGGCGTTTCAAGGTTCTTTCGGCGTTTTGTCTGGAGGAGCGACTTTATCGCAAAGCAGTTTAATATACGGCGGAGCTAATGTGGAAACATTACCAAGTTCGGAAAGAGGTTTTGCGATGGGCAGAAGTATAGATAAAGCCACATCCGTTTTGGAGTCGGAAATAAAGAGTCAAAAAATAAGAGTTTCGGAAGACGAAAGAGGTTTTGTTATCACGCTTGGAGCGGACCAGTATTTTGAATCGGGAAGAACTAATTTAGTGGAAAATCAAAATAATACGGAAACTTTTATTAAACTTGCTTCGATATTAAGCACTTTGCCAAACGATATAAGAATAGAAGGACATACCGATTCTGGAGCGATAAGAGAAGGCAGCGCGCTCGAAAGACAATTCGGAAATAACTGGGGACTTTCTTCGGCAAGAGCGTTAGTGGTTTTGGAAAGATTATTTGAAAGCGACCAAACGGGACAATTAGACAGAAATAAATATTCGGTTGCTGGATATGCGGATACTCGTCCTGTCGCCTCGAACGATTTGCCCGATGGAAGAGCTTTAAATAGAAGAGTCGATATAGTAGTAGTGCGAAACGATGTCACTTATTATAATCAAAGATAAAAAATAAAAAATAATCTCAAATGCTTTTGGCTGATAAATGGAACGATTATAAAATAATAGACTGCGGAGACGGAGAAAAATTAGAACTCATTGGAAATTTTTTAATCTCTCGTCCCGATTCTCAAGTCATTTGGGCTAAACAAAAAGAAAAATGGAATAATTTTGACGCTATTTATCATCGTTCGGATAAAGGCGGCGGTTATTGGGAATATATAAATAAGCCAAAAGAAAATTTTATTATCAAATATCAAGATTTATCATTTTATATAGAATTCACAAATTTCAAACATATAGGACTTTTTCCCGAGCAGGCGGTTAATTGGCAGTTTATAATTGATAAAATTAAAGAAAAAAAATCTAAAATAAATTCTAGAAAAAATATAGAAATAAAGGCTTTAAATTTATTTGCATATACAGGCGGCGCTACTGTTTCATGCGCTTATGCAGGATGCGATGAAATCGTTCATGTGGACGCTTCAAAAAAAATTGTAGGACATGCAAAAAGAAATATTGAATTGAATAAATTGGAAAATAAAAAAGTAAGATTTATTATAGAAGATGTCATTCAATTTGTTTTGCGCGAAGTGAGACGAGGACGAAAATACGATATTATTATAATGGACCCTCCAGTTTACGGCAGAGGACCGAAAGGCGAACTTTGGCAAATAGAAACGAGTTTGACAAAATTGACTAAAGAATGCATAAAACTTTTTTCGGATGAACCGATACTTTTTTTAATTAATTGTTATACGGCAAGTTTTTCTCATATATCTTTAAAAAATATTTTGGAAACGAATATAAAACATGAAGGATTTTTTGAAAGCGGAGAGATAGGAATACCGATAGAAAATTCAAAATTGATTCTTCCATGCGGGATATACGCGAGGTTTTTTACATAAATTTTATATATTTTAATAATTAAAATACTTGACATTTTTTATTAATATTCTATAATTTAATCACTATGATAAAGTTAAATTTTAGTTTCATGAAGCCAAGCCAAGCCAAGCGCTAATTTTATACTTTTTATATTTCCCTGCATTCTTTTCAGGGCATTTTGCTATTGCATTTTTTGGGATAAATTAGCCGTATGAATTCAAAAGTATATATCTGCAGTTTTGCCAATTTGTATTTGCTTCCCGCTCTTAAAAGATTTTACAATCAAGCTCTTGAAATGAATATATTTGAAGATATATTTTTATACGAAGAATTAACTTTGGGTAAAGATTTTAAAACTCGTTTCAAAGATAAATTAAATTATAATGTGAGAGGATTCGGTTATTGGTGCTGGAAACCTTATATAATTTTGGAATCGTTAAAAAGAATAGACAACGGCGACATATTAGTTTACGCCGATGCGGGATGCCATCTCAAAAAAGAATATATTGATAAAATGAAAAAGTATATAGAAGACGCAGAAAAATACGATATTGTGGCTTTTGAACTTGAAATGCCCGACAAACTTTTTACCAAATCCGATTTATTCGACTATTTTAATGTTTTGAATAATAAAGAAATTACCGATACGAATACGAGATGCGCAACTTCGCTTATAATTAAAAAGACGGATAAAACGATTAGATTTGTAAACGAATGGCTTAAAGTTTTTTACGATAATTTTCATTTGGCAGACGATACTCCTTCAACGATTAAAAATCTTGACGGTTTTGTGGAACATAGACATGACCAAAGCATATTTTCTATTTTAAGCAAATTGTATAATGCAAAAGCGATTACAAATTTTGAGGACGGAAAAGAACCGATAAATTTTAGCAGAGATATAAGGTGCATGTATAGTAATATAGTTTCTAAAACTTGGTTAATTCCGTTTAAGAATTTGAGATGGAAATTGAAAAAGATATTATTTAATAAATATCATAAAAAATTTTATAAACGACTTGAAAAATTATCTAATCCTAAATAGAGATAAGACTAATAAATATTAAACAAGGATTATATAAATGAATTATTATAATTATGAAATATTAATTAATAAAATTGCGCGGTTTATACCTTTTAGAACTTTGAGAAATTTTTTGAGACAATTTTTAACCGATTGTGTGAAAAATTATTATAGAACCGAATATTTAGTTAATATAAATAATCGAATAAAAACGCATGATAATTTTGTAATTCTATGGGTTGGCGGAGGACTTTGCGGACAAATAAGAAAATATATTTTAGGCAAATATATAGAGAAAAAATATAATAAAAAAGTGAAATATGATATTAATTGGTATAAATATAACGGATTGGACGACCGTAAAAAGTTTAATAGGAATTTTGATTTGCTAAAGATTTTTCCAGATTTAGATTTTGAAATAGCAAACGATTACGAAATAAATATTTATAAGAGTTGTTTTCGGTTTGATTTAAATCCTTTGTATCAATTTAACGATTTATTATTAGAATATAAAAATGTATATTTAGATGGAACTCCTTACGATAAAAATTGTTTTTACGAAATAAAAGAAATAATTAAAAATAAAATCGATTTTGAAACTTATTTAAATGATAAATTGGACGATAAAAATAAATATGTTTTAAATGAAATAAGAAACTGCAATTCGGTAGCTATTCATGTTAGAAGAGGCGATTTTGCAATATACGGAATTATCGAAGACGAATATTATATTAATTCTATTAACGAAATGATAAAAAATATTAAAGAGCCGAAATTTTTTATTTTTTCGGACGATATTGATTATGTAAAAAATAATATTATTAAAAAACTTTCCAAAACCGTTTTATTTTATATAGTCGATATAAACGATAACGATAAAGGCTATTTTGATTTATTTTTAATGATGAATTGCAAACATCAAATAGCTTCCAACGGCTCGTTTGGTTATTATGCCTACTGTTTTAATAAAAATAAAGACAAAGTTTTGATAACTCCAGAAGGCATGAGAGATTATTATATAGAAAATATAGATAAAATATAAAAAATATATATAATAACTTAAAATAAATTTTAAGGCTTGATTATGAAATATATTTTTTTAACCGCATTATTAATTTTATTATATTCATGCAATGACGCGAGCGCATCGAATTATAAAAATTCTACAATAAACGAAAAATTTAATTTTAGTCCAAATAACGCTTACGATTATATAAAAAAACAAGCTCGTTTGGGACCGCGAATTTACGGAAGCGAAGCGCATAAAAAAGTAAGAACATTTTTCAAAGAAGAAATTAAATCTATGGGCTACGAAGTTTTTACTCACAATTTTGCCGCTCCTTATATCGAAGGCAGAGACGGAGAAAATATTTACGCGTTTTTGGAAGGCGAAAGAGAAGAATATATTATTTTGGCGAGCCATTACGACAGCAGAATGGTTGCCGAAAAAGATAGAAAAATTGAAAACAGAAATAAACCGATTGACGGGGCGAACGATGGAGCGAGCAGTTCGGGAATTTTACTCGAGCTTATGAATTCTCTAAAAAGCGAAAAACTGCCTTATGGAATTTGTTTTATTTTATTCGATTTGGAAGACGATGGAAATTTATTTTATAATAACGGAAATAGCTTAATAGAAACCGATTGGATTCAGGGAAGCATCGCTTTCGTTAATGATAAAATTTTAGAAAAAGAGAAAATAAAATTTGGAATACTGCTCGACATGGTTGGAAGCGGAAATGCAAAATTTAAATACGAAAGTTTTGCCTATACTTATTATCCGAATATTTACGAAAAAATTTGGGACTTTGCGGACGATTTGGGATATAAAAATTATTTTGTTAAAGAACATTATGGAATGATAACGGACGACCATATTCCTTTTTTGATGGAGAGAATTCCATTTATTGACATAATCGATATGGGCTATCAATATCATCATACTACGGAAGATACGATTGACAAGATAAATATTAAAACTCTCGAAGCGGTTGGGCGAACGGTAGAATATACTTTAAAAAATGCCGATAAAATATTTTAAATTATTAGAATTGAAAAATAAAAATAAATATATTATAATAGAAAAATGAAAATTAGATTTGCAGAAATTTCGGACGCTCCCTCATTGTTGGAGATTTACTCTCAATATATAGAAACGACTATAACATTCGAATACGCGCTCCCAACGAAATCGGAATTTGAAAAAAGAATTGAAAATATTATTGAAACATATCCTTATTTGGTTTGCGAAGAGGATGGAAAAATTTTCGGATACGCATACGCTCATAAATTTATGGATAGAGCCGCTTATCAATGGGATGCGGAACTTTCCATATATTTAGATAAATCGCATGTTTCAAAAGGTTTGGGTAAAAAATTATATTATATTTTAATTGAAATCTTGAAAGCGCAGGGCGTTAGAACGGTTTACAGTTTGATTACCTCTCCAAATATTAAAAGCGAAAAACTGCATATTTCTTTTGGTTTTAAAAATGTCGGAATGTATCATAACACGGGATTTAAAAACGGAGGCTGGCATGATGTTTCTATATTTGAAAAACAAATTGCGGAATATTCGATTAATCCTAATCCGATTATTTCGATAAAAGAAATAGATTTTGAGATTATAGAAAAAATATTAAATTCAATTAATTAAAAATATGCGTCTTTTTATATTGCTATTATATTTATAATATATATAATATTCGCCATGAAAAATAGTAAAGTAATATTTCCCGGAACTTTTGACCCTTTTTCTTTGGGGCATTTGGATGTTCTCTATCGTCTGGCTAATATTTTTGAAAAAGTTTATATTTCTATAGCGGTTAATTTGGAAAAATCTCCAATTTTTACTTTGGAAGAGCGAAAAAAAATGATAGAAAAAGTTATTGGAAATAACGATTCTATAGAAATTGTCACAATATCTGGACTCGTCACGGAATTCATGAAAAATAACGGAATAAAAGTTTTGGCAAGAGGAATAAGAGACAGCGAAGATTTATATTACGAATTAAAAATGTCAAGAATGAATAAATTATTATATCCCGAAATGGATACGATATTTTTGAACACTTCGGAAAATTATACTCATATAAGTTCTTCTCTAATAAAAGAAATTCTAAAATTTGACGGTCCGATTGAAGGATTAGTTCCCGAAATATTGATTGAAGAAATAAAATCAAAATTTATAAAGAAATAATTATGAAGAATTTTTATTTGGAAAACTACGGCTGCCAAATGAATAAAGCCGATTCTAATAGTTTAATCAATTCTTTGATGCAGGAAGGATTTATTCAAACGGAAGATTATCAAAATGCGGATAATATAATAATCAATACTTGCAGCGTTCGAGCGCATGCCGAAGAGAGAGTTTTTTCAAGAGTCAAACTTTTCAACGCCGAAAGAAGAAAAAATAAAAAAAATACAAAATTAATAATAATGGGATGCATGGCTCAAACTTCAAAAAATATTTTGGAAAATCTCGGAGTCGATAAAATATTCGATGTTTATAACGAAATGAATATTTTAGATTATATGAAAGACGAAGAAGTTTTTATAAAAAAATTCAACGACAATTATATTTTTAGCAAATCTTATGTCGATAAAGATAAACCTCATAAAGCCTTTTTGCCAGTATCTCATGGCTGCAATAACTGGTGTTCTTACTGCATAGTTCCTCATACGCGGGGAAAAATGGTTAGCAGAAAATCGAGCGAAATAATAGAAGAAGTTAAAAGATTAATCGATTCGGGAGCTAAAGAAATAACTTTACTTGGGCAGAATGTCAATTCTTACGGACTCGATATAGACGGCGAAATTTCTTTTACCGATTTGCTTTATTTGATTGATAAAACGGTTGGAGAAAATAAAGTTTGGATTAGATTTTTAACTTCGCATCCTAAAGATTTTGATAAAGATTTGGCGGATGCAGTATGGAATTTAAAAAGCGTTGGAAAACATATTCATTTGCCTTTTCAAAGCGGTTCGGACAGAATATTAAAATTAATGAACAGAAAATATGATAAAGAAGAATATATAAAAAAAATTTCCTACTTGAGAGAATACGCGGACGACTTTCCGATTTCAACCGATATAATAGTCGGCTATGCGGATGAAACCGAAGAAGAATATAAAGAAACTTTGGATTTATTAAAAGAAATTGGATTCGAGGACGCTTATTTATATAAATATTCCGAAAGAGAAGGTTCGATTGCCTTTAAGAAAAAAGTTAAATATGACGAAAAAACGGGTTCTAAAAGATTGAGAGAATTAGTCGATTTTCAAAGAGTTTTGGCTCAAAAATTATTGAATAAACAAGTCGGCAAACGCGCGGAAATTATGATTGACGATATTGCAAAAGACAATATTCACTATCAATGCCGAAGCAAAGAAAACCGATTGATACTCGTAAAAAAAGAAAAAGAATTAAATATGGGCGATATTTACGACTGCGAAATAACGGAAATTAAAAATCATACTTTAATAGGGAAAATAATTTAATAAAAAAGAGAGCATGTAATTTCTACACGCTCTCTAAAAACCTTAACCACTGCGAGGAAAATATTATTTTAATAATCTTTACTACTATGTGTAGTATAATAAGGAGCATTACCAAGAGTATTTGTAGTGCGCATAGTGTAATTATTACCTTCATTCAAAAATAGATAATACATAATGCCTCCATTAGTAAAATCGGTTGTAACTATTAAACCGCCATTATGATATATATCATGAAAATTACCACTTGTAATAGTTGCAGATTTAATAGTAAAGAAATTTCCTCCTGTAAAACTAATAGAATTAGGTTTAATATCCCAATATATATCTTTCCAATAACCGCTATAGGCTTCATCTCCCCAATTAAGTGAACCAACTCCTTTAACAGTATATCTTCCGCAATATTCTTTAGGTATTGAAGCAAGATTTTCTTCGTAGCTTTTCCCAGTTAATGAGTAAGTAATATCAGCTCCGTAATTGCTAAATTTTATTATCAAATAACCGTCTTCGGTAAAAGTAACCGTTGCTGTATTTCTGTTATTGCTTTGGTATCGAGTCGCTTCCAAATTATAAACCGCTCCTGTTCCGTTAGCGTTATCGTAAAATTTGCCTTCCTCTTCTGTAACATAGCCATCCTCGTCCAAAGTGATTACGCTAATATAAGGCTTTGAATTTTCGTCCACTTTTACATCCGCATAAAAATATATTTTCTTTACCGTATCGTATATAGAATAATAAGCTCCAGATTTGAAATATAAATCTTTGAATTGAATTAAACCTTGATTTGTATCAATAGTTAATTTATTATTCGTATTATCTTCGGGAAATTCTGGTGGAGGCGTTGGTCCCGCTTCCGTCACAGCCATGTTTTCAACATCGGTAGGACTAGAACAAGCTACCGAAACTATAACCGTTATAATAGCAAGCGCTATTATGCATAATAATTGTTTTTTCGTAATCATAAATTACTCCTTTGATTTAATTTCTAAATATATTATAGTAAATTTTATATTGATTGTCAAGCGTTTATTCAAAAAAAAATAATAAATTTTTCATTGCGAATTTTAATTTTATTGTCATTGCGAGGCTTTGCCGAAGCAATCTAAAGTAATAAAATTTTCTTTATTTTAGATTACTTGGCGACTGGACGCTGTCCGCTTCACTCTGCGGGATTTATTTTTAAATCAAATCAATCAATAAAAAATCATTGAAAAAAATTTTATTTAATATAATATATTCCTATTAAAAAATTAAATATTTAAAAATTGTTTAAAAAATTTGGAGGAATCATGTCGACTAAAAAAACTAATTCAAAAAAATCTGTTTCTGCAATTAAGAAATCTACTAAAAAACTTAATATTGTTAAAAAATCTGCAAAAAATTCTATAAAGAAAGTCGTTTCAAAAAAAGTAGCAAGTGCGAAATATTATGTGTCCGAAACTCCTTTGAAATATGCCGATAGAGAAATATTCGGAGCTATCAAAAGAGAATATAAAAGAGAAGCATCGGGACTCGAATTAATAGCGAGCGAAAATATAGTTTCAAGAGCGGTTATGGAAGCTCAAGGTTCTATATTCACAAATAAATATGCGGAAGGTTATCCAGCAAAAAGATATTACGGCGGATGCGTAGAAGCGGATGTCGTTGAAAGTCTTGCGATAGAAAGAGCGAAAAAATTATTCAAAGCGCCTTTCATAAATGTTCAGCCTCATTCTGGTTCGCAGGCAAATATGGGAGTTTATATGTCGGTTTTACAGCCCGGCGATACTTGTTTGGGATTGTCTTTGGACGCGGGAGGACATTTAACGCATGGAAAAAATATTAACTTTTCGGGCAGGATTTATAATTTCGTTCATTACGGCGTTAGCAGAGAAACTATGCAAATAGATTATGACGAAGTTAGAGATTTGGCTTTTAAAAATCAGCCTAAAATAATAGTGACGGGAGCGAGCGCTTATCCGAGAATTATTGATTTTGCAAAGTTTAGAGAAATTGCGGACGAAGTGGGGGCTTATTTGCTTGTCGATATGGCGCATATTGCGGGACTCGTTGCGGCGGGCTTGCATCCAAATCCTGTAGAATATGCTCATTTTGTCACGGGAACTACTCATAAAACTTTAAGAGGACCGAGAGGCGGTTATATAATTTCGACAAACGAAGAACTATCAAAAAAAGTCGATAAAACTATTTTTCCGGGAATTCAAGGCGGACCTTTAATGCATGTAATTGCGGCAAAAGCGGTATGTTTTAAAGAAGCTTTGGATAAAAAATTTGTCGATTATCAAAAACAGGTTTTAAATAACGCTAAAATTATGGCGAACGAATTTATCGCAAAAAATTATAATATCGTTTCGGGCGGAACGGATACTCATTTAATATTGGTTGATGTAAAATCTTCAAAAGGAATCACGGGAAAAGTTGCAGAAGCGGTTTTGGACAAGGCGCATATAACTACGAATAAAAACGGCATTCCTTACGACAGCGAATCTCCTATGGTTACAAGCGGAATAAGACTCGGAACTCCAGCGATTACTACAAGAGGACTAAAAGAAAAAGATATTATTGAACTCGTTAATTATATGGACGAAGTTTTGACGAACTCGGATAATGAAAAAATTATTTCTTCGGTTGCAAAGAAAGTTGACGCTTTATGCAAGAAATATCCTATTTATAAATATATTTCCGAAATGTAAAAATAAAAGTTGAAAATGAACGCTAACTTAATAAACGAAAATTCTATAATATCGAATCTTATAAATATATACGAAAAATTTGGTTTCAAAAAAATTAAATTGAGCAAATTTGAAGATTATAATTTATACAACGATAATAAAGATTTTCTTCAAACTGAACATATATTGACTTTTATGAATTTGAGCGGGAATTTGAAATCTCTTCGCCCCGATGTCACTTTGTCGATAGTAAAAAAAATTCTTAAAGACAACGAAAAAGAAACTCAAAAAATTTATTATATAGAAGATATTTATAAAATAGTTTCAAACGAATACGAGGAAATTCCGCAGGTTGGAGTGGAAATTATAGGCAAATTAAATAAATATTCCAACTTGGAAATTATAAGCATGGCAATAGAAAGTTTGAAGTCGATAAACGAAAATTATATTTTGGAAATATCAAATATAGATTTTATGTCCGCAATTTTTGACGAAGTCGGGATAAAAGAAAATTTGAAAATCGAAATTCTTAAAAATATCTACGGAAAAAATAAACATGATTTAGAAAAATTATTGGATAAAAATATTAAAAGCGAATATAAAAAATATATTTTGTCTTTTATAGAACTTTCTGGAAATTATAAAAATATTTTAGAAAAATTGAAATGCATGATAATAAACGATAATTTGCAAAAATCCTACGATGAATTAAAAAGTTTGTCTTCGGTTTTTGAAATGCATAATAATTTCGATAAAATTTTACTCGACTTTTCCATCGAGAGTCAATTAGGATATTATAACGGAATTATTTTCAAAGGCTATATTAAAGGAAACAACGATATAATTCTTTCTGGCGGGCGATACGATAAACTTCTTAATAAATTTAATTCTGATAAAAATGCAATCGGTTTTGCAATTTATATGGATAAATTATACGAAAAAAATAAATCGAGCGATTATATAGATATTCTAATTTTATATAAAAGCGGAGACGAAAAAATTTTATTAAACGAAGTTAGAAAATTCATGAATCAAAATAAAAAAGTTCGAGTCGATATTTACGGCGACAATTCAATTTCAAATTATAAAGAGAAGTATATTTTTGATAATGGTAATTTGATTAAGTCTTAATTTTTATTATATATATTTTGTAAATGTTTTCTTCATTTTTATTACCGTGTCAATTATCCAATCGAATTGCTCGTTCCATTTTTCTTTATTATCAAATTCAACAGATTTTTGAATTATTATTCTACTTGTTTTTCCATCCTTTCTAGCCTTTTTAGATAATTCCTGCCAATCAAATTTAAATCCTATCTCTCTTTCTATATCATCTTTACATTTAATAAGTTTATTAAAAAGTTCTTTGTTATCATGTATTCGTAGTTCAATTTTAATACTATTATCCTTTCGTGTCTGCCAAACTCTTATACTACAATTAGATATTCCTATTTTTAAGCACATATAAGGTCGTTTGGATGGTTCTATTTTTTTAAATTCTTCTTTTTTATATTCAGTATTCTTAAAAGCGTAATCATTATATGCCGTCCAATATTCATATCTTAATTGTTGAGTTTGGGTTAAATCTTTATTCTTTACTTCTTTTGCCCATTCGTTCGGTCTTTGTATAACTTCAAATTTAACGGCAGGTTTAGAATTCTCTATTTTATATATTTTTATTTCGCATAAAAAGAAACCGATTTCTTTATCGGTATGATTATTAAGCCATTCGATTGCGGCTCTATGTTCTTCTCTCGCTTCTTTTACTATCCAAATAATAATGTTAGCTTCTTTTCCAGAGGCGTAAGTTATCAATTTTCCAAGATGGTCATGATTAGTGGCTTCTAATTGATTTTCAATAATAATTTTTCTATCCGTTTCCGTTTCTGAAGCGTATATATCCACATTAAAATCTCCTACATTTGATTCTCTTTCTTCTACCGTAATGTCTAAACCTATGGCTTCGGATAATAGAGATATATTTTCTTCTTTAGCGAGCCAAGGGGTAAAATCGGAAGCTTCATTTTTCCAATAATCTCTTAAATCCGTAATTTCTTCAAGTTTTCCAAATTCATTGCTCATAATAAATTTATCCTTATTTCATTATAAAAAATTAATTTCATTATCATAAATATATCATTTATATTTTATAATTTCAATTTAATAATTATCTTATTTTTACTACAAAAAATTTAAATTTATTATATAATTATTTGATTAATAAAAAATAAATTTCGTAAAATTAAAAAGAAAATTAAAAATGAATAAAATTAATATAGCTTTGCCGAAAGGAAGATTATTAAAAAAAGTCTACGATTTATTTAAAAAGATAGGCTATGAAAATAAAGAATTGCTCGAAGACAATAGAAAACTCGTTTTTGAAGATAAAGGCGTCAGATATTTGATTGTCAAACCTTCCGATGTTGGAATTTATGTAGAAAAAGGAGTCGCCGATATTGGAATTGTCGGAAAAGATATTTTGCTTGAAAACTCGCATGATGTTTACGAACTTTTGGATTTGAAATTTGGAAAATGCAAATTATGTATGGCTTCAGTGAAAGATTATAAAGAGGATATTGAAAGAAGATTAAGAGTCGCCACAAAATATGTCAATGTGTCGAAAAAATATTTTGATTCGATAAACAGAGATGTGGAAATAATAAAATTAAACGGTTCGATTGAATTAGCGCCGATACTTAATTTGTCCGATGTGATTATAGATATTGTAGAAACGGGAAGCACGCTTAAAGAAAATAATTTGATTGTGATTAAAGATATAGTCGATTATATAAGTTCAAGATTGATAGTAAATAAAGTAAGTTTTAAGTTTAAAAATAATTTAATATCCGAAATCGTTAAAAATATAGAGGAAGTATTATGATTAAAATTATAAATTATAAAAACGGCGATTCTTTAAAAAATATTTTTGTAAGAAGTCAGTTTAGCTACGATAATATAACTAAAAAAGTTAAGGCGATACTCGAAGATGTAAAAAAAAACGGAGATAAGGCTTTGATAAAATATAATAAAGAATTCGATAACGCCGATACGAAAACTTTGGAGGTTTCAAAAAAAGAAATCGATTCGGCTTATGATAGAATAGATAATAAATTTAAAAAGACGCTTAATTTGGCTTATAAAAATATTGAAAAATTCCATAGAATGCAAATAAGAAACGGATTCATAACGAGCGAAGAAAACGGAATCGTTATGGGAGAGATAATAAATCCTATAGAAAAAGTGGGAGTTTATATTCCCGGGGGAACGGCAATTTATCCTTCAACGGTTTTAATGAATGTTATTCCAGCGAAAGTTGCGAAAGTTCCCGAAATAATTCTCGTCTCTCCTCCAAATAAAAATGGAAAAATAAACGATATTATTTTGGCAGCGGCTAAAATTTCTGGAGTCGATAGAGTTTTTAAAGTTGGCGGAGCGCAGGCGATAGCGGCTTTAAGTTATGGAACGGAAAGCGTCCCAAAAGTTTATAAAATAGTTGGACCGGGAAATATATTTGTAGCGACTGCAAAAAGACTCGTTTACGGCGAAATTTCAATCGATATGTTTGCGGGACCGAGCGAAGTTTTAATTATAGCGGACGAATATTCAAATCCTATTCATATAGCGGCGGATATGCTCGCTCAAGCTGAACATGACAAATTAGCCTCAAGCGTTTTGATTACGACAAGCGAAAATATTGCAAATAAAGTTAAAGAAGAATTATATAAACAATTAAAAAATTTAAGCAGAAAAGAAATTGCCGAAGAATCGATAGAAAATAACGGAAAAATAATTATAACGGAAAGTTTGGACGATTCGATATTTATAAGCAACGAATTAGCGCCCGAACATTTGGAAATAAATATAAAAGAGCCTTTTTCAATTCTGTCAAAAATAAAAAACGCTGGTTCTATATTTTTGGGAGCGAATACTCCCGAAGCTTTGGGCGATTATTTATCTGGGACAAATCATGTTTTGCCCACAAGCGGAACCGCCAAATTTTCATCTCCGCTTTCTGTAGACGATTTCATTAAAAAATCTTATTACACTTATTATACTAAAGAGGCTTTGCATAAAGTTAAAAATAATGTAATCAATTTTGCGGAAAATGAAAAACTGGAAGCTCATGCAAATTCCGTTAGAAAAAGATTTGAAAAGTGAAATTATTTTATAATTAACTCATCAATTTTACCATAATAGCTTTTTGGACATGAAGCCTGTTTTCCGCTTCTTCAAAAATTTCATTGGCATGTTCTTCAAAAACTTTTTCGGTAATTTCTTCCTCTCTATGAGCTGGAAGACAATGCTGAACTATCGCTTTAGGTTTTGCTATCGCCATAACTTTATCATCAATTTGGTAGCCTTTAAAAATTTCTTTTCTTTTTTCCGCTTCTTTTTCCTGTCCCATAGACGCCCAAACATCCGTAAAAAGAACATCCGAATCTTTTGCCGCTTCCATAATATTCTCTGTCATAAAAAATTTATCTTTATATTCTTTCGTAAATTCAATCACTTCGCCGTCTGGCTGATAATCTTTAGGGCATGCTATGGAAACTTTCATTCCGACTTTAAGCCCGCCGACAATTAAAGAATTAGCCATATTGTTTCCGCAGCCTATGAAACACATTTTGAGTCCGTCAAATTTTCCCTTGAATTCTCTAATCGTCATAAGGTCGGCAAGAACCTGACATGGATGAGCGAAATCCGTAAGTCCGTTTATTATAGGAATAGAACCGTATTTTGCCAAATCTTCCACTTCTTTTTGAGCGAATGTGCGAATCATAATTCCGTCCAAATAACGCGACAAAACTCTCGCCGTATCCTGAACGGGTTCGCCTCTTCCAATCTGCAAATCGTTGCTTGAAAGAAATAAAGCACTGCCTCCAAGCTGATACATTCCGACTTCAAATGACACTCTCGTTCTAGTAGACGACTTTTGAAAAATCATTCCTAAAGTTTTTCCTTTAAGAATATGATGTTCGATTTTATTTTTATTTTCCGTTTTAAGTTTGTCCGCAAGATTCAAAATATCAAAAATTTCTTCTTTCGATAAATCGAGCATTTTAAGTAAATGTTTCATTTATTGCCTCCAAAATATTTATTTTTTATTTTTAATTAATATTTAATTTATAATTTTTAATCTTTAATATTTTTTCTTATATATTCAATTTGAGCTTTAACCGATTCGGGAGCCGGTCCGCCTTCGACTTTTCTTTGCATAACGCAGGTTTCAAGGTTTATCGCTTCAAATATATCTTCTTCAAATTTATCTGAAAATTCTTTATATTTTTCAATCGGAAGAGTTTCGAGAGTCAAATTATTTTCAATGCATAATCTGACAATCTCTCCCGTGATTTTATAAGCGTCTCTGAAAGGCATTCCTTTCTTGACAAGATAATCGGCGCAGTCTGTGGCGTTGATAAAACCTTTAGCCGCAGCCTCTCTCATGTTTTTTGGAATTATAGTCATCGTTTCAATCATTGGAATAAACGCGCTTAAAGAAAGTTTAACCGTATCGATGGCGTCAAAAATCGCCTCTTTATCTTCCTGCATATCTTTATTATAAGCGAGCGGAAGCCCTTTCATCATTATAAGCAGAGTATTCAAATCTCCGTAAACTCTTCCCGTCTTTCCTCTGATAAGTTCCGTAATATCGGGATTCTTTTTTTGCGGCATAATTGACGAACCCGTAGAGTAAGCGTCATCAAGTTCTATAAATTTAAATTCCCAAGAACACCATAAAATTATCTCTTCTGAAAATCTTGAAAGATGCATCATTAATATCGATAAATCCGAAGCAAGTTCTATACAAAAATCTCTGTCCGAAACGGCATCGAGAGAATTTTGAGTAATTTCGTCAAATCCGAGCAAATCGCAAACTATCTGCCTGTTTATCGGATAAGTGGTTGACGCTAAAGCTCCGCTTCCCAAAGGCATAATATTTATTCTTTTGTAAGCGTCTTTGAGTCTTTCCAAATCTCTTAAAAACATTTGAGAATAAGCCATAAGATGATGAGCGAATGTTATCGGCTGGGCGCGTTGTAAATGAGTATAGCCAGCCATAACGGTTTTAAGATTTTTTTCTGACAAATCGGTTAAAACGGTTATCAATTTTTTTATTATGCTTTCGATTTCTTTTACTTCTTTTTTCAAATACATTCTTATATCGAGAGCCACTTGGTCGTTTCTCGAGCGCGCCGTGTGAAGTCGCTTTCCCGTATCACCTAATCTTTCGGTAAGTTTCGCTTCTATAAAAGAATGAATATCTTCGGCATTGAAATCGAATTCAAGTTTTCCGTTTTCTATCTCGTTTAATATATTTTTGAGTCCTTCGACTATAGCCTTACTTTCATTCAAATCAATTATACCGCATTCGCCGAGCATAGTCGCGTGAGCTATAGAGCCTTCAATATCTTCTCTATACATTCTCGCATCGAAAGAAATCGAAGAATTAAAATCGTTTACTATTTTGTCGGTTTCTTTTGTGAATCTTCCCGCCCAAATTTTTTTATTATTCATTATTATTTTATTTTTTATTTTTGTTTTTATTCTTTATTTTCTTTTCCATATTTGCGCGAACTTTTACTGGAAGCCCGAAAAGATTAATAAATCCTACGGCATCCGCTTGATTATATACATTGTCTTCGTCAAATGTCGCAACCTCTTCGTCATAAAGAGTATATGGAGATTTTACGCCCGCGTTTATTATATTTCCTTTGTAAAGTTTGAGTTTTACCTCTCCCGTAACGGTTTTTTGAGTTTCGGTAAAAAACGCGCTCATTGCGTTTCTTAAAGGAGTAAACCATTGTCCGTTATAAACTATGTCGGCAAATTTAATCGCCAAATACTGTTTGACTCTCAAAGTTTCTTTATCGAGCGTAATCGTTTCAAGGACTTCATGCGCATGATATAAAATCGTTCCGCCGGGAGTTTCGTAAATTCCTCTCGATTTCATTCCGACAAGACGATTTTCCACAATGTCTACAATTCCTATTCCGTTTTTTCCGCCGATTTTATTTAAAGCCGTTACCATTTCGACTCCGTTGAGTTTTTTTCCGTCAAGAGTCGTTGGAATTCCTTTTTCAAAACCAATCGTTATATAAGCGGGTTTATCTGGAGCTTGAATAGGGGAGACGCCCATTTCAAGAAAATTTTTCTTTTCGTATTGCGGTTCGTTTGCGGGATTTTCCAAATCGAGTCCTTCATGAGACAGATGCCATAAATTTTTATCTTTAGAATAATTAGTTTCCCTATTTATTTTAAGCGGAATATTATGAGATTCTGCATATTCAATTTCCTGCTCGCGAGATTTTATATTCCAAACTCTCCAAGGAGCGATAATTTCCAAATCTGGTGCGAAAGCCTTAAAA
Source organism: Brachyspira sp. (assembly GCF_050873525.1). Classification (GTDB taxonomy): domain Bacteria; phylum Spirochaetota; class Brachyspiria; order Brachyspirales; family Brachyspiraceae; genus Brachyspira. Next base: position 3,837 of record NZ_JBNMIZ010000010.1, on the reverse strand, counting down.
GCAAGCTCGAATCTCACTTGGTCGTTTCCTTTTCCTGTAGCTCCATGACATAACGCGTCCGCTTTTTCTTTAATCGCTATTTCGGCAATTCTCTTTGCGATTATCGGACGAGCGAAAGAAGTTCCGAGCAAATATTTATTTTCGTAAACCGCTCCAGCCTGAAGAGTTGGGTAGACATATTTTTGAATAAACTCTTCTTTTAAATCTTCTATATAAAGTTTGGACGCTCCTGTTTTTATCGCTTTTTCTTTAAGTCCGTCAAGTTCAGTTCCCTGTCCGACATCGACAGAAACCGCTATGACTTCACAATTATCGTAATTTTCTTTTAGCCATGGAATTATAACGGAAGTATCGAGTCCGCCAGAATAAGCCAAAACCACTTTTTTTATTTTTTTTGCCATAATTATTTCCTCTTAAATAATAAATTTTTTACTTAATAAAATTTAATTTTTTGATTAAATTTTATTAATAATTTTTAATCGTAAAATTTTGAATATTATTATATATCATAAATTTACGAAGTCAATAATTTTTATCGCATTTAATAAATTACTTTATACTTTGATAGAATTTTGTTATTTGCTAGGCTCTGCCGAAGCAGTCCAAATAGAGTAGATTACTTCGGCTATAAATAGCATCGTAATGACAATTAAAGTATATTTATTGTGATTTTATTTTTATTTGTCATTGTGGCTTACTTTTACTCGTCATTGCGAGCCAACGGCGTGGCAATCCAAAATATAATAAAATTTATTTTTTGTGGATTACTTCGGGCGTTGCCCTCGTTCCCATAGGGACGCAGAGCGAATGACAAAGTAATTAAACTAAATTTTATTTTCCGTCAATTAAACCTTTTACATGCTTCACTATATCGAATCCCGCATTCAAAGCTTTCGCAATCGAACCGCCAGATTTATAAAGTATGTCTCCAGCTATATATAAATTATCAACGGAACTTTCATGAATTCCTCTTATTATAGGAACTCCGCTTTCGTCCAAATCTATCGAGCATTTTTTTAAGAAATCTATCGGAGCGACTCCGCCGAGCGCGTAAATAACTCTGTCGAATTTATCGCTTGTTTCGTCAGCGAAGTTTACCAAAACTTTTCCACCTTCGTCCGCAATGGATTTTATATCTACTCCCAATTTTGCCTTCACTTTACCGCTATCAATATCTTCTTTTATCGTTTCCAAATTTTTTTCGTTTGGACGAGTAAATTCGCTTTTTCTATAACTTATTGTTACATCGTTGTCTTTTCCCAAAAGATAAGCGTATTCTACCGCCGAATTTCCACCGCCGACTACGAGGACTTTTTCGTTTTCTTTACATTTATAAATATTGAAATTAACGACAGCGTTCAAACTTGGAGGAATCGGATAATCGGGTTTGTTGGGGCGTCCCATTTTACCGATAGAAACCACGACATATTTTGAAACATATTTATCGTTATTTGTCGTCAATACTTCAAAATATTCTCCGTTCTTTTTGATTGATTCGACTTCGGTATTAAAAAAAGCGTCTATATAGTTTCCAAATACGCATTCGCTGAATAAATCTAAAACATCGCCTTTAGTCGCCGTTTCAAATTTTATATTTCCGCTCAAATCGATTCTTTCTCCCTTATAATCTTTGTCGACTCTTTTATCGTCTTTATAAAATTTTCTTATCGTTGTGGAATGATTATCTCCTTTTTCAAGCAGAAGAACTTTTTTCATTTGAAGTATTGCCGCTTCAACGGACGCCGCTATTCCCGCAGGTCCCGCTCCGACTATAATTAAATCGTATTCGTTTTCTAATTTATTTTCCATTTTTAATTATCTCCTTAAACAAATAAATATTAAATATTAAATATAATTTTTAATTAAATAAAAATTCGTTAATTAAACATCCAAATTCTTTACATATCTTGCATTAGCTTCTATAAAATCTCTTCTTGGTTTAACTTCGTCTCCCATAAGCATCGTAAATAATTGGTCCGCTTTTTCCGCGTCTTCCGTCAATACTTGATACATAAGGCGAGTTTCTGGGTTCATTGTCGTATCCCATAACTGGTCGGCGTTCATTTCTCCCAAACCTTTATATCTCTGTATATCAGAATTCTTGCCTTTATTTTCTTCAAGTATTTTATCTCTCTCCTCGTCCGAATAAGCGTAAGTGAAATTCTTTTTATCGAAACTTATTTTATAGAGTGGCGGAACTGCAATAAATATATGTCCCAAATCTATCAAAGGGCGCATATATCTAAAGAAGAAAGTCAAAAGCAAAGTCCTTATATGCGAACCGTCAATATCCGCATCCGCCATTATAATAACTCTTCCGTATCTTATTTTTGATATATCGAAAGAAGAACCGACTCCGCAGCCGAGCGCCGCTATTATAGGTTTCAAACTTTCGTTATCTATAATTTTATCGAGTCGCGCTTTTTCCACATTCAATACTTTTCCTCTTAAAGGCAAAATAGCCTGAAAATGTCTGTCGCGTCCTCCTTTAGCCGTGCCTCCAGCGGAATCTCCTTCCACAAGATAAACTTCGCATTTGTCGACTTCCTGCTCCGAACAGTCCGCAAGTTTTCCTGGGAGCGAATCGCTTTCGAGAGCGTTTTTTCTTCTTGCCAAATCCCGCGCTTTTCTTGCAGCTTCCCTTGCTTGAGCCGCGGAAATTATTTTTTCCAATATAACTTTAATGACTTTCGGATTTTGCGAAAAATAATCGTTTAATCCTTCGAATACCAATTTTTCGGTAACCGTTCTAACTTCCGTATTTCCCAATTTCGTTTTTGTCTGTCCTTCAAATTGAGGATTAGGAATTTTTACCGAAACTACGGCAACGAGTCCCTCTCGCGTATCTTCTCCCATAAACGCCACTTTATTTTTTTTATCCAATTCGAGTTTCTTTGCAAAATCGGTATAGATTCTTGTTAAAGCCGTTCTGAAACCGACTAAATGAGTTCCGCCTTCCGTTGTATTGATATTATTACAATATGTAAAAATATTTTCGTTATAGGCGTCAACATATTGCATAGAAACTTCAATATCCGTTTTATCTTCAGTTTTATGCAAATAAATCGGTTTGTCATGCAATAATTTTTTATTTTCGTTTAGATGGGCGATAAACATTTCAATTCCGCCTTCGTAATAAAATTCATTGCTTACGGTTTTCGCTTCTCTTTTATCAATAAGCGTTATTCTTATTCCTCTGTTTAGAAAAGCCAATTCACGCAGTCTGTTTGCAAGAATTTTATAATCGTATTCGGTAGTTTCAAAAATTTCATCATCCGCTTTAAATGTAACTTTAGTTCCGTTTTTTGCGCTTTTGCCGACTTCTTTAACGGGAGCTTCTGGAACTCCTTTATGATATACTTGTTTATATAATTTTCCGTCTTTGCTAACTTCCGCTATTAATTCCGTGCTTAAAGCGTTGACTACGGAAACTCCCACGCCATGCAAACCGCCCGACACTTTATAAGTTTCGTTATCGAATTTACCGCCCGCATGCAGTTTCGTCATAACTACTTCCAAAGCGGATACTTTCAATTTTGGATGCATATCGACAGGAATTCCTCTTCCGTCATCTTGAACTTCTATTATATTGTCTTTTTTTATCGTAACCGTTATATTTTTACAGAAACCAGCCATAGCTTCGTCTATACTGTTATCAACGACTTCGTAAACCAAATGATGCAATCCCGCCGAACCCGTAGAACCTATATACATACCTGGGCGAGTTCGGACAGGCTCTAATCCTTCCAATACTTGAATATTTTTTGAACTATATGTTTTTTCAGCAGCAGCCATTTTTATCCTCGTTTAATATTTTTTATTGTTTTAATTATATTT
>NZ_JBNMIZ010000009.1:0-28131 GCF_050873525.1 Brachyspira sp. | reverse complement strand
GAAAATATATAAATTATGTTAACTTTTGCCGTAAATTCGCTTAAATTCTTTCATAAATTCATTACTTTTTGTAAATTTCTTATTTTTTTTTTTTTTTGATAATAATAAAATTTTTTACTTGACTTTTTAGAAAAAATGTATTATACTATTTAGAGTAGGGAAGGAGAAGCCCTATAAATAAAATTAAGGAGTTAATTATGACAACCCAAAAAATTCTCAAAACTTCACGAGTAATTGCGGCTATTTTATTAATCGCTATATTTAGTATTGCTGGTATAGTTGCATGCAAAGGAAACGAAGCAACAAATCCAAGCGTGTCTGGACCGACATTAATACCAGACCCTGGAAAAACTGGACCTGTAACGAATATACCTGTGACGAATACGCCTGGAACAAATGAGCCTGGTGGCACTAATATTGATAATCCTGGCGACACTAATATAGATAATCCTGGCGACACTAACATTGACCCAGAACCTCAACCTCCAGAACCTACAAAACCTACTTTTGCTGAAGACACATATTATAAGGTTTATACTCCATGGCGCGGAGATAATTATCCAAGCGTAAGTTATCAGGATACTAATACTTTGCTCCAATATTGGAAAGAAATGATTAGTAGAAAAGGAATGAATGACGGAAGAAGATGGTTTATCAGAGACGGAGATTGGGACTATTGCAGTAACCCTAAAGAAGTTCATCATTACTACTTCGATAAGAATGTTGATTTAGTATATCACCGATTAGGTAAAGGAACGCTTAAAATCAGAAAACTTGTAGGAGCGGTAATAGTAAAATATTATAGAGGAAAATCTGCTGAAACTTACACTGTAGCTGGACTTTATGAAAACTTAATAGAAAATGCTGGACAATATAACTGGACGCATTTTAGCAAATTCATGCATGCTGGATATAATCCTAATAATGACAAGAGAGAGGTAGGCGATTTAGAGCTTTTGGTAATGAATATAGGATTTAACGACCAGAATTTTGACAGATTCGGAGTTGATTCATATTACAATGTTTGGAATAAAGGCGGATGGAGAGATAATATAGAATACTTTTTGGGAAGAGACCCAGATTTTGTAGATAATCAAGACCCGCAAAATTACGCTTTGAATCAGAAGGTAAATTTGACCTATAATCCAGGCGCTCATAACTTCTGGTTTATGACTGCCACGCCTGAAGCTTGGCATTTGGAAGAACATCCAGAGGGCGATTGGGTTAGCAGATAATAAAATATCGTATATTAAAGTTAACATAATAATAGACTCGTGAAACGGGAGCTTACCAGAAATGGTAGGCTCTTTTTTATATCTACTTTAATTAATAAGTAAAGTATCAATAAAATATATTAGTCACGAAATAAGGATTCAATTTTACTTGAAATTTTATAAAAGATTTATATAATTGCCTTTGGTTTTTTCGTTAATAATCGTAAAAATATTTAAATTAGTTTTGGGGGAAAAATGGCTTCTGTAATCGTAGTCGGCACTCAATGGGGAGACGAGGGTAAAGGAAAAATTGTCGATTTTCTTGCCGAAAAAAGCGAATATGTCGTTCGTTCTCAAGGCGGAAGCAACGCGGGGCATACCGTAGTTGTCGGCGAAAACAAATATAAATTAAGACTCTTGCCTTCGGGAATATTATACGAAGATAAAATTTGCATTATTGGAAACGGAATAGTCATCGAGCCTAAAGTATTTTTAAAAGAAATAGACGAACTCAAAAGTAAGAAAATTAAAATATCAAATCTCAAAATATCCGATAGAGCGCATATAATTTTTCCTTATCATAAAGCGCTTGACGAACTTCAAGAAGAAGATTTGGGAGAAAATAAACTTGGAACTACAAAAAACGGAATCGGACCTTGCTATATGGATAAAGCGGGACGAATCGGAATAAGAATTTGCGATTTAATGAATAAAGAAATTTTTTCTAAAAAATTAAAATTCAATTTGGAATTAAAAAATAAACTTCTTAAAAAACTCTACAATCATGACGGTTTTAATTACGAGGAAATATTAAAAGAATATTTGGAATACGGCGAAAGATTAAAGCCTTATGTCGCCGATACGATTACGATTTTAAATAAAGCGATTAAAGAAAAAAAGAATATTTTATTCGAGGGGGCGCAGGCTACGATGCTTGATTTGGAACATGGAACTTATCCTTTTGTAACTTCTTCTTTGCCTACTTCTGGAGGAGCTTGTTCTGGAAGCGGAGTTGGACCAAGAAAGATTGATAATGTTATCGGAGTGGTTAAGGCTTATTCAACAAGAGTCGGAGAGGGACCTTTTCCATCCGAACTTTTTGACGAAATAGGAAATCATATAAGAGACAGAGGAAACGAATACGGAACGGTGACGGGAAGGGCGAGACGATGCGGATGGCTTGACGCTTGCGTTATAAAACATGCCGCTTATGTGAACGGACTCGATTCTTTGGCTATAACTCGACTAGATATACTTGATAATTTGGATAAATTAAAAATATGCGTTTCTTATAAATATAACGGAAAAATTATTGAAGATTATCCTGCCGATTTGGATATTCTTTCTAAAGTAGAACCCGTTTACGAAGAATTTGAAGGCTGGAAAACCGATACAAAAAATATAAGAGATTATAAAAAATTACCCGATAACGCTAAAAAATATCTCGAAAGATTAAGCGAAATAACGGACACGGAAATATCTATAGTTTCGGTTGGCGCTGGCAGAGACGAGACTATAATTTGTAAGAATATATTTTAAGAATAATTAACATAATACTAAAAAAGATTATTGACTTTTTTTAAAATATTCTTATAGTTATTAGGCTAATTATAGAATTTTTATTTTTAAATATTTTTTAATTATTAATAAAATTTTGAGTTTTAATTTACTGTGGATAATTTATTTATTGAAAAATTAAACTCTCTTTTGTCGAGAGTTTCTCTTGTCGATATATTGAGAGATAAATATAAAGTCGTTCATAGAGGAGGCAGTCAATATACCGTTCAATGCCCTTTTCATAAAGACGGACAGGAGGCAAATCCTTCAATGTCGGTTGACGATTCAAAAGGATTATATCAGTGTTTTACATGCGGCGCTAAAGGAAATACGATAACATATCTTAAAGAAAAAGAAGGAATGGATTTCAAAGACGCGGTTAAATATCTTGGAAAAAGATTTTCAATCGATACGAGCGGTTTCTTTTCGTCTAAAAGCACGCAAAAAGAACAAATATATTTGGAAAGCAGAAGAATAAACAGAACGGCTTGCAATTTTTTTGGAAAAACTCTTCTACTAAAAGATAAAAACGGAGATTATTTTTATAAAGACGCCGTTCAATATTTGAAAAATAGAAAAATGCCTTTCGCTATAATAAAAGAATTCAAAATCGGATACGCTCCGCCAAGCTGGGACGCGCTTATTAAATCTCTCTCTTCAAATAAAATTAGCGTGAAAAATATGAATGTTTTGGGGCTTGTAAATGTGAGCAAAAATAATCCAAATCATTTCTACGATAATTTTGTAAATAGAATAATGTTTCCAATTATTAACGAAAGAGAGGAAATCATAGGATTCGGCGGAAGAAGTATAGACGGAAAAGAACCTAAATATTTGAATTCAAAAGAAAGTTTGATTTTCAAAAAGAAATCCTGTTTATACGGAATAAATATCGCTAAAAAATATATTATGAAAGAAGACGAAATTATATTAGTCGAAGGTTATATGGATACGATAGCCTGCCATAAAATGAATATTAAAAACGCGGTAGGTTCTTTAGGGACAGCGATAAGCGAAGAGCATGCAATCGAAATAAAAAAATATACAAATAATGTCGTTTTGGCTTTGGACGGAGACGAAGCGGGAATAAAAGCGACTCAAAAAGCCGTCCTTATACTATTGAAATTCGATTTAAAATTGACTATACTATCTATAAAAGAAACTAAAGATTTGGACGAATATTTTACGATTTATAATAAAAATGGTTTTGATAATTTATATAAAAATAGGCTCAATTGGTATGATTTTATTGTAGAAAGTTGTATAAAAGGAGAGAGAGAGCCGCATAATCTTTCGATAGAAGAAAAATTAAAAATTGTAAATATTCTTTATAGATATTTAAATGAATTAAAAAGCGAAACGGAAAAACAAATGATAATATCTCATATAGCGTCAAAACTTTCTATAGATAGAGAGGCTTTCAATAAAGATTATATGAATTCGTTTAAAGTAAATAGAGAAAATAAATTTTTAAATTATAATTCAAAAAATTATGTCTTAAAAAATAAAAATATAAAAACCGATAATAATTTTTATTATGAAAATAGCTTAATATATTTGCTTGCTTTGAATCCGTCTTTAATAAAAGAGGCTGAAAGAGAAATAGGAGTTGACCTTTTTAAGAAGGATATAACTAAAGAATTTTATATAAGGCTCTTGACTCTTGGAAAAGACGCCACATCGGAAGACGCTTTAAATATACTTGGAAACGAGAATATAGCGAATCGAATAAAAAGCAAGGAAAATTTATATAAAGATAATATTGAAGAAAAATTGGAAGAGCTTATTATTAAAATGAAGAGCGGAGATTTAGACTACAAACGGAAAGAACTTTTAAGTAATTCTATTCAAAGTAAAGATAATTTTGAGTCTATATGCGCGAAAGCGAGAGAAATTCATTTACTTAATAAGCAAAAAGAAAAATTACATCAAGGAAGTTAAATATGATTGACACTACTATTGATAAAACGATAGAAGAAGATTGCGACCTTTTAATAAAGAACGAAAAAATAAAAAAGTTGCTCGAAAAAGGAAACGAAAATAAATATCTGACATATAAGGAAATTAATAACGCCATAGATAATGTGGACGCCGATGTTATTGATATTTTATTTCAATTATTAAACGCGAGAAATATAGCCACAGTAGAAGATAAAAAAGAATTTGAAAATCTGTCAAAAGAAAAAAGTAAAGCGGAAGATGAAAATAAATATATTCATGTGGAAGAAAAAATAGGAAACAATGACGACCCTATAAGATTATATTTGAAAGAAATTGGAAAAGTTAATTTACTCACGCATGACGATGAAGTGGAATTTTCTAAAAAGATAGAATCGGGAGAATCCGAAATCGAAGGAATTATATTAAACACTCATTTAGTTGTAGGCGAAGTTTTAACTACGATTAAAAATGTTCATGCGGGCAGAGTTTCAATTCATGAAATATTAGAACCTCCGAGAATATATAATGTGTCCACGCAGGAAAAAAGAAAATTAGAAAGAAAATATAGAAATTTTGAAAAAGAATATAAAGTATTGGCTGAAAAATATCTTTCTTTGGATAAAAGAATCAAAAGAGTATCGACTCCGAAAACCGTTAAAAATTTGACGAAAGAACAAGCGGAAATTAAAGATAATATAGTTAAACTTCTTATTAGAGTTCGATTAAACAGAATGGAAATCGACAGAATAGCCGAAAAATTAAAATTTTATTTGCATAGAATAAATCAAATAGAAGAATATTTTGGAAAACTAAAAAAGAGATATTATAAAGATATAGAAGATTTTGAAAATTATTATAAGGAAATTGAAAAAGGAAACAAAGACATATTTATAAAACTTGTTGACGATTTCAATATAACTCCAGAAGCTATCGAAGCGGTTATAACGAGCTTTCATAATTCTCAAGTTCGTCTGGCTGATATTTACGATGAGGTTCGAGTCGACAAAGAAACTTTAACCGAATGGGTTAGAAAAATAGATTCATCAAGAAGAAGAATAGCGCAGGCTAAAGACCATATAGTGAAAGCGAATTTAAGACTGGTTATAGCGATTGCGAAAAAATATCTCAATAGAGGACTTCATTTCTTCGATTTGGTTCAGGAAGGAAATATCGGACTAATAAAAGCGGTTGATAAATTTGAATATAAGAAAGGCTACAAATTTTCAACTTACGCGACTTGGTGGATTCGTCAGGCAATAACTCGTTCGATAAGCGACCAAGCGAGGACGATAAGAGTTCCCGTTCATATGATAGAGCAGATTAATAAAGTGACGAGAGTTTTAAGACAATATATGCAGCAATACGGAAGAGAGCCTTCTATACAGGAAATAGCGAAAGCGTTAGGATGGCCCGAAAGCAGAGTTAAACAAGTTAGAAATGTGGCAAAGGACCCCGTTTCGTTGAATGCGCCTATCGGAGATGAAGAGGATACGATACTTGGAGAACTCATAGAAGATAAAGAATTTGAAAGTCCGCAAAATATAACTACTTTCAAAATTCTTCAAAAACAAATCGGTTCTATTTTGGGAAATCTTCCTCAAAGAGAACAGAAAGTTATAAGAATGCGTTTCGGTTTGGACGATGGATACAGTCATACTTTGGAAGAAGTCGGCTATGTATTTAAAGTGACTCGAGAGAGAATAAGACAGATAGAAGCGAAGGCAATAAGAAGATTAAGAGCCACTTCAAAAAAGAAAAAACTTAAAGAATTTTTAGATTCGTGAACAAAGAATATATAAAGAATTAATAAAAATTTTTGCTTTTTTCTTGATTTTGAGTTTAAATTTGATAATTATATAGGATTTAGTATTAATTTATCATAAAATCTAATAAAGAATTATAATAAATTGAATATTATTCTTAATTAATAGCGGTTTGCACTTGACAATTAGATTTTTTTTTACTATACTATATGTATGATAAAAATCGTTTTTAATTGTTATAAAATGTATATTGAAAATAGGCGATTTAAGGATTTACTAAATTAGTTAATCATCTGTAATTTATATATATTAAAATTCAAATTAAAGGAGAAGCAAATGTTTAAAACAACTGAACAACACGAAGAATTTCGTGCTAAGGTCAGAGCATGGGCGGAAGAAGTAGTGAAACCCATAGCTGTAGAGCTTGACCTAGATAACAAATTCCCTGACGAAGCCGTTAAGGATATGGGACGAAAAAAGCTCGACATAATGGGCATACCTTATGAGAAGAAATACGGAGGCGCTGGTCTCGATGTCATAAGTTATGCAATAGCGGTTGAAGAGCTTTCAAGAGTCGACGGCGGAGTCGGAGTTATTCTATCGGCTCATACTTCTTTAGGCGCTTACCCTATAGCCGCTTTCGGAACGGAGGAACAAAAGAAAAAATATTTAACTCCTCTCGCTACGGGAGAAAAAATAGGCGCTTTCGGTTTAACGGAGCCTGAAGCTGGTTCGGATGCGGGCGGAACGGAAACTACCGCGGTATTGCAAGGAGATTATTATATCTTAAACGGCGAAAAGATATTTATCACAAACGCTCCTAAAGCGGATATTTATGTGGTATTTGCCGTTACTACTCCTGGCATAGGCACAAAAGGTATCAGCGCTTTCATCGTTGAAAAAGGATGGGAAGGTTTTGAATTTGGAGAACATTATAACAAATTGGGTATTCGTTCTTCATCAACCGCTCAATTATTATTTAGCGATGTTAAAGTTCCTAAAGAAAACTTGCTCGGCAAAGAAGGACAAGGTTTCAAAATTGCGATGCAAACTCTTGACGGAGGTCGTATAGGAATTGCGGCTCAAGCATTGGGAATAGCTCAAGGCGCTTACGAAGCGGCTTTGGAATATTCAAAAGAAAGAATACAGTTCGGACGCCCTATCGCTCAACAACAAGCGATTGCCTTCAAACTTTCCGACATGTATACAAAATTGCGAGCGGCTCGTTTGTTAATATATAGCGCCGCTTATTTAAAAGAAATCCATGAACCTTACGGAACAGAAGCTGCTATAGCGAAACAATACGCTTCCGATATAGGTTTGGAAGTGGTAAATGACGCCCTTCAAATTCACGGCGGAAACGGATATATTAAAGGCGCTTACATGGTTGAAAGAGCCTACAGAGACGCTAAAATCTGCACAATTTACGAAGGAACTAACGAAATTCAAAGAGTGGTTATTTCTGCCTCTATACTCGGTAAAATGCCTAAAGCTCCAAGCGGTGGAGGCGGTGGCGGAGGACTTATGGTTAAAAAAGGTCCTATTACCGGCGAAAGAAGAAATATCATATTCAAAGACGGTTCTGCTCAAGACAGAGTTAACGCTTTGGTTGCGGCTTTACAAAAAGACGGCATAGACTTCTCCGTTGGCATTGATATTAATACTCCTATAGTTGACGCCGAAAGAGTGGTAAGTATGGGTAAAGGTATCGGCGGAAAAGAAAATATTAAACTGGTTGAAGATTTGGCTAAAGCTGCTGGCGCGGCTATCGGTTGTTCTCGCCCTGTTGCAGAAGAATTAAGATACTTGCCTATAAACAGATATGTCGGCATGTCTGGACAAAAATTCAACGGTAATTTGTATATAGCTTGCGGTATTTCTGGAGCAAATCAGCACTTGAAAGGCATTAAAAACGCCGCTATAATCGTAGCGATAAATATTAAAGCAAACGCTAAAATATTCAAAAACGCTGATTATGGAATAGTGGGCGATGTTAAAGAAATTTTGCCTTTGCTCGCTAAAGCTTTGGATACGGGAACTAAAAAACCTGCCGAAGTTCCATTCAAGAAAATGAAGAGAATAGCTCCTAAGAAAACAATCGAAATACCAAAATTATATGTATGCACCGGTTGTGGCTATGAATATAATCCTCTAATCGGCGACCCTGAAGCGGAAGTATTGCCAGGAACAGAGTTTAAATCTCTACCTGACGAATGGGTATGCCCTGAATGTAGCGAAGAAAAATCTACATTTATAGAGGGTTTTTAATAAGTGATAATTGTAGTTTATAATTAAATTAAAAAACTAACAGGAGGAAAATTAATGCATTGCGTTAGAAAAGTAACAGAAGATTTATACTGGGTTGGAGCGAATGAACATCGTTTAGCCCTATTTGAAAATGTGCATCCCTTAACTAAAGGCGTTTCATATAACTCTTATCTTTTAATGGATGAAAAAACGGTTCTTTTTGATACCGTAGACTGGGCTGTATGCCGACAGTTTATAGACAATATAAAATATGTTTTAAACGGCAAAAAACTCGATTATATGGTTATCAATCACATGGAACCAGACCATGCGGCTTGTATTCAAGAGGTTTTACTTCGATATCCCGAAACTAAAGTAATATCTACCGAAAAAGCCTTTATGTTTATGGACCAGTTCGGATTTACGGTTCCAGATAGCCAAAAGATACAGGTTAAAGAAGGCGACACTCAAAAATTCGGAAAGCATGAAGTTTTATTCGTAGCCGCTCAAATGGTTCACTGGCCAGAAGCTATGGTAACTTTCGACACTACGAACGGAGTTTTATTCTCTGCGGACGCTTTCGGAACATTTATAGCTTTGGACGGAAAATTATTTGCGGACGAAGTTAATTTCGACAGAGACTGGCTTGACGAAGCGAGAAGATATTATACGAATATTGTGGGTAAATACGGTCCTCATGTTCAGCATCTCCTCAAAAAAGCGGGCGGAATCATAGACAAAATTAAAATATTCTGTCCTTTGCATGGTCCAGTTTGGAGAAAAGATTTGGGCTATATACTCGAAAAATACGACAAATGGAGCACTTATGTTCCTGAAGAAAAAGGCGTTTTAATCGTTTACGCTTCTATGTATGGAAACACGGAAGATATGGCGGGAGTTCTTGCGGCTAAACTTGCCGACAAAGGAGTAACGAATATAGTTATGCATGATGTGTCAAGCACGCATGTATCTTATTTGATTTCCGATACTTTCAAATTGAGCCATGTCGTTTTGGCATCCGTTACATACAATTTGAATATTTATCCGCCTATGTATGAATATTTGCATGATATGAAGGCGCTTAATCTTCAAAAGAGAAAATTTGCCATCATAGAAAACGGTTCTTGGGCTCCTAAATCGGGCGCTTTGATGCAAGAGTATATAGAAAATAATCTTAAACAATCTGAAGTGCTAGACGCTCAAGTTTCGGTATCTTCTTCTATGAAAGAAGCGAATATAGGCGAAATGGACGCTTTGGTGGATGCTATAGTTGAATCTATCAAACAGCAAAAATAATAGTTTTTTGACGATTTAATAATTGTTAAAAAGCGTAAAAGTTAAAGCCGATGGAGAATTAATTATTTTCCATTGGCTTTTTTATTTTATTTATTGTTTATAATGAAAAAATGGATTTTTAAATAATTTTAAATAAAAAATAATTTAAATAGCCTAAAAAATGTATTAAATGTAGTATAATAGAAGGCTTTACATAAAATGTAATGAATTTTTTTATATTTTTTGTTAAAAACTACTTGACATATTCCGTAAAATAAATTATACTTATAACATAGAGATTAAGAGAATATTAAATTAAAGATTGAGTTATTTTATGGAGCAAAAATTTTTAAGAGATAAAATAAGAGAGTTAGGTTTGAGGCTAATCGATTTGTCGGAATATTTGGAAGTCTCCCGCCCGACTATGTATAAATATATCGAGCTTTACGAACAGGGACATAAAGAAGAGATAAATCCGAGAGTGCTTACTTTATTCGATTATATAGAAAATAATTATTCGACTATAGGCAAAAATAATGTGATAAATTTTATACTCAATAATATAGTTCGAGTGGAAGCGGAAAATATTAGCAAAAACGAGGATAAAAAAATAAAAATAAAAAACCTGTTAAAAAAAGAAAATAAATCTAAAGAGGATTTTATATATATGCTTACGGAAGATAATTTTTTTGACCCGATTTTAGATTACTTAATGGAATGTAAAAAATTGTCCGACAAAAAATTATCCGTGGAAGAAGTTGAGTTTATTAAACCGCTTGAAGATTTATATAAAACTCAAGGATTTAAAATAAAATTAAAAAAAGGAGGCTCAAAATGAGTCAAAGATTTCTAAAAATTAAAAATTTCAAAAACATTGGAATAACCAAAGAAGAAGAACAATGGGAAAGACTTTATTTAAATAATAGTTTGGATAAAGATAAAATCGGCGAATTAATTATTTTGATAGGCGAGAATAATGTCGGCAAATCTAATATTTTGGACGCTATCAATATTATTAGCCTTGCTGCAAAATCTAATGTGAAAAAAAATACTGCTAAAAAAGCGTATGCAGACAACTGGGGAATTCTTGAGGATACTATAAATAAAAATTTTAAAAATTGTTTACCCGATTTTATGGATTATGAAGAATGTCTCCCGAAATTAAAATTAGTTTATATAGACGATGAAGATAATTCTTGCGATTTGGAATTGAATATAGATGGAGATGGAAATGCAGAATTAATAAGTAATATTGCGAAAGATACAAAAATAATAGAACCAAAATTATATTTAGATAAAGTAAAACAAGAAATTGAAAATAAATTTAATTCATATAATGACCATATAGAACGATATTCTACTAATTATTGGAATGAATTAAATCAGTTATTGAATACTTATTATAGTAGCATTGAAAGTAATAAAGATACAGAAATAAAATATGATGAATTAAAAAATGTATATACATCTTTACAAACACTTTTAAATAATTTTATAAATGGTTATAATAGTTATAATAGTTATGGTAGAAAATTAGAAAAGTTAAATTTTATCGATTTGGACACCATAGCTTATACAAAAGGAAAAGAGGCTGAAACATATAAAGATATAATTAAAGAAAAATATGATATAGATTTTATTCCAAATATCGTTTTTTATAAAGAAGAACATATTAAAGATGAAGATTTAATAACTACGCCTGAAAGAATTAAAGATTCAAAATTTTTTAATTCTCTATTCAAAGCCATAGGAAAAGGAATATCTACCGTCCAAACTAATTATGAAAAACCTAATCCAGCTCATATTAAAAAATACAAAGAAAATATAAATAAAAGATTACAAGATATAGTTAATAAAAGATTTAACGAATTATTTTTTCAAAAATCAGAATTAGAAACTCTACAAAATTATGATTTTTCTATAGAGTTAGAAGAGAATAGAATATATTTATCTATATATAAAAATGATGAAGTAATGACTCTATCTAAACAATCCGTAGGTTTTAAATGGTTCTTCAATTTCTTTTTTAATTTTCTATATACTGACGAATTGAAAGCAGGCGATATAGTTTTGATGGACGAGCCTGAAATTCATTTATCTATTCCTGGCAGAAGAGATTTAAGAAAATTTATTAAGAAATTTGCAAAAGATACGGGAATAACTTTTATTGCCACGACTCATAATCCTTCGTTTGCCGATATAGATTATTTGGACGAATTAAGAATAATAAAAAATAATAAAGACGGAATAGGAGCTAGAATTCAAAGCGATTTTTCGGCATTGGCTGATGATGAAGTCGACACTCTCGACTCGATAATTAACAGTTTCGGTATATTGAGAAGCGACTTAACGAGAGAGTATAAAATTATATTTGTGGAAGGCATTACCGATTATAATTATTTGACGGCATTCAAATTTTTATATAATCAGGATAAAGAAGAAGATAAAAAACTAAAATTAGTATTTTTACCTATTGGAGGGTTAGGTAAAGATAATAATGAAATGAAGAATAAACTTATCAAATTATCAAAATTAAAAATCGGCGGCGAATCTGTAGAGGTATTCGTAGATAACGATGCAAGCGTGAAAGTTTTCCAAGAAGTATGCAGAAAAGAAAATTTAACTAATAAAGTAACTATTTATCCATTAGAACCAAATAAAGAAAAAGAATTTGATATAAAATTGTTGGAGGATGATAGGCTAATAGACAAAAAGAAAGGCAGTAAAATAGTAAATGAAATAGAAAACTTATTTTCGCCAGAAGATATTGAAAAATATTTGGAGATATTAAAATCGAAAAGTAGTAAAAAAACTTCTTTATTTAAGAAAATGATATTTGAAGAAAACAGTAAACCGAGTGAAGAAACCATAGATAATTTTAATAAATTATTAAAATATTTAAATCCTTAATTGAGTTATTTATAAAAGGCTATTATTAAAAAAATGATAATAGCCTTAAATATTTTTAAATTGGACGCTATTTTAAATATTCCTCTATAAATCATAAACCAAAATAAGATAATCCAAAATTTCTTCAGCCTTTAATCTATTCAAACAATCAACCGTTTTACATCCTCGCTTTATATATTCGCAATGAAAACTTTTAAAAAAATTGCAATACTTTTTCCTCGCTTCTATATTAAAAGATTTCTCTCCTCGCACTCCGTAAATCAAAGGCAAAGTGTCGCCGAAAATTCCGATTGAATAAATATTAAAAGCGTTGGCAATATGCAAAGGCGCGCTGTCTCCTCCGATTAAAGCGTAAGAATTTTTTATAACCGCCATAAGTTCTCTTACCGAAAGTTTAGCCGTAAAATCTTCCGCTATTATATTTCCGAGTTTCGTTTTCATTTTATTTGCAAAATCAATATCTTCTTTTGAATTGGAACCGATAAGAATAATTGGAACTTGAATTTTTTTATAAAACATTTCAATCAATTTAGCAAAATTTTCTGCGTTATATCGCTTGCTTATTCTTGTCGCTCCGCCATGAACCAACAAACCGTTTTTATAATTTTTCATTTTTTCCATTCCAAAATTATTTTCTTCTTCGGTTAAAAATAATTCCGTATTTATTCCGTCAGTTTCTATATTCATAGGTTTCAAAATTGATAAAATCGTATCGACTATATGCCTCTTATGTTTTTTCCAAGAAGTTTTTTTATTTAAAAATATTCCTCTTAATTCGCTGTTCGCTCCGACTCTTATTGGAATTTTTGCCTTATATAAAAGCGAAGCTCCGTAAAAAGCCGTAGTCGCCGTAAAACCGATATCGTAATTTTCTTTTTTTATTTTTTCCAAAATATTTTCGTTTTTGATTATGATTTTATTTATATGCGGATTTTCTTTTAAAATATCTATTCCTCGCTCTCCGTTTACAATATCTATTATGCAATCTTTATAATGTTTTTTTATCGCTCTTATTAGCGGAGTTATAAATATTGTGTCTCCGATATAATTCATTCCGATTATTAATATTTTTTTCATTTGAATTATTTTCTTTTAAATCTTCTAACTCTTCTCATTAATTTTTCTTTTCGCTCGCTCAATTCTCTCTCTTCGTTATAAATTTTCATTACTTCAAAAAATAGTATAAACATTAGAGGACCTAAAATTATTCCCGATAAACCGAAAAATAAAACTCCTCCAAGTATCGCAAAGAAAATAAATAACGGATGCAATTCTATTCTGTTTCCCAAAAGCAGAGGGCGGACAAAATTGTCGGGTATCGTTATAAATAGCCAAGATGCAATTAAAAATATTATCGCTTTTATTATCTCGCCTCTTATAATAAATAAAATTCCAAGCGGAACCCATATAATAGTCGTGCCGATTATTGGCATGAAAGAAGCTATTATAGTTAGAAATCCGAAAGTGAAAGAATTGCTTACTCCGAAAATCGAATAAACCACAAACGCGCAAAATCCTTGAAATACTCCCGTAAATAAATTTCCAAATATTATTCCTTTAATTCCCTCTGAAACTTGTTTAAATAATCTATCGATATATTTTTTATCTATCGGGAGCAATGTTCTAACCTGCCCGATAAGATAATCTCCGTCAACGAAGAAAAAGAATAAAGAAAACATCATAAATATAAAAGAACTTACGAAAGTTCCAGTGCTTTTTAATAGGCTTGAAACATTTCTCGTCAAATAAGAACTTATAAAAGTTAAATTCGATAATGAAAAATCTTGAATCTGTTTCATTATCGCTTCAACGGAAGTTTCAAAAGGCAGTCTTTCAATCATTTCGTTTAATCGCGGATTATGTATAAGCTCGTTTATATCGAGATTCATAAAATATTTTATTCCAATATTCGATATGTCTATAAGTTGAGTGACTATCGTATAAAATAAAAGACTTGTCGGAACTAAAAAAATTATTAAAGAAATGAGCGAAAATAATAAAGCCAAAGTGTTTCTTTTAATCATAGCCAAATTATCGTTTTTCTTATAACTATTTCCCATAGCTTTTATAAAAAGAGGATTTAGAATAACATAGAAAACTACGGCAAAAAATATTATCATCCCAAAAGGTTTCAAAAGCTGATACATTATGATTATTGCCAAAAATATAAAAGCGACAAAAAAAACATAACCGATATTATTTTTATTCATTAAAGATATCTCCGATTTATAATTTTTAATTTACGATTTATATTATATTAAAAATCGCATATTGTCAAAAATTTAATTTAAATTATTATATTTTTATGTTATCATTGATTTTATATTTGGAAAATGAATCATGGAAAAAATCGAAAATATAAAATTAAATAAAGAACAAGAAGAAATTATAAATAACTTTTTGAATAAAAACGCCTGCTTTGTAAACGCTTCGGCTGGAACTGGAAAAACCACGACAATAACGGAAGTTTATATAAAATTATTGGAAGCGGGAGAAAAAGTATCAAATATCGTAGTAATAACTTTTACAAAAGCCGCGGCAAACGAAATGCTTTTAAAAATTAGAAATAGAATAAGAAAAAAGATAAACGAAGAGATTTCTAAAAAAGATTATTGGCAGAAAATTTATAAAGAATTATTATTAAATTCAAAAATTTCAACTATAAACGCTTTCGCTCATTCTATTGTTAAAGAATATTCTATGCGTTTGGGAATGCCTCCGAATATTTATATTTTGGAAGAAGATAACGAAGCGGACGAAATATTGAGCGATGGAATTTTAAATATATTGGACGAATCGGAATGCGGGAAAAAAGTAAAAAAAATATATAGAATTTATACGGGAGAAGATAAAGAAAAATTTATAAAAACGATATTCAATTTTCTTATCAAAATAAAACCGAGATTGGAAAATATCGAAGCCTTTGAAAGAGTAGCTTTGGAATGCATAAATATAGACGATAAAAAATATAACAAATTATATAACGACATTATAAATCATTCTAACGATATAATAAACGATAATTCAAAACAAAATAAAACTATAAACGAATGCAAAGAAAAAATAAAAAAATTATTGGAATGCATAAATAAAATTGAAAATAAAAATAATAAATTAAATTATATTGATTTTGAAAATATAAGAGAAAATTTAATTTTAGTTTCAAATGCAAAACTTGGAAATACTAAAGCGGAAGAATTAAAAAATTTTTTATTAGATTTAAATAACTGCTGCAGTTTAATGATTAAATATATTGACGCGATTTATAATAAAGAAAATTATATTGCCGTTATAGAATTTATTAAAGAAACTTTTAATCAATTTGAAGAAATAAAAAAAGAAAACGGAATTTATTCGCATGAAGATATTATGTCAAAAGCGATAGAATCTTTGGAAATAGAAAATATATCAAAAGAAATAAGAGGTAATATAAACGCTTTAATTCTTGACGAAGCGCAAGATACGAGCAAACTTCAATTTTCTTTTATCAATTTAATCGTATTCGGAAAAAGAGAAATAGAAGAAAAAGATATAAACGAAGAATTGAAAAAAATAAATAAAAAAATATTAATCGTTGGCGACAGAAAACAATCAATATACAGATTCAGAAATGCAAACTTAAATATATATAACGAAGTTAAAGATATATTTAAAAATTATTCGGTTGATTTAAAAAATAATTATAGAAGCAATTCGATGCTCATAGAATTTTTTAATAGTTTTTTTAAAGAAATATTTTTTGGAGATAATTTAGTAAAATACAATGACGGAGATGATATTTTATTTAATAAAAAAACCGAAAAAAAATCCGTGTCTTTATTTGTTTTGAATAATAATTTTGAAGAAGAAAAAAAATTAGATATAAATTCAAAAACAAATTTGGAAGCATATTCTATCGCGAATTATATAAAAGAAAATTATAAAAAAGAAGAATATAAAGAAACGGTTATTTTACTTCAAACTTTTAGCCGATTAAATATTTATCTCTCCGCTTTGTCCGACTTAAAAATTCCTTATTATGTGGACGGCGGAAACGGTTTTTATAAAAGAGCGGAAATAGAAAATATAATTTTATTTTTGAAATATTTGATTTTAAAAGATTATTCGGTTTTGCCAAAATTACTGCGAACGGAATTTTTTGACATTAATATAGGAAATTTATCCGACTTTTCAAATTCTTTACTCTCCGAAGAATTGGATTTAAAAGATTATTTTTCATTAAACGCTTTATATTCCAACAAATTCCAAAAAGCAAATAAAATAGCGAAAGAAAAAAATTATTTTAAAGAACTTGAAAAGAATAAAGAATTATTAAATTATATTGAAAAAAAATCCGCGACTATTAACTCGAGCGACATTATAGAAACAATTTGCATCGAAACGAATTATTATAATTATTTGATGACTAAAGAAGACGCCGAATTATGCTACGCGAATATAGAAAAATTAAAATGGGTAGCTTATGATTTTGAAGATAAAAGCGGAAAAAATTCTTACGATTTTGTTATGAGTTTGACTTCTGCTATAAACGATATTTCTTACGCGTCCGTTCCAAAATTGTCCGTTGAAGCGGTAAAAGTAATGACTATTCATAAATCTAAAGGTTTGGAATTTAAAAATGTTTTTTTAGCGGGAGCGGGTTATCAAAGAAACGCGACTAACGATAGATTTGATTTTATAGAAGATTATCCTGTCGTAGAAATTCCCGTTCATAATTATATTAAAGATTATAAAATAAAATTGTCGAATAAAGAAAACGATTATAATAAAAATGCCGATTTGTCTGAAAAGAGAAGACTTTTATATGTGGCGCTAACGAGAGCGGGAGAAAATTTAATCATATCGGGAGAAAATAGCAGAAGCGGAAAAAATTCCTACAGAAGTTATATTAACGATTATGTTTTGGAATTAAAAGAATTAAATAATGAAATAACAAGCGAAAGTCAAAAAAAATTAATTGAAATAAAAAATATAAATAATAATTTTGTTAATTTTTATTCTTACGGATTTGGAATAAAACCAAACGAAGAAAAAAATACAAAAGAAGAAGAAATTAATCGAATAAATAAAATATTACAGAATATGCCAGAAAATACGAACGCTCAAAAAAATATTGAAAATGAAATAAATAATATTCAATATATAATTCCTTCTAAAATTGGAATTGATTACGAAGAAAATAATTTTAAAAATATAGCCGAATTATTAAATAAAAAATTGTCGAATTTGGAATTTGAAAAAGAAGAAACGGACGAGGAAGAAGAAAAAATAAAAATCTCTCCAATAAATATGGGAACGATAATGCATGAACTTCTTGAAAATTTTGACTTCGATAAATATTTTGAATATAAAGAAAATTATATAGAAAAATTAAAAACTGAAACTTTGAAATATTATAATTATTACGATAGTAAAGATTTGAAAGAAAAGCTCGATAAATATTTTAATAATTTTACTCAAAACGAACATATAAAAAATATAATAAACGGAAACGAAAAAATTATTTCAAGAGAGCATAAATTCCAAAGCCGAAAATTAGAAAATAAAATTCTCTCTATAATAAACGCAAAAATAGATTTAATCACCAAAAACTTAAACGGAGATTATTTTATTTTAGATTATAAAACTTCAAAACAAAGCGCAGAAAAAATTGAATTTTATCAAAGCCAATTAAATATATATAAAGAAATTGTTAAAGAATCGTTTAATATAGAAAATGAAAACAATTTAAAAACCGATATAATATTTTTAGGATGATTTTATTTAATAAATTCTAAATTAATTTTTTTTATTTATTTTGTAAAAATTTTGCAAATAATTTTGTATATAGTATAATAATGAATGTAGATAAAATTTTTAAGGAGTAAAGAAATGGAATTTAAACCAGAAAAACAATACATAGCAAAATTACTTGGAGAAGAAGGACAAAAATTTATAATACCAGAATATCAGCGTCCTTATCGTTGGACTAAAAACGAATGTGAAACGCTTTGGGACGATGTTGTTGGAGTTTTTGGAAATGGCGAGAATATGTCGGAATATTTTTTAGGCTCAATAGTTGCATTTGAAAGTAAAAAATCAGAACTTGAAATTATAGATGGACAACAAAGAATTACTACTTTAACCTTACTATTTAGAGCGTTTTATGAATGTTTTAGCTATGACTCGGCTAAAGAAAAACTAGGCTATTTAGAAGGTTTTGGCAAATGTGTTTGGGAGCATGATTTAGATAAGGGATTAGATTTTGAAAATTGTCATTTAAGTAGTAAAGTTATAGCAGATAGAGACGAAAAAATATTAAAAAAAATTTTAAGTGAGGAATTTACAATTGCAGATATAAAAGGCAATAATTCAAACTATGCAAAAAATTATATCTTTTTCTACGAAAAGTTAGAGGAATTTAAATTAAAAGATACTTTATTATGGGAAAAATTCTGCAAAATGTTTTTGACAAAAAGACTTTTTATTTTATTAGTTATTTGTGATAGCCAAGAATCTGCAATGACTATTTTTAATACATTAAATTCTCGAGGCTTGCCTTTATCAAATGCGGATATATTGAAAGGCTATATTTATAAAAAAGTAAAGAATAAAGAAAAATTTGCAAATGATTGGAAAGATATAGAGACTAAAATTGAAGAAAGCGAAAATGTAAAAGATTTAGATTTTTTATTTTTACAATATATGCATATTATCCGAGCGGAAAACGAAGACACTAATACGGCTACTCAAGGTATTCTTCCATTTTTTACAAAAACGGATAAGAAAGAATATTATGGAGCATTACAAGATTGGCTTTATAAACCAGAAACTATGCCGTTTATTTCTAATTTAGCTGATTTTTGGATAAACCCTAAAGAGTATTTAAGCGATAAATCAAGTAGATATATTGGTATTCTTAATTTATTTCAAAACGATACTTGGAAATTTTTTGTAAGCTATTTGGTATGGAGAAATAAAAATTATTTTAATAACGATACATTTAATAAAAATAAATTTAGTAAAGAATTTGATAAGTTCTTACCAGAGCTTATCAAATATATAACATTACCCTTTTTAAATAATAATGCCACGACAGGCGTTGTTAAGGAAATAGTTTTTAAAATGAATGTTAGTTTATATAAAAAAGAAAATTTTATAATAGGACATTCTATGCCAAAACAAAAAGTATTTTTTGAAATAATTAATAGTTTTGATACAAGAAAAATAAAATATATTCTATTTTTATATGCTTATATTTATGGAGAATTTGAAGTAGATATTAACGCTTCAGATTTAGAAGTTGAGCATATTCTACCAAAGGAATGGCAAAGTGCGAATTTTGATGATTGGGATGAAGAAAATCATAAAAAATATGTGGAAAAAATAGGAAATAAAATTTTACTTGATAAAAAGAGTAATATTAAATGTTCGAATAATTTTTTCGCTAAAAAACAGGAAATATATAAAAAGATATACGACAAAGGATATAATCTAAAAGAAGTTTATGATTTGGGGACTAAAAAACATACCATTTTAAAACAAAAAGGAGAAAATAAACGCAGTATTTGGGAAAAACAAGATATAAATAAAAGAGGAAACGAGATTTACGAAAAATTAAGTTATTTTCTATCAAACAATAATTAAATAATTTAAGGACTAAAAAATTGGAAATCCGCGCGGTTTTTATCGCAAAAATAGCGCTTCACTTTTTATTTAATAAATTAACAAAAAATTATATTGTAATTTTTAAAATACTAAACTTTCAAACCAATTTTTAAGATTGAATTTGTATAAACTTAATGATAAAATATTATTATATGTAGTATTATTTTATTTAGAATTAAATTTATTTTTTAATAAAGTTTAAATAATATTTTGTTTGAATAAATATTTAAAAATTAAAAAAATTAATTTAAGAAAAAATTAAGGAGAATAAAATTATGGAATTCCCTAAAGAATTTAATAAAGAATTTTATAAAGAATTTGATAACGGACTTTACGAACCTAGATTCGAACATGATGCCTGCGGTATCGGAGCTGTTGCAAATATTAAAGGAGAAGCGAGTCATAAAATAATTTGCGATGCTTTGGAAATTTTGATGCAGCTCGAACATAGAGGAGGAACGGGAAGCGAAGAAAATACTGGAGACGGAGCGGGAATACTCATACAAATTCCGCATGACTTTTTTTCGACTCAAGAATTTGATTTTGAACTTCCCAAAAAAGGAGATTATGCCGTAGCTTTCATGTTTTTATCTCCAAATTACGAAGCAAAAGAGGAAGGCAAAAAAATATTTTTAGAAGGATTAAAAGAAAAGGGATTAGAATTTTTAGGTTTTAGAAAAGTCCCCGTGAATTCGAGCGACATAGGAATTACCGCTTTTAAAACCATGCCGTATTTTTTGCAGGCATTTGTAAAGCGTCCGAAAAATATTAAAGCGGGATTGGATTTTGAAAGACTTATATATTCTGCGCGTAGAATAATTGAAAAACATGCTTCCAATGTGAGCAAATTTTATATTTGTTCTTTTTCTTCCCGCACTATAGTTTATAAAGGCATGCTTCTTTCCACTCAATTAAGCGATTTCTATTTGGATTTCAAAGATATAAATATGAAGTCGGCTATAGCTTTGGTTCATTCAAGATTTTCAACGAATACTTTTCCAAGCTGGGAGCGAGCGCATCCAAACCGATATATGATACATAACGGCGAGATAAATACGATAAGAGGAAATGTCGATTCGATAATAGCGAGAGAAGGACTTTTTAAGAGCGATTATTTTGAAGATTTAAAAGAAATTTTTCCCGTAATAGCAACCGAAAGCAGCGACTCGGCTATGTTCGATAATACTTTGGAATTTTTGGCATTAAACGGAAGAAGTCTCGAAGAAGCTTTTATGATGATGATACCCGAACCTTGGCATAGAAATAAAAATATGAATCCTAAAAAGAGAGCGTTTTACGAATATAATTCAACTTTAATGGAACCTTGGGACGGACCCGCCGCTATAATATTTACGGACGGAGAGGTTATGGGAGCGAGCCTCGACAGAAACGGTTTTCGCCCTTCGCGTTATTATATCACAAACGATGATTTTTTAATTTTATCTTCCGAAACTGGAGCGCTTAAAATTGACGAAAGCAGAATAAAATCTAAAAAGAGACTTGAGCCTGGAAAACTTTTGCTTGTCGACACTAAAAAAGGAAAATTGATTTCGGATGAAGAGATTAAACTTCATTATGCAAACGCAAAACCTTACGAAAAATGGCTTAAAAATATGGTTCATTTGGGAGATATTTCAAGCAAAGGCTATAAACATGATTTTTTGGAAGAGAAAGAAATTTTGCAGCTTCAAAGAGTTTTCGCTTGGAATTATGACGAATTAAAACAAAGCGTTGAGGCTATGGCTACGAGCGGAAAAGAAAATTTAGCTTCGATGGGAGTCGACACTCCTTTGGCGGTTTTAAGCGAAAGTTATCAGCCTTTATTCAATTATTTCAAACAGCTTTTCGCTCAAGTTACAAATCCTCCTCTAGATGCTATAAGAGAAGAGATAATAACATCTACAAGAGTTTATTTGGGAAGCGAAGGAAATTTATTAAAACCCGATGAAAATAATTGTAAGAGAGTTGAACTTCATTATCCGATTATATCGAACGAAGAATTATATAAAATCAGAAATCTTAAAAATTTTAAAGTCAAAGAATTTTCCATTCTTTTTGATTATGAGAAAAAAACTTTGGAAGACGCGCTGGAAGAACTTTTTAAAAATGTCGAAAACGAAATTGAAAAAGGAACTTCGATAATAATTTTAAGCGACATTGGAGTAAACGAAAAACAAAGTTATATTCCTTCTTTTATAGCGGTTGCGGGATTGCATAATCATTTGATTAGAAAAAATTTGAGAACGCATGCAAGTATAATCATAAATACTGGAGAGGCGAGAGAGATTCATCATTTCGCATGCTTGCTCGGATACGGCGCTACTGTGATTTGTCCTTATTTAGTTTACGAAAGCATTAACGATTTGATAAGAAGAAAAGCGATAAAATTAGATTATAAAAAAGCGGAACAGAATTTTATAAAAGCGTCAGTTGCGGGAATAGTAAAAATCGCGTCAAAAATGGGAATTTCCACTTTACAAAGTTATAACGGAGCGCAAATATTCGAATGTTTGGGATTGAGTAAAAAATTAGTCGATAAATATTTTTCCGATACGATAACGAGAATTGAAGGAATAGAAATCGAAGATATTAACGAAGAATTGATTAATTTGCATAAAAAAACTTTTTCAACTCAAATAAACGCTCTCGAATTTATAGGAATACATAAATTTAGAAAAGGCGGAGAAGAGCATATAATAGACCCGCTCGTAATATCTAATTTGCAGGAAGCTTGCAAATCTAAAGATTATGAATTATTTAAAAAATATTCTTCTTTAGTCGACAGTAAAATAATAAAACTGCGCGATTTGATGGAATTCGACACAAGCGAAGCGATAAGCATTGAAAGAGTAGAACCCGTAGAAAATATAATAAAGAGATTCAAAACGGGAGCTATGAGTTACGGCTCAATATCGAAAGAAGCTCATGAATGCATAGCTATAGCAATGAACAGACTCGGCGCAAAATCAAATTCGGGCGAAGGCGGAGAAGACGAAGAGAGATTTGAAATAGACGAAAACGTAGACAATAAATGTTCGGCGATAAAGCAAGTGGCATCGGGAAGATTCGGAGTAGACATTAATTATCTGGTAAACGCTAAAGAAATTCAAATTAAAGTCGCGCAGGGAGCAAAACCCGGCGAAGGCGGACAGCTTATGGGATTTAAAGTTTATCCTTGGATTGCGAAAGCGAGAAATTCTACCCCGGGAGTTACTCTTATATCTCCTCCACCTCACCATGATATTTATTCGATTGAAGATTTGGCTCAATTAATTTTTGATTTGAAAAACGCGAATAATAAAGCTCGTATATCGGTAAAACTTGTGAGCGAGGCTGGAGTCGGAACTATTGCGGCGGGAGTGGCGAAAGCGGGAGCGAATTCAATACTCATATCTGGTTATGACGGCGGAACGGGAGCGAGTCCGAGAACTTCAATACCAAACGCGGGACTTCCATGGGAATTAGGGCTTGCCGAAACTCATCAAACTTTGATTTTAAATAATTTGAGAGACAGAGTGAGAATAGAAACGGACGGAAAGCTAATGACGGGACGCGATTTGGCTATAGCGGCGCTTTTGGGAGCGGAAGAATTCGGATTTGCCACAGCGCCTCTTATTGCGATAGGATGCTCAATGCTGAGAGTCTGTCATTTAAATACCTGCCCTTTTGGAATAGCGACTCAAGACTTAAATTTAAGAGAAAGATTCAAAGGCTCGCCAGAAAGAGTGGAAAATTTTATGCTTTTCGTTGCGGAAGAATTAAGAGAATATATGGCAAAATTGGGTTTTGAAAAATTGGACGATATGATTGGAAGGACGGATAAACTACATAAAAAAAATAATCTCACGGGAAAACATGCAAAAGTCGATTTGGATAGAATATTAAAATCGCTTCCGACTTATAATAGAACGGCGCAGCATTTTAAAGATTTTAAAGACAATAAACTTGAAAAAACTATGGATTATAGAATATTGATTCCTCTTTGCGAAACGGCTCTTAAAAATAAAAAAAATATTAAATTAAGTATCGAAGTGAATAATCAAAGCAGGGCTTTTGCAACAATGCTTTCAAGCGAGATTACGAGACAATACGGAAAAAACGCTCTTAAAGAAAATACGATTCAAATTACTGCTACGGGACATGCGGGAAACAGTTTCGGAGCTTTTTTATGCAAGGGAATAAAACTTGAAATTGTCGGCGACACAAACGATTATTTGGGAAAAGGTTTAAGCGGCGGAAAAATAATAGCGAAGATTCCAAACAACGCAAAATTTAAAGCGGAAGAAAATATTATTTCTGGAAATGCATGTTTGTATGGAGCAACAAGCGGAGAAGTTTATTTGGACGGAATTGCAGGCGAGAGATTCTGCGTTCGTAATTCGGGAGCGAAAGCGGTTGTTTTAGGAACGGGAGTTCATGGCTGCGAATATATGACGGGCGGACTTGTTGCGGTTTTGGGAGATATAGGAATAAACTTTGCGGCGGGAATGAGCGGAGGAGTCGCCTATATTTACGGCAGACATAACGAGGCAAATGTAAATATGGAACTTGTGGAAATTTTGGAACTTACTAAAGAAGACGAAAAAGAACTTAAAGCTGTAATAAAAGAACATATAAATTTGACTGGTTCTAAACGAGCGAAAGAAATCATGTCAAAATTCAAATCCTCCGACTTTTTTAAGGTTATGCCGAGAGATTATAAGAATATGCTCGCTATGATAGAATCTTGCAAGGGAGAAGAAAATCCAGAGCTTGCCGCGTTTTTGAAATTAAGTAAAAGCGTAAATTAAAATTATTTTATTTTTTATTTCCACGAACAAATGAAGTTATTTTTATTTTAATAAAAAACTATTGACTTAATTTTATTTATACGTTAATATAAGAATTAAATTTTATATGTTCGTATATAGAATATTATATTAATAACAGGAGATATTTTATGGCTGTAAAAGTAGCAATAAACGGTTTCGGAAGAATAGGACGCTTGGTTTTTCAGGCGCTGGTTGAACGCGGTTTATTAGGCAAAGAAATTGATGTCGTTGGAGTAGTCGATGTCAGCACGGATGCCGAATATTTCGCATACCAATTAAAATACGACACCGTTCATGGAAGAATGAAAGCCGACATAGGACATGAAGGCGCGGATGTATTGGTTGTTAATGGCAGCAAAATTAAATGCATTCCAGCGGCTCCGTTAAATCAGTTGGATAAACTTCCATGGAAAGATTTGGGCGTAGAATATGTTATAGAGTCAACGGGACTTTATACGGAAAAAGAAAAAGCCGAAGGACACATTAAAGCGGGCGCAAAAAAAGTTATAATAAGCGCTCCAGGTAAAGGCGATTTAAGAACTTTCGTTTACGGGGTTAATCATGAAGAATATAATCCTGCAGAACATCATGTGGTTTCAAACGCAAGCTGCACGACTAACTGTTTGGCTCCGCTTGTTCATGTTATTCTTAAAGAAGGCATCGGAATAGAAAAAGGATTAATGACGACTATCCACTCTTACACGGCGACTCAAAAAATCGTTGACGGACCTTCAAAGAAAGACTGGAGAGGCGGAAGAGCGGGAGCTTGCAATACTATTCCATCAACTACGGGAGCGGCTAAAGCGGTTGGAGAAGTTTTGCCAGCTACGAAAGGAAAATTGACGGGAATGAGTTTCAGAGTGGCTACTCCAGATGTTTCCGTTGTGGATTTGACTTTCAGAAGCGAAAAAGATACGAGTATAGAAGAAATCGACTCTTTAATGAAGAAAGCGAGCGAATCCTATTTGAAAAATGTATTAGGATATTGCAATGAAGAATTGGTATCAAGCGACTTCATTCATGACAATAGAAGTTCAATATACGATTCTTTGGCTACTCTTCAAAATAATCTTAAAGGAGAAAAAAGATTCTTCAAAGTAGTTTCTTGGTATGACAACGAATGGGGTTATTCCAACAGAGTTATAGACTTACTATTATATATGTATAGTAAGAAATAATTTGAATATTAAATCTGTAAGAAATAAGAGGGCGCGTAATTAATAATAATTATCGGCGTCCTCTATTTATATAAATCAAATAAAAAATTTTAATAAAAGGATAAATAAATGAAAAAAACAGTAAAAGATATAGACATTAAAGGGAAAAAAGTAATAATGAGAGTGGATTTCAATGTTCCTCTCGATAAAGAAACAAATTCTAAAATAACCGACACAACGAGAGTGGACGCGGCTATGCCAACTATAGAATATATACTTTCGCAAGGCGCTTCGTTAATATTAATGAGCCATTTGGGAAGACCTAAAGGCGAGGCTAATCCAAAATATTCTTTGAAGCCAGTTTACGATTATTTGAAAACTAAACTTCCGAATAATAAAGTTCTTTTCGCTAACGATTGTATAGGAGACGAAGTAAAGAAAACGGCATCCTCTTTGAATGCGGGCGATGTTCTTCTTTTGGAAAATCTTCGCTATCATGCGGAAGAAGAAAAAAATGACGCGAATTTTTCAAAACAGCTTTCAGATTTGGCGGATGTTTATGTTAATGACGCTTTCGGAACTGCTCACAGAGCGCATGCTTCCACTGCGGGAATAGTATCTGCAAAACCGAGCATGCCTGCAGTCGCTGGTTTCTTAATGGAAAAAGAAATTAAATATTTGGGAGACGCGGTTGCCGACCCTAAAAGACCTTTTGTGGCGATTATCGGAGGAGCGAAAGTTTCGAGCAAAATTTCCGTTCTTAAAAATCTGCTTAATAAAGTAGACACATTAATCGTAGTCGGAGGAATGGCTTATACTTTCCTTAAAGCTAAAGGTTATGAAATAGGCGCTTCTTTATGTGAAGACGATTATATTCAAACGGCTAAAGAAATTATGGATAAAGCTAAAGAATTGAATAAAACTTTATATTTGCCCGTAGACAATATTATAGCCGATAAATTCGATAACGATGCGAATAGAAAAACCGTTGACTGCGATTCGATACCTCAAGGCTGGATGGGAATGGATGTCGGAGATAAAACTCTTAAAGAACTTGAGAATATTCTTAAAGATGCAAAAACTGTGGTTTGGAACGGACCTTTGGGAGTATTTGAAATGTCAAACTTTGCAAAAGGAACTTTCGAGGTTGCAAAATTTATCGCCAATTCTGGAGCGGTTAGCATCATAGGAGGAGGCGACAGCGTTTCTGCGGTTAATAAATCTGGCGTTGCCGACAAAATGACTCATATATCTACAGGAGGCGGCGCTTCGTTAGAGTTTTTAGAGGGAATAGAATTGCCCGGCATAAAAGTTTTGCAGGATAAATAATTTTTATATATTTTATTTATTATAATTTTGTAAAAGTAGAGAGGCTTCTTTAGTCTCTCTTTTTATTAATAATTCATTTATAAAAATTTTAGTCATTCGCTTTGCGTCCTGCACTTTATTTGCTTTAGCCCGAAGTAATCCACTTAAATAAAATTTTATTTAAAAATTCAACTTTATTAATAGTGGATTGCTTCGGCAAAGCCTCACAATGACAGAATTTTTTTATTTTAAGCCGTTGACATAAATTTAAAAAGACTGTATAAATCAAAAATCATTTATT